>JAITDT010000058.1 GCA_031282425.1 Holosporaceae bacterium | reverse complement strand
ACTTTTTAGGAGATTGAAGGAATTTCGACGAATATTTACTCGATACGACAAGCTCAATGTCGTCTTTGCGGGATTTGTTTATCTCGCTTTAGATATCATCATGATAAAATAGCGTTAACATATCCTAAAATAGAGCCTAAAATAAAAGGAGCAACAAAGAAGATGGAGAGAGGGGGGATCCACGGCAATAGCATTCGACTTTTGATTGAAAATTTAGTATCATCAACGCGTTTATTTGGAAATTTTTCATGACTAATCAAGAAGAAAGTTACAATGCAGATTCCATAAAAGTACTTCGCGGACTTGATGCTGTGAAGAAGCGTCCAGGAATGTACATAGGAGATACGGACGATGGCACTGGTTTGCACCATATGGTATTTGAAGTTGTAGACAATGCCATCGACGAATCCTTGGCGGGCTATTGCAAATTAATCAGCATTACCATTCATACGGATGGCTCCGTTTCCGTATTGGACGACGGTCGCGGGATACCGACGGATCTTCATCCGGAGGAAGGAGTTTCCGCCGCCGAGGTAATTATGACGCACCTGCATGCCGGAGGAAAGTTCGATCAAAACTCCTATAAAATTTCTGGTGGATTACATGGAGTGGGCGTTTCAGTAGTTAACGCTCTTTCTGATCGCCTAGATCTGACCATCTGGCGCGACGGAAAAGAATACTTCATGAAGTTTTGCAACGGCGTCGCAGACGCTCCTCTTAAGATTGTCGGAGAAGGCGGTTCCAAAACCGGTACGTTGGTTAGATTTTGGCCGTCTTCACTTACGTTCAAGACAACAGAGTTTGCTTTTGCAACTTTGGAACATCGGATGCGGGAGCTGGCATTTTTAAATTCCGGTATTCATATATTACTAAAAGATGAAAGAACAGGCGAGGAGCCTCATTTGGTGGATTTACACTACGATGGCGGCCTGAAAGAGTTCATTAGACACTTGGATCGCAACAAAAATCCCCTAATAGACTCTCCCATCTACGTATGCGTATTGAAAGATGACATAACCGTGGAAGTGGTTTTGGAATGGACTGACAGTTATCATGAGACCATGCTGTGCTACACTAACAATATCCCCCAAACTAATGGTGGAACGCATTTGGCAGGATTCAGAAACGCACTCACAAGAGCTGTCAACGCATATTTGACGGAAAATATGAAAAAGGAAAAGATATCACCGACCGGAGATGATGCTCGGGAAGGGTTGACATGTATTTTATCAGTAAAGATTCCAAATCCAAAGTTTTCATCTCAAACCAAGGATAAATTAGTATCGTCCGAAGTTCGCAGCGTTGTGGAAAGCGTCATGAGCGACGCTCTCAGTTCGTGGCTGGAGGAAAAACCTGCAGAAGCCAAAAAAGTTGCTTCTAAGATTATAGAGGCAGCGGCAGCTCGGGAAGCCGCCCGGAAAGCGCGGGAATTAACTCGTCGTAAAAATTCATTGGAAATATCGTCGTTACCTGGGAAATTAGCGGATTGTCAGGAAAAGGATCCGGCTCTCAGCGAGATGTTCATCGTCGAGGGAGACAGTGCCGGCGGAAGCGCAAAACAGGGGCGAGATAGACGTACCCAAGCGATATTAGCTCTAAAGGGGAAAATTCTGAATGTAGAGCGTACTCGTTTCGACAGAATCTTAACTTCCGCTGAAATAGGAACGTTAATCTCGGCTTTAGGTACTGGAATAGGCGAAGATTTTAATGTGGAGAAAGCCAGATACCATAAAATCATAATTATGACGGACGCTGACGTTGACGGCAGTCACATTCGAACATTGTTGCTGACATTTTTCTTTAGGCAAATGAGACCACTGATAGAAAAGGGGTATATTTATATCGCTCGTCCTCCGCTCTACGGCGTAAAGCGAGGAACATCGCAGGTTTATATTCGAGATGAGCAGGCGCTGGAAGATTATCTGATAAGCTCGGCGTTGCCGACAACATCTCTGACATTATCGAATGGCGAAGTCATTGCATCCAACGATATTCGCGATTTTATCGCTAAAGCGATAAGGATCAAAAATGCCGTCGCTCACATTAATAATAAAGTAAACAATGCAGCTTTGCTGGAGGCTTTACTGTTGCTTGGTTTTACAAAAGATCTCAACTTATCTCACGCCGCTGTGTGTGCTCATTTAAAAAAAATTGAACATGGCGAATGGGATATCGAAGAAACTGACGGTTCTTATATCTTCAGTAGAACATTGCGAAATGTAACCGAAAAATTTGAAATATCAAAGGCTATTTTTGATCTACGGGAGATACACAATCTTTCATCTGACCTCGAAGGTTTCGCTTCTTTTTTGCACGGCGTTGCGGAGCTAAAAACGAAAGATTCCAGCGTTTTTGTCAAGTCTCCTACGGATTTTCTGGATAAATTTATGACTAACGCGCAGAAAGGCATAGCTATTAGCCGGTATAAAGGTCTTGGCGAGATGGATCCGGAGCAGCTTTGGGAAACCACCATTGATCCCAATGCTCGCGTACTTATGCAGGTAAAATTTTCTCATGCGGAAGAGGCGGATGAAATTTTTTCAACTCTAATGGGAGAAGTGGTTGAACCGCGTCGAGACTTTATACAAGAAAACGCGCTAAACGTCGTTAATCTGGATGCGTAATGGCACACAAAAAAAGAGAGATATTCTCCATAAACCGTAAAAAGGCTTATGGCTTTATCATTTCCTATGCCATATTTTCTCTCGTAATTGGTTTTTTCATTTTCTTATTTTTTATCCATGATATGCCGGATTTAAACAATTTGGAGACCAAAGGGCGACGCGCGAGTATTATTTTCGAGTCCTATGATGGAAAAACCATTGCCGTATATGGAGATTTATTCCGCGACGTCGTTAAAATTCATGAACTGCCGCCATATATGGGAAATGCCATAATAGCAATTGAAGATCGACGATTTTATAAACACTGCGGCGTTGATATATGGGGAATTCTGCGAGCCATGTGGACGAATATTTTAAATCGTCGCATTGTACAAGGGGGATCGTCATTAACACAACAGCTGGCAAAAAATTTATTTTTATCTCGGAGTAAGTCGGTTAAACGTAAAGTTCAAGAGCTTATTCTAGCTCTATGGTTGGAAAAGAAATTTACCAAAAAGCAAATTCTGTCGATTTATGTAAATCGCGTTTATTTTGGAGGAGGCGCTTATGGAATCGATGCGGCCGCCTACAGATTTTTTGGAAAAAGAGCGCGGCTGCTCACATTATATGAAGCAGCCAAGCTGGCTGGTGTGCTTAAATCACCGTCTACTTACTCTCCCTTTTATAATGTGGACAAATCGGATCAAAGAACGGAGTTAGTGTTATCTAGCATGGTGGAAGCAGGTTATATCACCGAGAATGAAATGAAAGAGGCTATGCTTGAGAAAGAGAGGTTAGCTCATCTTTCGATACCGATGGACGAAAATCGCTACTTTACAGATTGGGCCATGGAGCAGGTGCAAGAATTAGTGGGAATCGGAGAGGAAGATTTAATAGTTAGAACAACGCTGGATTCGAAGCTCCAAAAAAATGCTACCTATATAATAAGAAAAACATTAAATGAATATGGATTTAAAAATGGCGCCAGTCAAATGGCGCTTGTGGCGCTCGATAAAACTGGAGCCGTTCGCGTAATGCTGGGAGGGCATACCTACAGTACAAGCCAATATAATCGGGCTCTAGCGCTGAGATCTTTTGGGTCGGCATTTAAATATTTCGTATTTTTAACGGCTTTTGAACAGGGCGTCGATATCCAAGACCACATAAGCGACTTACCAATTACCGTTGGAAACTGGTCTCCAAAGAACTATCGTTACAAAAGCGTTGGAAGCGTTAGCGTATTGGAAGCTTTTGTCAAATCCATCAACACTTGTACCGTTCGATTGGCTCAAAAAGTCGGCATGAACGCTATTGCAGAAAAAGCTGAACAACTCGGCGTTACCAGCGAAATTGGACGAAATTTTGCATCTGCACTTGGGGCAAGCGGTATGAATTTATTGGAAATCACAGCAGCTTACGGCGCAACCATGCTAAATGGAATTAAAATGTCTCCGTTTGGAATTATTAGCATTAAAACTCAAAATGGAAAAACCTACTACCGCGCCTATCATAAACAAAATAATAGAGTTATATCACAGCAAGATTGTGAAAAAATAAAAACAGTAATGCGAGCCCTCATGGAACGAGGAACCGGTAGACGGGCGAAACTGCCAGTTCCAAGCTATGGGAAAACCGGCACCAGTAACGATAGTCGCGACGCTAGCTTTGTCGGATTTTCCTATCCACTGGTTGTGGGCGTATGGACGGGTAATGACGATAACACTCCTATGAATCAAAGCATTACCGGCGGTATTCTGCCAGCCATCGCCTGGCGTGATTTTATGCTGGTGGCTTTAGGCTATGGGAAACAAGCGGCTGAAGTAAAAACAGAAACAATAAACCCTTCTCCACATCCCATAAAACAAGCACGTACTCGAAAACGCTTGAAAACTTTGGTGAATGAGTTGTAGCCGAGGCTCGATAGAGAGCCTGAAAATCGTCGCCCGGATCTGTTCAAGTGGCCAGATCCCAGGTGGGCGCCATGTACCCAAACCACGGTTTGGACAGAGACAGCTCCCTTTCTATAATTAGGCCACTGCGATGAAAGGCTAACGTATTTTCACGCCCTACTATTCAAAACTAAACAATAAATATTAATAAATCAATGATTTTAGATCAAAATTTTTCCCGTTGACCTTTCTAAGGATGCATAGGCATTGTCATGGTAGGATACATATCATGTAAATCTTTCAAATAAACAAGTATATTACTTATATTTATACATATGTAACTATTGCCGGAAAAAACCATGTTAATCTCATTACTCGAGGAGTGAAAGGTTAGCAAATTTAAGTATTGTTCCTTTGCGATGGAGCCATGCACAAAAATTGAATCCACATGATGAATATATAATCCCGAATGAACACGGTAATAACACTGATTTTCATCAAAGCAATCGGCATGTTCCCAGCAAAATCTGTTTAGCATGAGATGGAATCTCTTTTTTTTCTCATGAAAGAAGTGAAGAGAAATGTGGAATATTGAATCCTGCAAAAGTGATGAGATTAAATCGCATCCTTCAAAATCTTCAATTTTCAACAAAAGTCTATTCTGTTTCATATTAATTCCAACTGATAATCCAGGATTGATAATTTTTTCAAAATTTCATCACATATGTTTTGCGCTGTCAGGCCAAAAAGTCTGTAATTTTCCAAGCAGGAACATGATTTTCCAAAATCGGTTATGCCAAAAAATAATCCCGAACCTATATATTTTTCCCATCCGAACCCATTGGAAGCTTCAATTCCCACCCGTAATGATTTTCCGAGAACTTCATTCTTAAACTCAGCAGGTTGTTCGTCGAATAACTTCCAGCAGGGCATGCTGACCAAATTTGCCGAAACGGCCATATCATTTAGCTTTTTTTTAACATCTTGAGCGATGGAAACCTCAGATCCTGTGGCAATTAACGTAACCCTTCTGCAATTATCAGAAGTATCCTCGTAAAGGATATAAGCGCCTGTTTCGCAGAGATTCGTTCTCCCGCAGAATCTCACACTGAGCACATCCTGCCGCGTGAGTACTATAACAGACGGCCTTTTGCTTTTGAGAGCGCACTCCCAGCATTCCAGAGTTTCCATAGCGTCAGCCGGACGAAAAACATTCAAATTAGGGATAGCTCGAAGCGCTGCGAGATGTTCCACCGGCTGATGGGTAGGACCATCCTCTCCGACTCCAATGGAATCGTGACTAAAGACAAATATCGACGGAATATTCATTAGAGCGCTCATGCGAATGGCCGGTCTCATGTAGTCGCTAAACGCCAGAAACGTACCGGCCATACATTTTATCTTTTTGCCCGCGGCGATGCCATTCATTATGGCGCCCATCGCATGCTCTCGAACGCCGTAGTGTATATAATTGCCAGAGAAATCCTCCCGTCGTAATGGCGCCGAAACATTCGAAAAACATCCGGTTGATCCTCCCAAATCCGCGGATCCTGATATAAGCAGGGAGGAATTTTTCATGATTTGAGAAATAATATATTTCGAACTGTTACGCGTCGCTTCAAAGGGACGGGAAATAAAGTAGCTTTTCTTAATATTTCGGAAAACATTTTTTATCTCGCTTGTAAATTCGAATTTCAAGAGATCATATTTTTGAGATTGCTCTTTGTACCACTTTTCACAACTTTCGTGATGACGCTTTCCGATAACTGCCCAAGTTTTCATTAAATACTCTGGAATTTCGAATGAATCGCTAACCCAATTTAGTTTTTCCTTCGTTGCTTTGACTTCATCTGCGGAAAAAGCTCCTCCATGAGCCTGTGGCGTGCTCTCTCGTGGACTTCCATAGCCTATTTTTGTTCTACAAACGATAAGCGACGGCCGCTGATCTTTTTTTGCCGATTCCAGAGCTGCGGAAATAGATTCTTCACTATGGCCATCAGCCGTTGCCGTGTGCCAACCGTAGGATTCATAGCGCTTTAGAACATCATCGCTCGAAGAAGCATCTATTTCCCCATCGATGGTAATATTATTACTATCGAACAATACCACGAGACGTCCCAGAGCCAGGTGACCGGCAATTGCGCTGGCCTCATGGGATATGCCCTCCATCAAATCCCCATCTCCAACGAATACGTATGTATAGTGATTGACACAATCATCCCCTAATCGCGCATTTAAAAGCCGCTCTTCAATAGCCATACCAACGGCGTTGGCAATTCCCTGTCCCAGCAGTCCGGTTGTTGTTTCAACGCCAGAAGATATATTGTATTCGGGATGACCATTCGCCCTTGATCCCAATTTCCTGAATTTTTTCAGATCGTCCAGCGTCATATTTTTATATCCATTGAGATATAGCATGGCATACAGCGCCGCTGATCCGTGACCGCCGGAAAGGATGAATCTATCACGATTTGGCCATTGCGGGAACTTTGGATCGAATACCAAAAAGTTTTTAAATAAAACCGTCAGACAATCAGACATTCCTAGCGGAGAACCAAGGTGCCCACTGTTGGCATTTCCCACCTCCGCTATCGATAAAAATCTAACTGCGTTAGCAAGACCTCTAAACATATCGTTACTCCTCTGACGCAGATTATTGTTAGATAGTAGCACACTAAAATCCCTAATCAAGATATGAGCCGCTGGAGTATTAGCTACACTTGGAGGCTAGGACCGGAATCGAACCGACGTACAAGGATTTGCAGTCCTCTGCATAACCACTCTGCCACCCAGCCTCAGAAGTGACATTGTATTTTCCCCAGCAAAAAAGGTCAACATAAACCCCCATAAGGTTTTCAAAGGATTAGCAAACATTGGGAACAAAGGGCTGGTTCTTCGATTTGATGAAGAGGAAACTTAATAATTATCGGCGCAGATCTCCTACGTTTGTTCATTCAGTACATGCTGGGCCCATGCTTCAAATTCTAAGTGTTCAGCGAATGCAAGAAGCGCACTGTCGTTGTATCCAGAATATTCGACTGCAGCGCCTACGGCTGGGCTAATCCAGCTAGCTGCATTCCACGGTACATCATTTCGCAACGTTATACCTACGCTGTATCTACTATTCTAATAATTATTGGCCACTTGTTCAAAAAATGCTTGCAAATGTTCGCAGACTGGACAACGTCCAGGAGCCTTGACGCTTTCGATGGAGTATCCGCAATTGCTGCACTCCCAAATAATTTTTTCCGCTTTTCTAAAAACGCCGTCATTCAGAACATTTTCCAGAAGTTTTTTGTATCTTTCTTCATGATTTTTCTCTATCTTTGCAACCTCTTTAAATAAAAGCGCTATGGGAGAAAACCCTTCGTCCTCAGCTTCTTGGGCAAATTTAGCATACATTTCGGACCACTCGTAGCGCTCGCCGGCGGCGGCCTCCCTCAGATTTTCTTGCGTGGAAGGAACCGACCCGCCGTTTAGTAACTTAAACCAAATCTTTGCATGCTCCTTTTCGTTAAGAGCTGTTGCCGCGAAGATCTTGCTAATCTGAACATATCCTTCCTTTTTGGCTTGAGACGCGAAATAATCGTACTTATTCCGAGCTTGCGACTCTCCGGAAAAAGCTTCTTTTAAATTTTTTTCTGTTTTACTGCCTTTTAATTCCATCTTACTCCCTCCACAACTTATACGTTAACTGTATAGATAGTAACATTCATCAAACTCTATTTGCAATTGAATTAAACAGATAAAAATTTATCCGCAGCGATAGCGGCTACGCACCCCTGGCCGGCTGAAACTATGGCCTGTCGATAGAGGGAGTTACAAACGTCTCCGGCTGCGAAAATTCCAGGAATAGATGTGGTAAAGTTGGTTTTATTCGTCACAATGTAGCCATTGTCATCCAAAGCCAGCTGATTACGAAAAATTTCTGTCGCCGGTCGATGACCAATTGCCACAAAAACGCCGTCAACGCTTTTTTTCATCTTCGTATGATCTTTTGTATTCGTGAGCAAAAGCGTTGTGACTCGACTGCCATCGCCTAGTATGTCCGTTACCTCGGTGTGCCATATTATCTCAATTTTTGAATTTTCCAGAAGACGTTTCTGCAGGATTTGCTCAGCGCGCAATTGCCCACGGCGATGAATTAGCAGAACGCTTTTGGCAAAATTCGTTAGATAAAGCGCTTCTTCGGCAGCAGTGTTTCCACCGCCGATTACAGCAACGTTTTTATCGCGAAAAAAGAATCCATCGCACACGGCGCAGGCAGAAACTCCCGCCCTCTGATATTCTTTTTCTCCGGGAATATCGAGCCACATGGCGTTGGCTCCGGTCGCAATGATAACCGTTCTACTTATATATGATACGCCCGATTCTCCGACGCAAATAAATGGACACTTCCCAAAATCAACGGATTTAATTGCATCGGATATAATTTCTGCCCCCATTTTTTCTGTTTGCCGCCTAATTTGATCCATCAAAACTGGACCGGATATTGGATCACTAAAACCCGGATAATTTTCGATGACGGATGTAATCATCAGTTGGCCTCCTGGTTGTGGACCAGCAATTATTTTAGTTGACCTTCCAGCTCTGGCGGCGTAGATGGCCGCCGTGTATCCAGCTGGGCCGCTTCCCAGAATTAAAACATCCGTAATATTCATGATTTTTCTCCGCTCTAAAGTCTAACAAATTCATAATGATTCCCCCGACAGCATTTGGAATAAGACGTCGGTGTAAGCGCCATTATCTTGATGCGCGACTATTCCCGGTAGGATTTTCATTTCGGATTTTCGCGATTTAATGACTTGCACAACGACGCGATTTGCTTCACGATTACTTTTCGGATAGATAGGAATGATTTGGACAGATCCGATTCCCCTCAACACGCCTAAAATCTCATCCAGACGGGATGCTCTGTGAACCATCGAGAGAATTCCATTATTTTTTAACATACGAAAACAACACTGAATCCAATTCGATAAATTAATGGTTTCTACATTTGCCCATTTTTTTGATTCAGAAACTCGAGACGATTCTTTCTTGAAAAATGGTGGATTTGTTACGACTTGATCAAATGATTTTTCTCTGGAAAATTCATGATTTTCAATACCAACGTTTATGATATTCAACGGAAGAGAATTTATATGAGAGTTTTGTTCACAAATTTGACACATTTCCGCATCCATATCCAGAGCAGTAATTTCTGCAGAATATTCTCTCTTTTTTAAAATCAAAGCAATGGTTCCGACTCCGCACCCAACATCTAGAATCCGCTGATGCGCCGCTAATTTGATAAAACTTGCTAAAATAATTGGATCTATAGCAACTCTATATCCATTTTTTGGCTGTAAGAGCTTTATTACTCCGTTTAAAATACTATTTTCGCTAAGCTCCATCATTTGGTCTGCTTGATGGTTCTCTGTCTTTTGGCGACTCTGGTTCTGATAATCTTTCTAGTTGTGATAAGAACCAAAATTGTTGCAACCGTCATGAAGACGCAAGACATTATGGTCGTAATGGTGCCGGTGAACTTTGCGCCCACCGTAATGCAAATGGACATGATAATATTTCTGAAAATAACCACTGTTGACGCTCCAATACAAGGCGAATGCGCAGTGGATTGCAAAGCTTTTAGCACAGACACCGGCACCAGAAACGCGCTGCCAGCGCATTGTAGACACATGAGCGCTAGCACTATGCTCGGTGTCCATGGAGAATGTCGCACTATCAAATATATTAAATATACGCCGAAAATTCCATATATACAGGCTCCAGTTCTTCGGGACATAGCAATTCCGAACTTGTCGACGACATTTCTATAGATGAAGGTCGCGATAACATAGAAAAACAGCGGAATTGCAGCAAATAATGCAATGTCAGTTGAGTTGTCTCCGAAAAATTTTGAGCAAATAAAAGGAGCACTGGTGGCAAATATCATATACCCTCCAGCAAACAACCCTGGAATCAAGGCATAAATAATAAACGAAGAATTTTTTAACACATGAGCATAATCTTGAAAAATTTTGGAGACGGCACACATTTCTTTCGCGCCCTTAGGCTTTGTCGCCGGATAGATCCAGAAAAAAACTATTCCTATCAATTGGGCAATCAACAAAGCTAAAAAGGACATTCGCCAATTGCTGATTTCCGCTAGAATTGATCCAACAAAGGGAGACAAAATCCATGCAATCGGTTGATAAAGCTCCAAAATTCCTATAACGCGACTTTTTTCTTTTTCATTAAACGTTTCATTAATCACGCTTTGAGAAACCACATAGACCACGCTTGAACCTATCGCCTGAAAGAATCTCATGGCCATAAATATTGGTGCAGAGTTTGAAATCATGCATCCTAAATGCCCGGAAACGGATATTATTAAAGAATGTATAATTACTGTGCGGTTTCCGTATCTTTCTATAAAGGTTCCGCACAGCATCCGACCGGAAAATTCTCCAATCAGATGAGCCACAATGGTCATTTGCACGACAGTATTGGTCGTTTTAAGATCGATAGCCATCTGCTGTAGGCATGGCAGATAAATACTTACCGCTGCCGATGTAACTACATTAAGAAACAGTAGAAAAAAAGACACTTTTCGATTAGATATCGCGCCATTTTCCCCAAGAATAAAATTCTTCATCATTTCCCGAAAACTTTCTACGTGACCTTCCAAATGATAAGTATACACTAAGAATAATCGAATATCTCCATCGATGGACGCTTCCAATACGAATACAGACTCAAAAATAATGATGCGAATTAGTGTTCTTTATTGTATCATCTGTCTAATGGTTGGGAACGCCTGATGGAAATATTTTTAGATACTGCGAATGTAAACGATGTTATCCTTTACAAAGATTTCATAGATGGAGTCACGACAAATCCTAGCCTGATTGCCAAAAGCGGGCGCAGTGATTATGGTGCGTTGATTGGCGAGATCTGTCAGCTGGTTTCCGGTTCCGTAAGCGTAGAAGTTACATCGAGAGAGCGTAACGATGTGCTGGCGGAAGCTCGGTACCTTGCAAAAATTCATAACAATGTTTGTGTAAAATTGCCCTGTACATGGGATGGCTTGCGAGCCTGCCGAGAGCTGTCGGCGGAGGGAATTTCCACTAATTTAACTCTTTGCTTTTCCGCATCGCAGGCGTTGTTGGCAGCCAAGTGCGGAGCGACCTACGTTTCTCCGTTTCTGGGGCGATTGGAAGATTGCGGGCATGATGGTTTGACTCTGTTAGAAGAAATTACGGGTATTTTCGAGATACAGGGATACGAAACGCGAGTGCTAGCCGCTTCCATAAGAAATCGAAAGCAAGTGATTCAAGCGGCATTGCTGGGAGTCGGAGCGGTGACGCTACCTCCATCTATTCTCAAACAGTGCTTCGATCATCCATTAACTACTCAGGGACTGGAAATTTTTGAAAGAGACTGGAAAAGCATGCTGTGAAATTTCTTTTTCAGAGATACTAATGCGTTTTTTTATAAAAAATTATGGTTGCCAGATGAATTCCTATGATTCACAGCGAGTGGCGGATGTTCTGGCGCACGCCGGTCATAAAATTGCTTCTTTTTATGAAGACGCCGATATTATTATATTAAATACCTGCAGCATAAGGGAAAAAGTTGATGAAAAGATATTTTCCGATCTCGGACGTATACAGGCAATGAAAAAGAAATCTGCAAACGATTTTATAATTGTAGTTGCCGGATGCATGGCTCAGACCAGATCGGCAGATATCATACGTCGAGCCCCCTACGTGGACGTAATTCTTGGTCCTCATAACATTCATCAACTTGCTGAGATAATTGACGAGATCGTCAAGAGCAGGCCACCGAACGTAATTATATCCACAGTTGCAGACATCGGTAGCAAATTTCCGCAATCGTCAGACACGCTTCTTGATCGCGGAGTGTCGGAATTTATTACGATACAGGAAGGATGCAATAATTTCTGCAGCTACTGCATAGTTCCTCATACGCGAGGGCGTGAATTTTCCCGAAGCGTCCTTGATATTAGTACGGAAATAAAAAACCTTGTTTCCCTTGGTGTGAAAGAGATCACCTTATTGGGACAGAATGTTAATTCCTACAAAGGAGTAGGGCCAGATGGAAAGCGCTGTACTTTTTCTCGCTTACTTTTCGAACTAGCAGCTAATATAAGCGGACTAAAGCGACTGCGCTATATGACGTCTAATCCTAAAGATGTAGATTTAGATATAGCCATCGCGCATAAAGAAATCGAAATTTTAATACCATCTCTGCACTTGCCGGTCCAATCGGGATCGGATTCCGTGCTCAAAAGAATGAACCGTCGATACACTAGAGACGAATATATGCGCCGTGTGGGTATGTTGCGGGAATATCGTTCTGATCTTGCCATTTCTTCGGATTTTATCGTTGGGTTTCCTGGAGAATCTGAGGCCGACTTTCAGCAAACACTAGAATTAGCGAAGAATATCGGCTACGCGCAGGCTTATTCTTTTAAATATAGTCCGCGGGAAGGTACAGCAGCCGCTCAAATGGATAATCAAATTCCGGAGGATGTAAAATCCGAAAGATTGCAGATTCTCCAAGATTTACTGAACAACCAGCAATCGAGATTCAATAATGATTTCATCGGACAATATGTAAATGTGCTATTCACCAAAAAAGGAAAACACGACAAGCAACTTACGGGACGAAGCGAATATTCACAGACAGTATCTGTTAATGCAGCAGATACAGTAACGATGGATGATATTGCCAAAGTGAAAATCACAGAAGTCGCTTCTCATAGTCTAGTCGGCGTGGTTGTTTCATGAACTTGGAAATTTCTATCGCATATAATTCCTGGAATGAAGAGGAAGTTCGATCTATTGCGGCGGAATGTGCAAAAGCGGTATTTTCTGAGATAAAATTGAACAAAAATAACGTAGAGATATGCCTTCTATTTGCAAATGATAAAGAGATTCGTATTCTAAATAAAACATACAGAGGTGTAGATAAGCCAACCAACGTACTTTCGTTCCCCATGGAATCTCCGCCGAATGATAATGATGATTATTATATACTAGGGAGCATTGCTCTGGCGTTTGAAACTATTAAGCGAGAATCATTGGAACAAAAAAAATCATTTCAGGATCATTTAAAACATTTGATTGTGCACAGTCTTCTGCATCTACTTAGATATGATCATGCCAATAAAAATGAAGCTGAACAAATGGAAATGCTGGAGGTTGTTATTTTAAAAAAAATGAATGTAAAAAACCCATATGGAGAAAGTTGTTATGATATTGAAGATTAGACATTATCTGTCAAAACTGTTTAAAAAGGACAACGATCTTCCACTTATAGATAGACTGGAAGATTTGATCGAATCGGATCCGGAAGCAAATAACGGAATAAATGGGGACGACACTAACGAACTTGCGCTTGTCTCCAATGTCCTTGGGCTAAAAGATCTAACGGCAGAAGATATAATGGTCCCACGAGCGGATATTGTTGCCGCTAAAGTGGACACGACATTAGATGAATTTATAAAGATTTTTTCTAAAAATAGTTTTTCGCAAATTCCTATCTATAAAGATACATTAGATAATATTGTTGGGATAGTTCGAGTCCGCGATTTCCTGCCTTATATCAATAACCCAAAGTCGTTTGATATAGAACCTCTTTTAAAGGATGTCATATATGTTGTTCCCAGCATTCAACTACTTGAATTGTTGATGGAAATTCGAGCGTCCGTTAATCATATGGCGCTAGTAATAGATGAATTTGGAGGCATCGATGGACTTGTAACGCTGCATGATGTGGTGTCCGAGATTGTCGGTGAAATTCAACAAAATCAAAATATCTTTCCGCAGATAATTACCAAGCAGGACGGTTCTTTAATCGCCGACGCTCGAACGCCCATCTGCAAATGTGAAGATTTGTTGCATATAGAGTTATTAAGGCCATTAATGAAGGAAAGCTGCGAGGAGCCGCGAGTAGAATCTCTGGGAGGACTTACCATGCTTCTTGCCGAAAGAATGCCGACCCGCGGCGAGACGCTCCTTCATCCGTCTGGCGTTGAGTTTGACATTCTTGAAGCTGATCCGCGTCGCGTAAAAAGAGTACTTATACGAAAACCACCAGAGATCCCGTCGCATGATTAACGTTTTGGTCGCTTTTATTCATGGGCGAGGAAACGCGCTCCGTTTAGATGATTCCGTTATTTCTAAATTCTTTCAACGCCTGTTCGTACACGCCTCTTTTAAAGTGCACTATAAGCCGAAGCAACTCCTGCGGATACATCCATTTACACTCAACAAACTCTTGAGGGCTTTTTTTTAGATCTATTTCGCTTTCTTTTCCCAAAAATTCAAAAGCGAAAAATGTAACCTCTTGCCCGCGATATTTTAATTCGCCTCGCCTGCTGATAATAATTCGTTGAACATGCGTAGGAAAATCATAATGGTATAGTGATGACGAACCAAGCAGAGCGATAGATGAAATATTTGTTTCTTCAAAGAGCTCTCTTTTAGCTGCTTCTAGCGGCGTTTCGTTTTCTTCAACGCCGCCTTGCGGCAATTGCCATGCGTTCTTAATATCTATTCTCCTTCCGACGAAAACTTTAGAGTCTTTTTTGAGGATAATAGCTACACATTTTCTATATAACAGCATGAGCACTCTTCACGGCGGCGCTGACGGGCGTCAGCATGAAATTATTCGGTAGTTTTTTAATAAGCGTTTCCAAATTCTCTAAGCGTATCACCAAAATATCTCCATCTCTTAATTTCGAGATATCGAAATCTGAAGCTTCAAATGTCTTAGTAGGTTTTATATAAATTAAGCCGCTGTTCTGAGAAATCTCTGTCATCAAATCATTAGATTTTTCCACATCGAAGAAAGCTAACCCTCTTTTGGTTAACTCTTCGGCCACTGCTGGCATATCTCGAGAGGATTTTGTAAATAAGGTTTTGGAGGTATTTGCAACTCCTAATGCATATTTTGTGATAGATATCAGGCGAAATAGCTTGTCGAGCGTGTTATCCAAATTATCATTGGCCAAAAACGGCGCAATTACTTCATTCTCGTTCTCCGCTACAGAGGTCTGCGTTGGCATTTGTATGAAAAATTCATGCCCATTTTCACGAATGATTTTCACCACTTTCTCCAGCTGTGGCATGTGGTGCGGTACAATGAAGGTTACCTTTTGACCATTTAATTTTACAGCGACTCCAATTCTATCGTCATAGTTGACGAGAACTATCACTCGCAGCTTTTTCTGGGGGGCGGTTTCGGCGCAGACAGCATATCTATCGAACACACGCTCTCCACTTGAGGAAATTTTTGGTAGGTATCCATATTTTGTTTGCTCATAAAACTCATTGTCGGCATCTACTTCCCTTGATGGCATATGTTCTTGTTCCTTTTCGTCGTTTTCTCGAATAGTGTCCTTATCTATCAAGATTCTGTAGTGATATCCCTCAGCATATCTGTAGCAAAAATTATGATACGCTTCTACTATTATGACAAATAGGGCAACTAAGGCAAAAAATATACCCCAGGCTGAATACAGTTTCCTATTTGTTTTCATTTATTCTTTTCCCATTTATTTTGTTGAACTTTTCAATCGTCCTGATTGTATCAAACGCCTTGTTCAATTGATAATCTTTATCCACTTTTTCTGGTAATGATAATTTGCGATAGATAAGCTCTTGATCTTCTTCATCGTTATTTTTCTTCTCTTTTTTCTTGCCTAACTCATCGATGGCTTTTTTGTTTTGAGCATCTGTAAATTTTTTATTTTTGGCCTTTTTGTCCACATCCAAAGCATTATTAAGCGACTCCTCTCGGATTATAAACATATTATCGGGCTTTTTTATTAGGGCGTAATCTGCTTCGATATCCGGAACGATACCATTGGTCTGAATGCATTCACCATTTGGCGTGTAATGCTTTGCTACAGTCAACCGAATCGCTGATTTTTCAGATAGTGGAATGATTTTTTGCACGGAGCCTTTCCCGAACGATCTTGTGCCGACAATCAACGCGCGCCTATTGTCGCGCAGCGCGCCGGCCAATATCTCCGGTGCAGAAGCTGTACCGCTGTTAATTAATACGACCAGCGGCAACCCATTGGTTATGTCTCCAGAATCTGCAAAGAATTCTTTGGAATTTTCGGAGACACGACCCCGCGTAGCGACTATTTTCCCACCGTTCAAAAATATGTTCGCGGCGGTTACCGCTTCTTCCAGAAGCCCTCCGGGATTATTTCTCAGATCCAAAACTAGTCCATGCAGATTTCTGCTATCTGCCAGGAATTTCTTTATATCTTTCGTGGTATTTTTATCAAAAGTGGAAATTCTGACATAGCCAATATTATCCAAAATTTCCGTCTTTACTGATTGTATTTTTATAATATCTCGCTCGATCTCTAGATCTATCGGCAACTTGTCTCCACGCTTTATCTTTAATTTTACTTTTGTTTTTGGTTTTCCCCTTAACTTTTCCAACGCTTCTTCCACTGTTATGCCATTTATGCATTCGTCGTCTATGTATATGATAAGATCTCCGCTTTTGATGCCAGCTTTATACGCCGGAGTATCGTCTATTGGAGAGATGACGCGAACAAACCCCTCGTCCATTGTTATCTCAATTCCCAGTCCGCCAAATTCTCCGTCCGTTTGGTTTTTTAACACTGTGAGCGCTTTCTCATTCAAATAAGACGAATGCGGATCCAGAGAATCCAACATACCGGCTATGGCTTTTTCGGTGATTTCGCATTCCGATAAATTTTTTACATACTCAGAGCGAATTAAATTAAATATGAGTTGCAAAAAGATGGTGTATTGCATATCCGAGGGTACGTTTTTTTTAATGGATTCCGGAATAATCAAGGAACACTTTTTTTCATCGGAAGGTTCATTTTCCGATGAATTTTCCGCCTGCTTTTCAAGATCATTGATAGCGGACTCTTTCTTGACCACTTCCTTTTTGGAGCTTCCAGCATCGCATATACTACAGAAGCACAACATCCATAGGCAGCAAAATATCCAATGCAAATTCATCACTTTCCCTCCATCGTCTTTTGTATCCAGTGGCGAGGATTCAGCGGCTCGCCGCTTTTTTTCAATTCCATTTTTACTACGTGGCCGTCTTCCCCTTTCATTTTCCCAATATAATCTCCAATTTCAACCATATCTCCGGTTGATGAGAAAAGAACATCCACTCCGTATAAAAACACTCTATACTCGCCATTGCTGATGATTAGTATATTGCCGTAATTCAAAAATTGTCCGGAAAAAACGACTACGCCTTTAGCTGGCGAGGTTACTACGGCATTTGCATTTGTTTCGAAGGAGATACAATAAATCATTTCATTATTTTCACCTTTATCTCCAAATTCTGTTATGGCCTTCCCCACTACAGGATATGCCAACGTTAATTCTGTAGCTATCTGAGTGTTTTTTAGTACGCCGACTGCATTTTCAGCCTCAAGTTCGGCGTCCAGCTCCTCCAGAGATTCAGATTTCGTCGCCAAATGGCATACAACATCGTTTTGAATAATATTTTCCTCCCGCATCTTGGCGCATTCTTCAGCGTTATCCTCTATTTGCTCTAAGAGTTTTTCATATTCCGCAGTTTCAGTTTTTAATTCTAAAATCTTTTCTTGCTTGCTTTTTTTTAGTTTCAATGTTTCCCGTCCATTTTTTTCTAACTTAGCGCTGACGGATTTAAAATAAGCGGCAAAATTTTTGATGACAATGGAACATCTCACAAAGTCGTTTTTATTATCCACCTGACTTAAAACCAGCAGATTGGAAAAACGTTGAATATCAAATAAAATGACGAAACATCTTGTGATGATTTCATAAATATTCCGAATGCTCGGAGAAGAAACCTTCTCCTTTTGATTTATGGTGTCTATCTCCGACCGCAATCTTTGATTTTTTTTTTCAAGGTTTTGGGCTTTCTGGCACAATTCCCGCATCTTCGGTGGTTGAGCCATTGAACCTTCAGATTCCACTGAGAAACCACTCAAAATAGCGGAAAAAAGCAATACATTAACCCGCAAGCGTCTACTCATTTTGTTGCAATTTTTTCAGTATATCTCAGTTTTTCAAAAGTTCTTCCTACGGAGTAATAATTAAATCCGGAAGCGCTCATTTCCGATAACGTATAAATATTGCGAAGATCAATCAACAATGGATTTTTCACTCTTCTGTCCAATTCCCGCAGATTTAGCGCTCGGAATTCGCTCCAATCGGTAAGGATTATTACAGCATCTGCTCCGTTACAGTTATCGTAGACGTTACTACTGAACTTCAAATGCGGGAATATTTGTTTGGCCTGTTCCGAAAAAGATGGATCGTAGATACGAATGTTTGCTCCTCGCTCCAGCAACGCATTAATTATTCCAATACTGGGACTGTCGCGCATATCGTCGGTATTGGCCTTAAATGTAACGCCTAATATGGAAATATTTTTTCCCTTCACACTATTGCTGCAAGCCAAAAGGATTTTTTCAACCATTTTAATCCGCCTATTATTATTGGATTTGATAGTCTCTTTTACTAGAGATAAGTCTACTCCATTTTTATGGGCGAAATCTTGCAATGCCGACGTATCCTTTGGAAAGCAAGAACCGCCGTATCCAGGTCCCGCTTGCAAAAATTTATCTCCTATCCTCTTATCAAGCCCCATAGCAAGAGCCACATCGTTTACGTTAGCGCCACAAAACTCGCAAAGGTCAGCTATCTCATTGATGAATGCAACCTTCATGGCTAAAAATGCATTGGATGCATACTTAGATAGTTCAGCGCTTTCCGGACTAGTAAATACAATTGGCACGTTAAATGCATAAAGCGGACGGTATACTTGCGCCAAAATTTTTCTTGCTTTTTTGCTTTCAACACCGATGATCACTCGATCCGGATGCATAAAATCTTCGACAGCCGCTCCTTCCTTTAGAAATTCAGGATTGAAGGCGACGTCAACATCTACTCCGCGATCCTGCAAAAACTTTTTAATGCATGATGTGGTTCCAACCGGAACTGTGGATTTAATCACAAGAACGGCGTTACTATTTATGCATGAGGATATATCATTCACCGCTGTATATACGTAGGATAAGTCTGCGCTGCCATCCGATTTACTAGGAGTACCGACGGCAATAAAAACAATGTCAGCATTCTCTATACAGCCATTAACGTCCGTGGTAAATTTCAAGCGGCCGGCTTGGACATTTTTTTGCATTAATTTGTCCAGGCCAGGCTCGTATATGAGAACATTGCCCTTCCGAAGTTCCGCTATTTTGGAAGCATCGTTGTCGATGCATACGACCTTAAACCCAAGTTCAGAAAAACAAACGCCAGATACTAAACCGACATATCCTGTTCCTATAACTGCAATTTTCATACTTTAGTCTCTATAGAAATTTTCCATTACGTGACGAAGAGTTTCATCCTGCTTTGCGACATTTAAAATAGCAGAAAATAATCCCTCTTTAGAGCCGCAATCGAACCTCTTTCCCTCAAATTTAAATCCTGCCAATCCGTGAGATGGAATCATTTGCAGAATAGCGTCCGTTAGCTGTATTTCCCCGCCGGCTCCAGGCTTTAAATTCTCCAAAACGTTGAAAATTTTATGCGATAACAGATATCTACCGACTATGGCATGCGTGGATTTTGCAGTTTCGATTGATGGTTTTTCATCTACGGATTTTGCAATTATTAACTCATCCGTTTCGTAATCGACGTCCAATATTCCATATTTGCAAACGTCGCGACGGGCCACATTCATAGCGGCGACCATATTCGATCCATCATAGCGCTTAATCATCTCTCCAATGCAAGATTTATTATGGAGAATAAAATCATCCGCCGATATTACGGCAAAGGGCTCGTTTCCTATCAAATTCTTTGCACACAAAACTGCGTGTCCCAATCCTAAAGGCTCATTCTGCCGCACATAACACACGCTTCCGATTTTTATATCGAAATATTCCGAATGCGCAAACATATAGTCAAAATAATCTTCAATAGAATCTTTTCCATGCCGCGTTACGAAGATAAACTTTTCAATACCAGCCGCCATAGCTTCTTCAAAAGCATAATGAATCAACGGCTTATCCATTATTCCTAGCATTTCTTTGGGAATGACCCTCGTTATGGGAAAAAACCTTTTTCCCAGGCCCCCAACCGGAAATACCACTTTATTAATTTTCAAAGCTATCTCCCAACGACCGTCCATATAGTATATGGATCTGCAAAATCAATCAACAATTGCCTTGCTAAGAGAATTGCTCAATGAGGATGGCGAGATATAGAAATTCTGCGACATAGACATCGCTTTCTAAATACCCTTATCCTCCATCGTGATATGTTACGCTGCGATTATTTGCTGTGACCGAAGCTGCAGCAACCTCGGCGTCACGAGCCAACGCTGCTTTTCTAATTTTCCCAATCATAAATCCTGTGCCTGCCGGTATTAGTCTACCAACCAGCACATTCTCCTTCAATCCGCTCAATCTGTCTACTCTACCGGTAATTGCTGCTTCCGTTAACACTCTTGTAGTTTCCTGGAACGACGCTGCCGAAATGAAAGAGCGCGTTTGCAACGACGCTTTCGTAATACCTTGTAACACAGGATGCGCGACTGCCGGTATTCCACCATCCTTCAAGATGCGAGCATTCTCGATTTCAAAATCTCGGCGATCCACCTGCTCGCCCATAAGGAACGTACTATCTCCGGGCGCAGATACCTTCACCTTCTGTAGCATCTGCCTCACTATTATTTCAATATGCTTATCGTTAATTTTCACGCCCTGCAGTCTATAAACGTCTTGAATCTCGTTGATAAGATAGTCGGCGAGAGCTTCGACGCCCAAAATCCGCAATATATCGTGCGGAGTCTTATTGCCGTCGATCAAAATGTCTCCCTTGGCAACGATATCTCCATCTTTAACAACCATCTGCCTCCAGCGCGGTACAAGATATTCCAGCGGCTGCAAAGTCTCATCGTTCGGATGGATGATTATCCTCTTTTTGCCCTTGTAATCCTTGCCAAACTCGACTCTTCCATCGTGTTCGCTTATGACTGCAGGATCCTTAGGTATTCGCGCCTCAAATAATTCGGAAATACGCGGAAGGCCGCCGGTAATATCCCTTGTTTTAGACGATTCTCTCGGCATACGCGCCAAAATATCCCCAATTTTAACTTTACAACCATTGGGAGCAGAAATAATCGAGTCAACCGACAGAAAATACCTAATTTCTTGACCATTAGGCAATAATATTGGGTTTCCATCAGTATCTTTCAGTATAATTCTTGGTTTTAGCTCCATGTAGCGCGCTTGCTGTCTCCAGTCTGCCACCATGTATGTCGAAACGCCTGTTGATTCATCAATGATTTCTTTGAGAGAAACGCCTTCAATCAGATCCATATATTGGACGAATCCTTCTTTTTCACAAATTATTGGCAAAGTGAAAGGATCCCAATCCGATATTTTGCTGCCCTTATTTATCTTGTTTCCACTGGCAACATACAGCCTAGACCCATATGGGACTTTGTAATTTGCTCGCTTTTTTCCGTTGGCATCAAGAATAATCACTTCGGTATTGCGATTCATGACAATCTTCTGACCATCGCTATTTTCAACTGTTTTTTCATTGCGCAAGGATACGATGCCATCATAAGCAGCATCTATAGAAGACATTTCCGTACTTTTTTGCGCTGTGCCGCCGATGTGAAAAGTACGCATGGTAAGCTGTGTTCCTGGTTCTCCTATGGATTGGGCGGCAATGACCCCGACGGCCTCTCCCATATTTACTTTCTTACCGCGAGCCAGATCGCGACCATAGCAGCTGGCGCAAATACCATTTTCACATTCGCAGGTAAGTGCAGATCTTATACGGATTTCATTTATTCCGGCTTCCTCTATTTTTTTTATTGCTTCCTCTTCAATCAATTCTCCGGCGCGTACAATTACGCTACCGTCTGACGGATCAAGAATATCCTCTACAGCCGTTCTACCAAGAATCCTTTCCGTCAATGATGAAATAACATCGCCCCCGGAGATTATATCTTTGATGACAATACCTTTCTTGGTACCGCAATCGGCTTTTGCAATTACGCAATCTTGCGCAACATCAACTAAACGGCGAGTTAAATATCCGGAATTTGCAGTTTTCAAAGCCGTATCAGCCATACCCTTTCGAGCGCCGTGAGTAGATGTGAAATACTCTAGAACAGTCAATCCTTCCTTAAAATTCGAAACAATAGGGGTTTCGATAATTTCACCCGATGGCTTGGCCATCAAGCCGCGCATGCCAGCTACTTGCCGCATTTGGGCGATGGAACCTCGAGCTCCAGAATGAGCCATCATGTACATAGCATTCGCCGGCTTGCCAACTTCCATCTTTGATAGTTGATTTACCATGGACTCGGCAACTTTATCACTGCATATCGCCCAGGCGTCGACAACTTTGTTGTAACGCTCGCCGGATGTGATTAAGCCATCCATGTATTGCTTTTCATATTCGGCCACAATCTTTTTGGTTTTGTTAACGATTTCTTTCTTTTGAGAAGGAACCACCAAATCATCCTTTCCGTAGGAGATTCCAGACTTTGTGGAATATAAAAACCCGATATCTTTTAATTTATCAGCAAAAATCACTGCACTTTTCTGGCCGCAGGCACGATAAACTTTCTCCACGATGACGGCCAATTCCTTATTAGTCAAAAGACGGTTGATCAGGCTAAATTCTATTTCCGGGTAAACAGGAAGTAATTGCGAAAGGATCATGCGGCCTGGAGTGGTACTTACTGTTAAAATTTTGGTAGTTCCATCTTTTTGAACCTGGTGATATCTGGCTTTTATTTTTGCATGCAGACTCACAACCTTTTCTTCCAGTGCATGTTCAATTTCGCCAACAGAGGAAAAAATCATTCCCTCCCCGAGCTCGCCGTCTCTTTCCATTGTGATGTAATAGAGGCCTAGAGTAATATCCTTCGTGGGCAATATAATAGGCTTCCCACTAGATGGACTGAGGATATTATTTGTAGACATCATGAGAACTCGCGACTCCAATTGCGCCTCGATTGATAACGGTACGTGCACCGCCATTTGATCTCCATCGAAGTCAGCGTTGAAAGCAGTACAGACCAGCGGATGTAACTTGATAGCTTTTCCCTCCACCAAAACCGGCTCAAATGCCTGGATTCCTAGTCGATGCAGCGTAGGAGCGCGATTTAACAACACAGGATGTTCTTTAATAACCTCCTCTAAAATATCCCAAACTTCGGATCGCTCTTTTTCCACCATCCGCTTGGCTGCTTTCAGCGTTGTGGCGAAGCCGTACCGCTCCAATCGTGAATATATGAACGGCTGAAATAACTCCAACGCCATCTTTTTAGGGATGCCACATTGATGCAATTTAAGCTCTGGCCCAACAACGATAACCGAACGACCGGAATAGTCGACGCGCTTACCCAACAGATTTTGGCGAAAGCGTCCCTGCTTTCCCTTTAACATATCTGACAATGACTTCAGTGGACGCTTTCCTGTGCCAGTAATAACTCGTCCTCGGCGACCATTGTCGAATAAAGCATCCACCGCTTCCTGCAACATTCTCTTTTCATTTTTCACTATAATTTCGGGAGCTTTTAATTCCAGCAATCTTTTGAGTCGATTATTTCGATTTATCACACGTCGGTAGAGATCGTTTAGATCTGAAGTAGCGAATCGTCCCCCTTCCAATGGCACCAATGGCCGCAATTCCGGCGGAATCACCGGGAGACACTCCAAAATCATCCATTCCGGGCGAGTATTTGACTCCAAAAAAGACTCAACCAGCTTTAATCTTTTTACCAAATGCCGACGCTTAATGTCAGAACCTACCGTTTTCAGCTCCAGCCGAAGTCTGTTTTTTTCACCATTTAAATCCACGTTAGCCAGCATTGACCTCAGCGCCTCCGCTCCGATACCGGCGCTGAACGCGTCTTCTCCGAAGTCGTCTTGAGCCTTATAATACTCTTCTTCCGCAAGTAATTGATACTGCTTAAGAGTCGTTATTCCGGGATCTGTAACCACATAGCTCTCAAAATACAGCACCTTCTCCATTTCACTAGCAGTCATATTCAGTAGTAACGCTATACGGCTAGGCGGAGATTTAGTAAACCATATATGTGCTACAGGCGACGCCAGCTCAATATGCCCCATGCGCTCTCTCCTGACTTTGGAGAGCGTAACTTCTACACCGCACTTTTCGCATATCACGCCGCGGTATTTCATGCGTTTATATTTGCCGCACAAGCATTCATAATCTTTTACCGGACCAAATATGCGGGAGCAAAACAGCCCGTCTTTTTCCGGCTTAAAAGTTCTATAGTTAATAGTTTCCGGCTTCTTTACTTCTCCAAAAGACCAAGATCTTATTCTTTCAGGACTGGAAATAGACACCCTGATCGAATCAAAATTATTTAAACTGCTGATCTGACCAAAAACTTTCTGTAATTGATTTACCATTTTGTACCCTTTCTAGCGGTATTAAATATCTATTTCCGTACTTTCTTGGACTGGATCCTGTTGAAATTCAAAATTCAACCCAAGACCGCACAATTCTTTCATAAGAACGTTAAATGACTCAGGAATGCCAGGAACAATATTTTCATCACCTTTAATTATTGACTCGTAAGCTTTAGTTCTGCCGGTAACATCATCGGATTTAACCGTCAAGACTTCCTGCAGCGTATAGGCGGCTCCATAGGCTTGTAATGCCCACACTTCCATTTCTCCAAAACGCTGTCCACCAAATTGCGCCTTTCCCCCTAACGGTTGTTGAGTAACAAGGCTGTAAGGGCCGATAGAGCGGGCGTGAATCTTATCATCCACCATGTGGTGCAGTTTCAGCATATATATGCATCCGACAGTGACTTTTCTGTCAAATGGCATTCCGGTACGACCATCAATGAGAGTTATTTGCCCGGATCCATCCAATCCGCAACTTTCTAGAGCTTTCACGATATCCTGCTCGCGCGCGCCATCAAAAACTGGCGTCGCCACTGGAATTCCACGCGTTACATTTGATGCAAGCTCAGCTACTTCATAATCGGACATGCCGTTTATACTTTTGGAATCCTCGCTGCTGTCGTAGACATCTTTCAATTGCGCTCTTAAATTGGCCATTAGCTCTTTATCAGACTGGACTTTCTCTATAACGCTACGAACTTTCTTTCCCAACGCCTTAGACGCCCATCCAAGATGAGTCTCTAGAATTTGGCCGACATTCATTCGCGACGTAACTCCAAGAGGATTTAAGATAATGTCTAACGGAGTTCCGTCTTCCATATGAGGCATATCTTCCACTGATACTATTTTCGATACAATGCCCTTGTTACCGTGCCTCCCAGCCAGCTTATCTCCCGGCTGCAGCTTCCGTTTATCTGCCACATAAACCTTGATCATTTTGAGAACTCCCGGAGCCATATCGTCCCCCTTCCGGAGCTTTTCTACTTTTTCCTCAAAGTTTCTATTGAGTTTCGCTAGAATTTCATTGAAATTATCTTGAAGATTAGCAATATCAACAGAAATGCTTTCGTCGGCAACCTTTATTTGTCTCCACTGTCCTCTATTCATGGAGCTTAGATACTTTTCTGTAACGATAGATTCTTTACTTTTCACCGGAGAGAAAGCAATCTTCTGTCCTAAAAGTTTGTCGTACAATTTGCTATAATAGATTGACTCAAAAATCATCTTTTCAGCATCCATATCATTCTTGAACGACTCGATTTCTCGCTGCTCTATAGCCAGCGACCTTTCATCTTTTTCTATACCGTGCCGAGAAAAAATTTTTACGTCCACCACCGTTCCTTTAACGCCGGGCGGCAGTCGCAAAGACGAATCTCTAACGTCCGCAGCTCTTTCACCGAAGATGGCTCGTAGCAACTTTTCCTCTGGAGTCATCATGCTCTCGCCTTTTGGCGTTACTTTACCTACTAACACGTCGCCAGCCTGAACTTCCGCCCCTATATGAACAATGCCCGTCTCGTCCAGGTGCCGCAGAGTATCGTCAGCTACGTTAGGAATATCCCTCGTAATTTCTTCGTTCCCCAATTTTGTATCCCGAGCCATTATCTCGAATTCTTCTATGTGGATGGATGTAAAGTAATCATCCTGTACTAGGCGTTCCGAGATAACTATAGCATCTTCAAAAGTATACCCATGCCAGGACATAAAGCCGACAAGCACATTCTGTCCCAACGCCAATTCTCCAATATCTGTGCCAGATCCATCGGCAATGATATCTCCCGCTCCAATCATATCGCCTTTTTTTACCAGAGGCTTCTGATTAAGACATGTGCTCATGTTAGATCTTTGGAACTTTCTCAAATTATAAATATCTACGCCGACATTGGAGTTGTCTCCGGTAGCGCGAATTACTATCCTGTTAGCATCGACCTGTTCTACAATACCATCACGCTTCGCTCTTACGACAACGCCAGAATCTCGCGCTACTACCGCTTCCATACCGGTACCCACCAGTGGCGCTTCAGCCCGGATTAACGGAACCGCTTGGCGCTGCATGTTCGCGCCCATAAGCGCGCGACTGGCGTCGTCATTTTCCAGAAACGGGATCAAAGAGGCAGCTGTCGATATAATCTGCTTTGGAGAAACATCCATAAAGTCTATGGATTCTCTCGGAGCATTAACGAAATCTCCATTTTTTCTGCAGGTAACAATCTCGTCGCTGAAATGACCCTCCTTCGTGAGAGGAGCATTAGCTTGAGCAATCGTATATCTACTCTCGTCCGTGGCAGATAGATATATTACCTCGTCCGTCACCTTGCCATCTGCAACTTTTCTATAGGGAGTCTCAATAAACCCGTACCTATTAATTTTTGCAAAAATCGCAAGTGAATTGATCAATCCGATGTTTTGTCCTTCCGGCGTCTCTATAGGACATATGCGGCCGTAATGGGTAGGATGAACGTCACGCACATCGAATCCAGCGCGATCGCGAGTCAGACCTCCTGGACCTAATGCAGAAATCCGTCGTTTGTGCGTAATTTCTGCCAGTGGATTGGTTTGATCCATAAATTGCGACAACTGCGACAACTGAAAAAACTCGCGAATAGCGGATGATACTGATTTCGCGTTGATAATATCATTAGGAACCGCATTGGCAACGTCAACAGAACCGATGCGCTCTTTTACCGGCTTCTCCATGCGGGCAAGTCCTGCACGAAATTGATTTTCTACCAATTCTCCAACTGACCTTATCCTTCTGTTTGCCAGATTATCTATGTCATCGATTGTGCCTACGCCGTCTTTTAGCTGGTGCAATATCTTTATTATACGTAGGATATCGCCCTTGGTGAGGATTCCTAAACTTTCAGATTCATTGGAACCAATCCGCCCATTCATCTTCACTCGTCCAACGGCTGAAAGATCATAGCGCTCCGGATTAAAGAACATATTATAGAACATATCCTGCGCACTTTCTACCGTTGGCGGCTCGCCGGGGCGCATAATCCTAAACATTTCAAATAATGCTTCTTCCCTATTGGTACATTTGTCGGAAATCAGAGTATTACGAACATATGCTCCCGTTTCTGTATGATCAATATCTAAAACTGCGAACTCTGTTTCCTGTTGTACTATTTTTTCAATGAGGTTTTCCGATAATTCATCTCCGGCTTCCGCAATAACTATGCCGGTCGATTGGTCTATCACGTCAAAAGCGATATACTTTCCTATCAAATCACTTGTTTGAACTACTATCTCACTCAATCCATCGTCTTTTAACTTTTTAGCAATTCGAGGAGTAATCTTCTCCCCAGCGATGAGGATGGTCTCTCCAGTTCCGGCGTCGACCAAATCATTTTCCAGTTTTACGCCCTTCCACTGATCGATTTCATATTTTTTGAACAATAATCCTTTTTCGTTGCGATATATCTTATGATGGTTATAGAAATATGAAAGAATTTCCTCTTTATCCATTCCATGAATTTCAGAGGACTTGAATGTCCTGTCGGGATTTTGTGCTTTTTTTTTCTCTGTCTTTGCGGAATCTAACGCCAGCAACAGTGTAGAGGCAAGGATCTTGCGCTTTCGATCAATGCGCACATAAAGAAGATCTTTTGCATCGAATTCAATGTCCAGCCATACGCCCTTGTAGGGAACGACATGAGCTATAAACAAGTATTTCCCAGAAGTGTGAGTTTTTCCGTCGTCGTGATCGAAGAACACTCCAGGAGAACGTTGCATCTGAGAAACAACAACGCGTTCAGCGCCGTTAATGATGAATGTGCCGTCCTTTGTCATGATGGGCAAATCGCAAATATAAACATCCTGCTCTTTTATATCCCGAATACTGCGTTCGCCGGTATCTTTATCAGCTTCCCAGACGATAAGTCTAAACACCGCTCGTAGCGAAGAAGTGTAGGTTAATCCCTTATTACGACACTCGTCTTCGGTATACTTTGGATCATCAAAATGATATCTACAAAAATCCACCTGGGCGCGACCAGCTGCGTCCGTAATAGGAAAAATCGACCGAAAAGCTTCCTGTAATCCAATATCGCTTCTAAGATCTTTATGTTCATCCGAATGCAAAAAGCTACCGTAAGACGATCTTTGCAATTCTATAAGGTTAGGAAGCTCCGCCACCTCCCGAATCCTGCCAAAATTTTTCCTGAATCGCTTACGCTCAGTGAATGTTCGTACCATTTGCTAAACCTCTGCAATACCTTCCGAATGAGCTAAATGCCGCGCCCGCTAGCCACAAAGATAACACACGAAGCTGAAGAATACATATATATTCAATAAAAAACAATGCGCAAAATAACAAGGCGTTTTTTCTAGTGAACACGCCTTTTTCCGCTAGAATTGCGTTGTCACACTCGCATCACCAATGAAATCTTGCGTAAAATCTCATATAAATATCGATCCTTCAACTGTTTTTTTTAAATACTCTAGCAATTGTGGATTTTTTTTGATATCTAATGTACGTGTTCCTCGGTAGCTCAGAGGTAGAGCAAGTGGCTGTTAACCACTGGGTCGGCGGTTCGAGCCCGTCCCGAGGAGCCATGATTTTGTGGTGATTTTCGGTATCGGATAGTTAAATTATGTTCTATTTGTTTTTTGTTCCGATGCAGTGAGTTCTTGAGTTTCGGAGTGTGGGTATTGTCGCGGATAAGGGACATCTTCCTTTTCGTAAGGTTCTAGAGTCCCTCTTCTACCGCAAGAAACGGCAAAAAAACAAATGACGCACAATAGGATTTTTTTCATGAGCTTTTCGCAATTTGGTTGGACAAAGTCTATAGAATATTTAATTTCATTGATAGCTTCTATTTTATTTCACAACGCAGACCGTAAGAGAAGAAGATTTAGCAAAAAGGTAAGATCATGACATGGATGGGAACGACTATTCTTTCGGTTAGAAAACACAATCAAGTTGTGGTTGCCGGAGATGGCCAAGTTACCATGGGAAATACAGTTGTTAAAGCAAATGCCCGAAAGGTTAGGTTTCTATCTTCCGGAGATGTTCTTGTGGGCTTTGCCGGAGCGACTGCGGACGCGTTCACACTATTTGAAAGGCTCGAATCCAAGCTGGATCAATATCCTGGACAACTACAAAGATCATGCGTCGAATTAGCAAAGGATTGGAGAACGGATAAATATCTTCGAAAACTGGAAGCCATGATGGCGGTAGTTGATAAAAACATTTCGTTAATCCTGACAGGTATTGGAGATGTTTTGGAACCACAGGATGGCATAATAGGCATAGGATCCGGCGGAAACTTTGCACTGGCGGCCGCTCGAGCTCTCATGGATCAGAATTTATCTGCGGAAGAAATAGCCAAAAGATCGATGAAAATTGCCGGAGATTTGTGTATATATACTAATCACTCGTTGATTTTAGAGAAGATTGACATATAGAAAGGCAGCCAATGACTCCACTTACGCCCAAGCAAATAGTAACAGAATTAGATAGGTTTATCATAGGTCACGATAGGGCTAAAAGAGCTGTCGCCATTGCGCTGCGCAATCGCTGGAGGAGGCAGCAGATCCCTAGCCCGCTAAAGGAGGAAATTCTTCCGAAAAATATCCTTCTGATAGGACCTACCGGAGTCGGGAAAACGGAAATTGCTCGTAGATTAGCGAAACTTGCAGACGCCCCTTTCATAAAAGTAGAAGCGACTAAATTTACGGAAATTGGGTATGTGGGACGGGACGTTGAGCAAATTATTCGGGATCTGGTGGAAATGGCGGTTTCAGAAACCAAAGAAAAGCGTCGCCATCTTTTTAAGGAAAAAGCGAAACAGAACGCAGAAGAAAGAATTCTTAATGCATTGGTTGGTGAAAATTCCTGTTCGGAAACTCGCGATAAATTTAAAAAAATGCTGGATTCTGGACAACTGGAAGATAAGGAGATTGAGATAAACGTCCTGGACAATACAACAACGCAGCCATTTGATATACCAGGCATGCCCGGAGCACAAATGGGCATGCTTAATCTTACAGATGTGATGAACAATGCTTTGGGAATTAATAAAACAAAACTACGAAAAATTATTGTCAAAGATGCAAGAAAATTAATCATTGGCGAGGAAAGCGAGAAACTCATCGATCATGATAAAAGCATTCGGGAAGCAATATTTTTGGCAGAGCAAAATGGTATTGTTTTCATTGATGAAATAGATAAAATCTGTGCAAAAAATACGAGCGGAGCCGATATAAGCCGTGAAGGAGTTCAAAGGGATCTATTACCATTGATAGAGGGATGCTCGGTAACGACAAAGTATGGCACGGTAAAAACTGACCATATACTCTTTATTGCATCTGGGGCTTTCCACGTTTCGAAGCCGTCGGATCTATTACCGGAGTTGCAGGGACGTTTGCCGATTCGGGTAGAGTTACCCAATCTTACGGAGGAAGATTTTTTTAAGATCCTAACTGATACCGATGGCAGTTTGATAAAACAATATCATGCGCTTTTAAGCGTCGAGGGAGTCCATATCGAATTTCTAGAAGACGGCGTGAAAAAGATTGCGGAGTTAGCGGCGATTGTCAATAAAAATGTTGAAAATATAGGGGCTCGTCGTCTTCATACAATAATTGAAAAATTATTGGAGGAAATTAGTTTTTCTGCCGATCAAATGTCCAGCGAAACGATTACGATAGACGCATCTTATGTCGAAAATAAAGTTGGGAATCTGGCGACGCACAGAGATCTTTCAAGATTTATTTTGTAAACTAGAACATGGTCAGTTGCGAAAATCTCAAGATAGTTATATGTTCCGGCGGCACTGGCGGCCATATGTTTCCAGCATATGCTTTGTTTCAAGCCCTCCAGAAGAAGAGAAGCGACGTTGCTATGGTGACGGACGTTCGAGGAAGCATATACTGCGGTAGTGTTTCTGAAAAAATCGTTTTAAGCACCATCAGATTTTCCTACAAGAATATTCTTAAAGTAGGCTACTATTCATTATTGGCGCTTTCCAAATTTTATAAATTTTGGTTCCATAAACGTCCGGATATCGTCATTGGATTTGGGGGAGTTTTTACCGTAATTCCACTATTAGTAGCCAGAGTTCTAGGGTCCAAAATTATCATATACGAGCAAAATTCCATCTTGGGGAAAGCAAATGGATTTTTGGAGAGATTCGCTGATCTAAAATTGTCATCCTTTAGATTGGGGGAAGGTTGGCTAGAAATTCCAGCACCAGTTCGCAGTGAATTCACAAAAAATATTCCATATGAATGTGAAAAAATCGTAAAAATTTTGGTAATAGGCGGAAGCCAAGGAGCGGCGTCTTTTTCAAAAATCATTCCAGAAGCCATGGCATTGCTCAATAAAAAAGAAAGAAAAAGCATTGAGATAATTCAGCAGGCGAGTTACGGAGCTGTAGATCAATTGGAGCAAATCTACAAAGATCTTGGAATAAAATCCACGCTGAAGAGTTTTGTTCATGACGTAGCGACAATAATGCTAGATTCCCAATTGATAATTTGTAGATCTGGAGCATCGACATTGTCAGAATTAGCGGCGACCGGCCGTCCTGCTATCCTAATTCCCTACCCAAATGCAACAGACAATCATCAACTTCATAATGCTTTGTATTATAAGAATAAAAAAGCCGCCTGGGTTCTGGAGGAAAAAGAAGGAATTGCCAATGAATTAGGAAAAGTATTACGGCAAATTTTGCAAGATAGGGAATTGCTAAAAATAGCGTCGTTTCATATGATAAACGGCTCTATGGATCGCGCTGCTGATAATTTTATAAAACAGATTGAACTTATAAAAAACTAATGAAAGATAGTCAAAAATGAAGAAGTTTCCTGTCGATATTGGTGTAATTCACTTCGTTGGAATTGGCGGAATAGGGATGAGTGGAATTGCCGATACTCTTGTGAATCTTGGCTATAAAGTAAGCGGAAGTGATCTTAAAGAAAATACCATGACCACGAAGTTGGTACGAAAGGGTGTTCCTGTAAAAATAGGACACCAACCTGAAAATGTTCATGGAGCAGTGGTGGTAGTTATGTCGTCGGCTGTATCCTTTGATAATCCAGAAATCTTGGAAGCTCGCCGTCTTGGAATTCCCGTCATCAAAAGAGCGGAAATGCTGGCGGAACTGATGAAGATGAAAAGATCCATAGCTGTTGCGGGAACTCACGGAAAAACAACCACTACATCGCTGGTGGCGGCCATACTAGATCAAGCAAGTCTGGATCCGACCGTGATAAACGGCGGATTGATAAACGCCTATAACAGCAATGCTCGCCTAGGTAGCGGTGATTGGATGGTAGTTGAAGCTGATGAATCGGACGGATCATTTGTGAAACTTATCTCTACGATTTCTGTGGTTACTAATATCAATTTTGATCATAGTGATAATTTTAAAAACTTTTCTGAATTAAGCGGGCTATTTTCTACTTTTATCGCGAATATTCCATTTTATGGAGCCGCAATCTTGTGTATTGATCATCCAGAAGTTGAGAAAATTTCGAAGAAAATAAAGGATCGCCGTGTGATTACATATGGATTGGTGCATGAAAAAGCCAATATCTCCGGTGAAAATATAAAATTATATTCCCAAGGAGCGAAATTCGACGTTGTTTTCTCAAATGAGATAGTGAAGAAATACGAGCTTAAAGAAAACAAATGGGAAAATTTTACTTTGAATATGTTCGGTACCCATAATGTGCAGAATGCCTTGGCCGCTATCGCCGTCGGGCTGGAGCTGTCCATATTTGAAGACGATATGCGAGTTGCCCTGGGGTCGTTTATGGGCGTCAAGAGAAGGTTTACTACCGTCGCCAACGTTGGTGGCATAAAAATCATAGATGACTATGCGCATCATCCAGTGGAGATCGAGTCGGTTTTAAAAGCGGCAAGAAATATCTGTGACGGTAGGATATTTGCAATCATTCAGCCGCACAGGTACTCTCGTCTGAAAAATTTTCTCGACGATTTTTGTAAAGTTTTGGAGCAAAGCGATCATGTCTTTGTAACTCCTATCTATTCGGCAGGAGAGAAAAACAACGGGATCGATCATTTTTCTCTCCTGAATCTTCTGAATAAAAATAATATCGTTAGGGCGGATTTCACTCAGGATTTATTGACTTTAGTAGAAAAGATCCGAGAAGAAGCCGTATCTGGAGACTTTATTATATTTTTAGGAGCCGGCGACATTACCAAATGGTCATATGAGTTGGCAGATCAATTAGTAAAAATTGGCGGAAATAATGAATGTTACTGAAAAATTTCCGGCAGTGCGAGGAGTTCTACAAGAAAATGTAAACATTGGAGAAAAGTCATTTTTCCGCGTCGGAGGGGCTGCGGAGGTTCTTTTTACTCCTAGTGACATGGAAGATTTATTATTTTTTCTTAGAAAGTTACCGAAAAATACGCCGGTAACTATTTTGGGAGCGATGTCTAATGTTTTGATACGCTCCGGTGGAATAAAAGGCGTTGTGATAATTTTCGACAAGAATTTTGGAAAGATCTTTGTGGAAGATGACGTACTGGAAGTAGGTGCAGCTGTCCACTGCAGCGAATTGTCCGCTGCCGCTTTAAATCATGAACTGGGAGGGTTTGAGTTTTTGATGGGAATTCCCGGAACAATAGGCGGCGCAATTAAAATGAACGCCGGTTGCTATTGTTCCAGAATTTCAGATTCGTTGATAGAATGCGAAGGAATTACTTTTTCTGGCCAGACAAAATGGATCAAATCCACTGATATGAATTTTAGCTATAGAGCTTCTTCTATTCCAGATGATTTAATAATAACGCGGGCGTGGTTTCAGGGTACTTCAAACGTCAATTACTCAATTTCTAAAAAAATAAACGAAATTGCCGCTAAACGTAAGGATAATCAGCCGCATCAACGAAGATCATGCGGATCTACATTTAAAAATGCCGCTGGTCAAAAGGCATGGGAATTAATTGAAGCTGCCGGATGCCGTGGTCTGAAGGTCGGAGGAGCAACGGTTTCGGAAAAGCATTGCAACTTTATTATTAACGAAAACAACGCTTCCGCTGAAGATATTGAAGATCTTGGTGAATTAATCATACAAAAAGTTTTAGAAAATTCAGGAGTTCTCTTAGAATGGGAGATCGTTCGTTTAGGCAGCAAAAGCAATAAGGAGTAGTGGCAGTGCGCTATGTAATCGCCATTATTAAAAGCAATTTATTTTTACTGATTGTATTTATCGGCGGAATTGCTGGAACGGCGTATTTTTATTTTGATAAAATCACTAAATCGCCTAATACTCTATTTTGTATTAAAAAAATAGAATTTGATGGTCATGAAAGAGTGCCGGAAGTGTTATTATTGAAAGTGTCTAGACTAAAATATAAGAGCAATATATTCGCTTCATCCATTTCTAAAGTAAAAGAAAGATTGGAGAACATCGCCTGGATTAGGTCTGTAATTGTTCAGAGGAAACTGCCGGATACGATCTATATAAGGGTTGCTGAAAGAACTCCTATCGCAATTCTACAATCAAAGCATAAGCTTTACTTAATTGATGCCGAAGGGAAGATTCTTGAACATGACGGTATGGGAAATTTTGGAGACCTTCCTATTGTAATAGGAGATGGAGCAGAAAAAGAAGCGGACAGGCTTTTCAGCTGCCTTGATAAATTTCCCAAAATCCGAAAGCAATTAGTATTTGCCGGGCGAATTGGAAGGAGACGCTGGAATATAAAAATCAATAAAGGGATTACTGTAAAGCTTCCTGAGAGAGGCATTACACACGCATTAGGGATTTTGGAAGAAATTTCTGATGGTAATGGATTTTTTAACGAAGATATATCTGCAATTGACCTAAGAATGCTGGATCGTGTGGTCGTTACCAAAGGCGATAAAATAATGGAACAATAAATGCGATCTAACAACGCGCTTACAGTTCTTGATATCGGTAGTACTAAAATATGCTGCTGCGTTGCCGAGACTTTCAGCGACGGAAGATTTAAAATTATTGGAGTCGGATACTGCGCCTGTTCGGGCGTTAAGTCCGGCGTAATCGTCGATATGTTGTCCGTCGAGAAATCCATTGCCAGAGCCGTCGAAGGCGCTGAGAAAATGGCAAATCTGCAAATAAAATCTGTTTACGTAAATATTTCCGGTAAAAATATCCAATCAACGATAGTAAACTTAAGCCTAAATGTCGGCGGTCGCGTTATTACGGATGAAGACGTGTTAAGCCTCTTCAATTATAGTCATTGGGAAGATGAAGGCAGAGTTGCAATTCATTCCATTCCAATTTCCTATAGCATTGATTCTTTGCACGGTATTAAAAATCCAATTGGAATGGTTGCTCACAATTTGAGCGTCGATATAAATTTGGTCACTGCGCCAAAATCACAGCTGGACAACCTACTTCTTTGTTTGAGCCGTTGTCACCTTGATCCGATCGGCATAGTTGCCTCAATTTACGCTTCCGGTCTAGGCGTTATGGATGAAGAGGACATACCCAATAGTCAGATTATAATTGATCTTGGTGGAGAAACAACTTCTATTGGATTTTTTTATAGAGGCATATTTAGTGGGATGATGGTAATTCCATTAGGAAGTAAAAATATCACAGCTGATATAGCGTACGGCTTAAATATATCGATCATGAACGCCGAAAAGTTAAAAACTCTACACGGTTCCGCTTTTTTATCGCTGCGGGATGAAAATGACGTTGTTTTCATTCCAGTTGTGGAGGACGATAATGTCATAAATCTTCAGAAAATCTCTAAAAATTCCCTAAATCAAATAATTCAACCAAGAATTGCGGAGATTTTAAATATTATAAAAAAAAGAATAATCGAATCGTCGTTCACCAATGGTTTCTCTAATAACGTTATCATAACGGGCGGAGGAAGCATGTTAACCGGCGTAAAAGATTATGCCGGCGGAATTATAAACAAAAAAATAAAAATAAAAAAAATGGATGATTCTATAGATGGGACGGAAATTCAAATAAGCAGTGATTTTTCTGTTGCCGTTGGGCTATTAAAATTTGCCCAGGCGAACAATGACGCTGGGACAAGAACAAATGATTCAGTAAAAAAAGGTGGAAATAAGAGTTTTCTGAAAAAAGCTCTAGCTTGGATTGAAAATAACTTGTAGATTGAGGATAATTGTTGTAGTATTTAAATTGGTTAGGGTCGGAGTGTCATAGTTATGGCAGCAGTAGGTGGCGATGCGATGAATAGTCAAGAAAACAAAAGTGAACAGGGCGATTTTTTTAATCAGGGCGCTTTTGTGAGCGAGGGGTACCTTAAACCAAAGATAACTGTTTTTGGAGTTGGTGGAGCCGGAGGTAACGCCGTAAATAATATGATAAAATCGAGCCTTGAAGGTGTTGATTTTGTCGTCGCCAATACTGATTCTCAAGCGTTGCTACAATCTTTGTGCGAACGACGTATCCAACTGGGGTTAGAGATCACCGGTGGATTAGGCGCCGGAGCACGGCCAGATGTCGGTAAAGCGTCTGCCGAAGAAGTGGTGGAAGATATTATATCCTATGTGAAAAGCAGCAACATGGTCTTCATTACCGCTGGTATGGGCGGAGGAACTGGCACTGGAGCCGCTCCGGTTATCGCTAGAGTTGCGAAGGAGCATGGAGTACTGACCATTGGCGTTATTACTAAGCCGTTCCATTTTGAAGGCACGACCAGAATGCGCACCGCCGAGAAGGGAATCGACGAACTGCAGCAGTATGTGGACACGCTTATCGTAATTCCGAACCAAAATTTATTTAGAGTGGCAAACGAAAAGACGACTTTTGCCGATGCGTTTAAAATGGCTGATGACGTTTTGCGCTCTGGCGTTCAGGGTGTAACCGATCTGATGGTAATGCCGGGTCTCATAAATCTAGATTTTGCCGACATCAAGACGGTCATGAGTGAAATGGGAAAGGCGATGATGGGTACCGGCGATGCGTCCGGAGAACGCCGCGCTGTTGAAGCGGCAGAAGCGGCTATCTCAAATCCATTGCTGGATGATGTATCCATGAAAGGCGCGCGTGGTATTCTTATTAACATTACCGGTGGATATGACATGACGTTGTATGAAGTCGATGAAGCTGCCAATAGAATTCGCGAAGAAGTAGATCCAGAAGCAAACATAATCTTTGGCTCGACTTTTAATGAAAAAATGAATGGTCGTATGCGAGTGTCCGTTGTGGCCACTGGTATCGATGCGGCGACAGTGCAAAAGAAAAAGCAGGCTTATGAAGAACTGGCGGCGGCACGTGCTCCTTTAGCTGACATGCCGGAAGTTCCTGTCGTTGCTGGAGAAAATGTAGCCAGTGAAAGTAGGGCAACGGCGACTTCGCCAGATGTAAAAAGTATGCCATCAGAAGCAGTTGAGCCGGTAAAAAAAAGGTCGCCGTCTCTTTTTGAACGACTGACCGGTCTGAAGAAATCGTATCCGACGGATAGGAGAGAGGATGTCGTCGTACAGCAATCACGGCCACGCGCCAGTACGTCCGATGAGGATTTAGAAATTCCGGCCTTCCTGCGCAAAAATTAAGATTTATTAGGTTTTGCAAAAACAACGAAGCCATGTATCCAGCAGGATTTTATCCCTTTACAGAACCGGTTGTTAGTCCGGAGATTATTCGTTGTTGAAAGATAACCACCAATAAAATCAACGGCAGCGTCACCACTACGCTGGCTGCCATAATCATGCCATAGGGAAGTTCATGCTGACTGGCGCCGCTGAACAATGCTAACGACACCGGTACAGTCCGTGCTTGGTTTGTTAATGTAAACGTTAAGGCAAATAAAAATTCATTCCAGGCAGCGATGAATGCCAACAAACCAGTTGTGACTACTGCCGGCCCCAGGAGAGGGAAAAATATTTTTCTCAGAATTATATATTGGCTTGCGCCATCTATAATTGCCGCCTCTTCTATGTCTTTAGGGATGCTTTTTACAAAGTTCGTCATGGTCCAAAGAGTAAATGGAACGGTTATAATCATGTAGGCTAGAACGAGAGCGGATTTCTCGTTATATATATCCCAAACTCGAATCATTTCAAACATTCCCGACAGAACGGCCACATGCGGAAGAGTAGTAACGCTGAGCGCTATCAAGAGCACGCGCTTCCGACCTGCAAAGCGACGCCGCGCCAGAGGACATGCCGCTAGGAGGCACACGGCCAGCGTAATCAGAGCCGTCAACGTGGCTATCACTAACGAGTTCCAAAAAGAGCATCCGAAGGTGATATCCGTAAAAATATACTTGTAGTTATCGAATGTAACGCGTGATGGAAAAATTTCCGTTGAAAACAAATCTGCACTACTTCGAAGAGAGGAAATTATAGCCCAATAGAATGGAAATAAGCAGTAAATAGCCACCAGAAAGCAGATTGCGTAGAATATTAAATTTTTCAAATAGTATCTTTTCCATTTATTTTTAATCATGATCTAATCCAAATTTTGCAATTTCTTTCTATTAAACGGCGCGTAAATAACTCCCAAAAAAACGATAAAAAACATCAACATAGTAGCAGCGGCGGAACCGTATCCGACGTCGGCATAATCCACAAGATGCTTTCGAGCATAGACGGACATGGTGGCATTTGCACTGTTCCCACTGCTGAGCACATAAACCAAATCAAAGATTCGCACCGCATCTAACGCTCGAAAAATCATTGCTACAATTATTGTCGGCTTCAGCAATGGCAGAATAATTTTCATAAGACGCTGGAAGAGTGGAATACTGTCAACTTCCGCAGCCTCAAAGCAATCTTGCGGAAGTGACTGCATTCCCGCCAGCAACAGCAGAGCCATGTACGGCGTTGTCTTCCACACATCAACCAGAATTATGGAAATAAGGCTGAAGCTGTTGGAGGCTATCCATGGAATTGGTTCATTAATGAGCGAAGCTTTTAGCAATAACTCATTCACAATTCCGTATGCATCATTCAACATCCATGCCCACATACGCGCGGAAACGATGGTGGGAATGACCCAAGGTACCAGGACAATGGCACGCATCCACCCACGTCCCCGAAAGTTCCTGTGCAGGATTAACGCCACAATCATTCCTAAGACCGTTTCTAGCGGTACCGAAACGGCTACGATTAGGAATGTATTCAACACCGCCTGCCACCATTCCTGATCCCGCGCAAGATTAATAAAATTATCTATTCCAATAAAATTCGACTCCCGCAAATTTTCCAGCGTCGCGTCTGTAAAACTAAAAAATACCGTCCTTAATAAAGGCCATCCAGCACAAACCGCGAGCACAAACAAACACGGAGCCAAAAACAACCAATTGGATAGCGATGATTTAATTTGTCGTTTTGATTTCATCGACTGTCGTTTCATCTTTTTCTAGACCTAAAAATTTTTTGAGTCTTAACCATACTCCGTCCTCATCCCTAGGTTCTTTTATACCATGTGTTTTTTTCAGAAAAGCATTAAGCTTTCTGTTTAAACGCGTCAACGATCTCTTTATGGAAGATGTCTGCACACCTGTTTCAGCACAATCGGCAAGAATACTATTCACCGCATTATAAATCTCAGCGCTCGCTTTTGCGTAATTTTGAGCAAAATCTGCGGAAGGTCTAGATACGGCATTCTGAAGGGAATGGTATAAAATGTCGCTAAACGGAATATTACTTTGCACATAGGGATCCTGATATAGACTTCTAAAAGTCGGCATATATGAGTACTTTGATCGCTGCCGCTGCTGCTCTTTTCCAGCTAAAAATTTCATCAAATCAGCCGCAATGCTTTTGTGTTTAGAATATTTTGATAGTGTAATAGACCATCCACCTAAAACGCCAGACGACTTGCCACCGCTAACGCCGGAAGGTACAGCCATGACTCCAACCTTTCCGGCGACCATCGTTGATGGATCATTCAACAACGACCACGCATAGGGCCAGCTTCGCATGAATACCGCATTTCCGGACTGAAACATCCCGCGAGCGTCCTCTTCTGTATAGTTCAATACGCTTCTGCAGGAAATACGCTCCAAACAACGCGCCAGAAATAGAATGGCTTTTAAACTCTCTTCAGAGTCCATAACAGCAACGCGATTTTTAACAATGCTGCCCCCGAATGAATTAATAACCTCTGCGACGTTGCAAGTCAGCATCTCAAAAGCCTTAGCTTGGAAGACATAACCGAAGAACATACCTTTCCTCTCGTGAATTTTGCGCTCTTCAGTTTGAATGTACTCAGCGATCTCATAAAGTCCCTGCCAAGTAGAAGGCACAGTTTTCCCATACTTTTTCAGCAAATCCGCGCGATAATAGATAATGCCGCAGTCGGCAAACAACGGTAACGCGACCATCTTCTCGCCGCTATATATATTTTGACGAATAGCGTCAAAATAATCGCCCACACCTATCTCACCAAGCTTATAATACTCTCCTAAATCCGCCAAATACCGTATAAAAATACTTATCCAAGCGACATCCATCAGCAGAATGTCAACATCAAAAGATTCGGCGCTTAGCCACTGCTTGTATAGCGCAAAGCATTCGTTGCTGGAGTGCGGAAGAATAATGATCTCAACTTTATGTTGATGACCGGTCTTTTCGATCCAAACATCAATGGCATTTCTCAGCATTTCCAGTTCCATTCCTTTAGATCGACAGGCAATTTTCAAAGTCGCACAATCCGAGCTAAAAAAACAAAAAATCGCCAGAACAGAAAATAAAAATTTCATGACATAAATCCTGATGGTTATTTTATTGCTAATTTTGGCAGCGCGTCAAGGTTTATATGGAGTTCCTTCAACTGATGATCACTGATCGTTGACGGTGCATTCATCATCAAATCCTGCGCCTGTTGATTCAGCGGAAAAGCAATTACTTCTCGAATATTAGGTTCGCCGGTTATGAGCATGAGCATACGATCAATTCCCGGAGCGCACCCGCCATGAGGAGGAGCGCCATATTTGAATGCATTGAACAGACCTTTAAATTTTTCCCTTGTGACTTCAGCGTCATAGCCAGCAATTTTAAACGCTTTTATCATTAATTCCGGTAGATGATTGCGAATTGCACCACTGGAAAGCTCGATACCGTTGCAGACTATATCATATTGATACGCCTTGATCTCCAATGGATTTATATTTTTCAGTGCGTCCATTCCTCCCTGTGGCATAGAAAACGGATTATGAGAAAATACTATATTTCCTGTGTTTTCATCTAATTCATACATCGGAAAATCCACAACCCAGCAGAACTCGAATCCATCGGAACACAATCCCAGTTCCGTACCCAATTTTTGGCGCAGCAATCCAGAAACTTTTTCAGCTTTCTTCCGCTGACTACAAACGAAGAAGACTGTACCGTCGAAGGCTAAACTTCCGCCGCCATTCAATTGCCTTCTCTGTTCAATCAATACGCGTTCTTTTATAGCGCAAATCTTTTCGGTCGTGAGAAATTTAGCTATGGGGCCTTTAACCTCCTCGCCATTGAAGATAATGTAGCCAAGTCCAGGCATATCATGCTCTTTCGCCCAATCGTTTAATTTATCGTAGAAACTGCGCGGCTGTTTTTCAGCTCCGACAACGCCAATGGCGCGAACAACTCCTCCATTTTTCACAATCTCCACAAATGCAGTAAATTTTGATTCTTCGAAGATATCCTTTACTTCGCTTATCACCAGAGGATTCCGCAAATCCGGCTTGTCACATCCGTAACGCAGCATAGCGAGATCGTAGGGAATCCGGCGGAATGGATACGAGGACACGAGCTTATCGGAAAATTCTTTGAAAATTTCATAGATTATCGGCTCTATAGCGTTGAACACATCTTCCTGCGTAACAAACGACATCTCAAAGTCTAATTGGTAGAATTCTCCAGGAGATCTATCCGCCCTACTGTCTTCGTCTCTAAAGCACGGCGCTATTTGGAAATATTTATCAAAACCAGCGACCATCAGTAGCTGCTTGAACTGTTGGGGAGCCTGCGGAAGCGCATAAAATTGCCCCGGATGTAATCTACTTGGTACCAGGAAATCTCGGGCGCCCTCCGGAGAACTGGAAGTTAAAATCGGAGTGTTAATTTCTAGAAATCCTGATTTTTTCATTTTTTCACGAATGCTAGAAATTATTTTCGAGCGCAATATGATATTTTTGTGGATTTTTTCTCTTCTAAGATCTAAAAAGCGATATCTCAAACGGGTTTCTTCTGATAGATCCGAAACGCTACTGACGGACATGGGAAGATTCTCCACGTAGGAGAGCATTGTAAGTTCTTGAATTTGCACCTCCACCATTCCGGCAGGATTATCATGATTTACCGTATCGGGCGTTCGTTCAACAACATTTCCATCGATGGTTACCACACATTCATGGCGGACTTTTTCAACGGCGCAGAAAACTTTGCTACTAGAATCCACGACGCACTGGGTAATCCCATAATGGTCCCTCAGGTCCAAAAACAAAAGATTCCCATGATCTCGCTTTTTATTCACCCACCCGGATAATTTTACTCTACTGCCAACGTCAGAGCATCTCAACTCTCCGCAATTGTGAGTTCTATAAATATTCATCATTCAATCTCCGAAATGGTTTATTATCTCATAGATTACACTTCTGCATCCATCATTCCAATATCTCTGGTGATATAGGATCAGGTTCCCAATTAGGGGAAAGTATTTTGTAAAGGTAGTAGCTAAGCTCTTTCTTGCTTAATTTACAATATATTATTTACACTTCACGTTAAGTGTCAGCCCCCCCCCCCAAAAAAACGGAAGACTTTTGATAGAAAAATGTTATAGTTGGTACTGCAATTCTTGATGTTAAAGATAATGAAGACATGTAAGGAATGCTTTTTGAATACTTTAGTAACTGAATGACCTAGAGGTATGGAAAAACTATGAGCACAGTAAATAGTTCTAAAACAAAAACAGCTGTAATCTTTCTTCCTGAAGCTGGTATCTATCCGTATTTGCGAAGTTTGTCAGTTGTTGGTGATGCATTAAAAAAGGACCAATATAAAGTATATATTATCGACTGCAATGGCGTCTCTTTTAGATGTCCAATGATGCCGAACTATCAGATGCCCTTTGTTGTGTCTGCCGAACAGAAGCAAGAAAAATGTCTAGAATGCAAAAAGCGCTTAGAGAACGCCATGAAAGTTTATGGTTTTGGTCGTGTTAATTTAAGGGAGTATGTTGACGAACACCTACTGCAGACCATTAATGATTTGTTAAAAATAAGTGCAGATAAATGGAGGGACATTGAATATAGAGATCTAAAAGTTGGACAGATAGCAATACGCGATCTGACGCTGGAAGCAAAAGTTTTATCCGTTAACAATTTAACACCAGAACAAGAGCACATGTATGGTAATTATATTAAAAACACTGCATTGATGATAGAAATAACTGATCGTATCATTAAAGATAAAAAACCAAGTGTCATATTGACATATAATTCATATGCCCAGTGCCAGGCGGTTGAGTGTGCCTGCCAAATTAATGGTGTGAATTTTAAGTGCATAACAAATGCTAATCACCTGGGGGCAAATTTTTCGTTATTCGTGTTTACCGATCATCTTTTCGTAAATGAATTTTGGGATCATCAGCTTGCTTGGAAAACGGGACAACAAATACCCATTTCTGCCAATGCAGTAAAGGACTGCTTTGATGATGCTTTTTTTAGAATGTATGGTTCTGGACCACGAAAATCTCATATCTTTTCATCAGCGAAAGTACAAGGTCCGGAAATTCTCTATAATCAATTAAGTTTAAACAAAAGTAAGAAAATACTCGGCGTTTTTACCAGTAGCTACGACGAGCTCCTTGGCTTAAAAAATATATTCAATGTATGGGGACAATCATTGAATGAAAAAGAAGTATTCAAAAATCAAATAGAATGGTTACTCTTTTTGAGGGAATTCTCAAAATCAAGAAATGATCTGCAAATAGCAGTTAGAGTACATCCCCGAGAAGGACTCAATGTTTTATCGGAACACCTGCAAATGCTAAGGAAGGTTCTTCCGGAGAATACTGAAAATTTTAAGATAATATGGCCAAGCGATCCTGTTTCTTCTTATGATTTAATGGAAATAATTGATTGTTGCTTGATTTCTATTTCAACAATTGGGATGGAATGTCAAAGACTTGGCATACCAACACTATCATGTACTAGAAATGTCAATTACCCAGATGAAGGAGTAATAGAGACAGCATGTAATATAGAAGAATATAAAAGAAAACTGGAAAATATTATTGACAGCAAATGCACTCCTAAAGAAATGATAAATTGTATCAGATACTATAATTGGCGAACTTTCGTTAATTCTTTAGATATGGGCGAGTCAATTCCTAAAGACTTTGAGGATTCGTCAGTTTATCCAGAAGTACCTGAAAATAAGCAGAAAATGGTTGTCGATATTTTAGAAGACAAGATAGATTTGATAAAATACAACATTGAAAGATTGTTACAGGCCAACTATTCTAAAGATGAGGAGTTGGAAGCTGTAAAATTAGGCATTAGAAGAGTTATTGATAAACTTTTTGCATCTTCATTGCCGAAAGGAAAGGAAGTTTTCTACAAAAGGTGGTTTTATAGTATAAATAGGTATTATGATAAAATATCCGTTGGAAATTTTCAGGATTATGCTTTGGAATATAGCGAAGATGTTTCCCAAATAAATAATTTTATAAAAAAATCTAAAAAAAATAATATAGCGTATTTGGTAAAGGACGGAGTCTATGCAATTTTTGTAAGAAATGGAGTATCAGCCAGAATACCCTCAAAAATGGCGATAAATCTGGCGCGAATACATAAAGAAATGGAAAATGAAATTTTATAAGTTAATTAAAAATCAGATAGTTAAAGAAGATAATTCCAACTATCGAAAATATTACTATTCACAGGACGGAGAGGATGTTTTGATAAAAGCATTTTATGACGGACAATGTGGGGGGAGGGGGGGGGGGGGTACATATAAAGGATTCTATGTGGATATTGGCGCTCATCATCCATTAAGGTTCTCCAATACACAAATTTTTTATGAAAACGGTTGGAGGGGAATAAATATTGACGCCACCCCAGGTTCTATGGAAGAGTTTAGAAAATTACGCCCATTTGATATAAATATTGAAGCCGGAATTTCCGATTGTTATGGAGAAATGGAATATTTTTCCTTCGAAGAATCAGCTTTAAATAGCTTCTGCAAGGAAATTTCAGATGAAAGGATCAATAATGGCTGGAAATTGAAAGAAACAGTAAAAATAAAAACTTACCCGATAAATGATATATTGGGGAAACACCTTCCGAAAAATCAACGTATAGATTTCATATCGATGGATATAGAAGGATTAGAGTTAGCGGTTTTGGGTACATTCGATTTTGAAAGATTTGCCCCCAAATATTTTTTAATAGAAGAATTGAATTTTGTCGAGAATGATTTTATGAGCTACCATGAATTCCCGGTTTACCAGTTAATGCGCCAAAAAGGATACATTGTTGTAGCAAAGACAATGAGGACTGTTATTTTTTCTCTTGCATGAGCTCATATTGTGTTTGACAATCTCCGTTGGTAGACTTGCCGCGGGGCGTAAGCTTTGGTCGCAGCAATAAATATCCGACTGGAACAATCATCAGTGTCAATAAAATTCCGCTTATTCCACCAAATACCTGTACCACCCCCAGATTTCGACGACTGGCAGAACCGGCGCCAACCGCCAGCAGTAACGGCATCGATCCGGCAACAGTCGAAATACCAGTCATAATAATGGGGCGCAACCGCAATTTCGCCGCCTTCACAAGAGCTTTTTCGAAATTTAGCCCATCTTGTCGCAGTTGATTAGCGAATTCAACTATCAGTATTCCATGTTTAGCTGAAAGGCCAATCAGCATAATTAAACCAATTTGGCTATATATGTTCATGGTATAGCCGGCTAACCACATGCCGATGATAGCGCCGAACGCTCCCAACGGGGTCGTTAACATCACCGTCAGCGGGCTGCTAAAACTTTCGAATTGAGCGGCCAGCACGAAATAGGAAATCAACATTGCCAGAAGAAATATGAAGACTACTCCGCCTGCCGATTCTTTATAATCCTTTGATTGCCCGCGGTAATATACCTGAGCATATGTCGGCAACTTTTCCCGTACCACTCTTTCCAGAAAATCTAGCGCTTCGCCCAGAGTATATCCACTGCTGATATTTCCTGATATGGTAATGGACCTGGATCTATTTTGTCGCCCCAATTTACCGGCTTCTCCAACTTCTCGAATGCCTATTATGTTGTCCAGTGGAATCAAAGCAGAAGAACTTTGAGACTTTACATATATGTTGGAAATATCATTCACATTATCGCGACTTTCTAGATCCGCTTGCAAAATAACATCGTATTCTCGTCCCCGATCCATAAATGTTGTTACGTTCCGCGAGCCAAACATAACTTCCAGCGTAGAGCCTATGGTTTTGGCGGATACACCAAGGTCTCCCGCTCTGTCTTTATCGATTTCCACAATAAATTTTGGAGTAGTTTCTTTATAATCACAGTCTATATCATATATTCCAGGATATTTTTTTACTTCTTCGAAAATTATATCCCTCCACTTTACAAGCTCGTCATATTCGTACCCGCCGAGAATAAATTGCAGAGCGTGCGATCCTTTAGTTCCGATACCCATTGGAAAAATTGGCGACGTTTTCACACCAGGAACTTTCCCCAGTGCCATTCTTAGTTCATTGGCAATTTGAATGACGCTCTTCTGTCGTTGTTCTTGTTTTTGCAGCTCGATGGTTACAATGCCGGAGTTGACATTGCCGTCTCCACCACGAAAGCCGGGAATAGCTGATAAAACACTAGCGGCCAATTTCTGATCCTGCAGCGAATAAACATTTTTTAGAACGGAATGCATGTACTTGGACATGGCGTAGTACCCTGTTCCCTCTGAAGCGTCTACTTTAAGCATGAGCATATTCCTATCTTCCAACGGTTCATATTCTCCTGGAATATAATAGGCAATCCATATGGTAGCCCATAAAATCACTAAAAAGGAGATTATCATTGGAGATGTACTATTAAGTATTAACTCCAGAAAATCAGCGTAGACAATTCGCGCTTTCCGCATGGCATTATCCACAAAAATATAAAATCTTCCGCGCTTCTGTGTCGCTAAAAACCTGCTGCATAACATTGGCGTAAGCGTCAACGCCACTACGCTAGAAAAACCCACTGCTGCAGAAATTGTTACCGAAAATTCCAGAAACAATTTTCCAGTTTTTCCCGGCAACATTCCAATCGGTAGAAACGTAGCTAGCAGTACCACTGTCGTTGAGATTACGGCAAACAGCACCTGATTGGAGCCGTTTATTGCGGCGATCATCGGGGATTCGCCGTCGTCTATGCGGCGTTGTACATTTTCAAGCACCAAAATAGCATCGTCCACGACTATGCCGATGGCCAGAACCATCGCTAGGAGCGTTAGCATATTTATGCTGTAATTTAAAGAATTTAAAATAATGCAAGCGCCAATGATGGAAATAGGTACTGTTATGGTCGGTATCAGAGCTGCCTTTAGAGAACCAATAAAGATAAAAACTATTAAGAACACTAGAATTGCTGCGATAATTATCGTTTCAAAGACCTCTACTATAGATTGTTCTATAAATTCGGCTTCATCCCTTAGTATCTGTAATTTCATACCAGCGGGAAGTTTTTCTTGCATATTTGCTATGAGCTCCCGCGCACCTCGGGAAATAGCAATAGAGTTGGCGGTCGATTGCTTCGAAATTCCCAAGGATATTGCTGACTCTCCATTTGCCTCAAATAAGCTCCTTTGGGTTTTAGGCTCTATGCTGACGCGCGCTATATCAGAAATTCTTATGAGATTACCATTTTCATCGCTGGAAACAACAATATATTTAAAATCTTCCGGCGTATTGTATTGGCGACGTAGTGTAATCGGAAATTCTTTTTCTTTGGATTCCACTCTACCGGCGGGATATTCCACATTTTCCGTGTTAAGCGCATTTTCTACGTCGTCGACGGTTACTCCACGCGCTGCCATTTCCTTTCGATTGAGCCAAAGGCGCATAGATTGCTCGTATTGCCCTATAAGATCAACAGATGCAACTCCTTCTAAAACCGAAAACCTATCCGTGATATATCGATCTACATAGTCCGATAGTTCAATCTTTGACATGTTGGGATTGGTGATGGAAATTATCATAATTGGCGTTCCACTAGAGTCGTATTTTTGCACAATCGGCATATCCGCCCCGTCGGGAAGTTTATTTAATATTCTATTTATCCGATCTCTAACGTCATTGGCAGCGGCGTCCAGATCGCGAGATATAGAAAATTCCAATTGGATATTGGACTTTCCTTCTTTGCTAATGGATTGGATATTGTCAAGTCCTTCAATACCGGCAACGACATTTTCTATCGGCTGAGTAATTTTTGTCTCGATGATATTTGAAGAAGCTCCCGTGTAGGTAGTCGAGATAGAAATGGTTGGCACTTCAACATTGGGATATTCCCGAATGGGTAATTTTTCTAGATTTAGATAGCCAAAAAGAACTATCAGTAGCATAAAAACAATGGTGGCAATTGGTCTGACGATGAAAAAGCGACTCATAACGCCTCTTTCTGATTATTTTGTGTAGATTTGTTTATGATTTGTATTAATTCTGCGGTCTCATCTCTCACGACAGTTACTAACTCGTTGTCGGATAATTTATTTACGCCGTCTATGACTATTTTATCTCCACTTTTTAGATTCTTCTCAATTTCTACAAAACCGTCTTCTCTCTCGCCAATTGTTACATACTGCAATTTTACTCTGTTAGAATTTAACAGCAAAAACACGTAATGCCGTTCTCCTATGCTGGACAAAGCTCTTTCGGGAATACGAATGGTTTCTCGATCCTTTAATCTAATAGATATTTTTAGCATCATCCCCGGTTTAAGAAGACGGTCTCTATTGTCTATTAGCGCTCTTACGGAAATGCTTCTGGAAACGGCAGAGACTCTCGGTACAACCGCCAGTATATCGCCTTCGAATTTTTTTTCCGCCGTAGCGATGCATTTTGCCGTAATTTTAAGACCAGGTTTCAGCAAAAGGCTGTATTTTTCCGGTAATGTAAAATCTACTTTTAATTTATCAATATCGTCGATAGTAGTAACGACATTACCGGGCGTTAATAGCGCTCCGACGCTAACCTTCCTAATTCCGAGAATTCCATCAAAAGGAGCTACAATACTACTATCTCTAATGTCGGCGTTAATTTCATCCAGTTTTGCCTGAGCGTTAAGTAACCTTGTTTTCTGAATATCGTAGTCCTTTTCGGGAATAATCTTTTTCTGCTTTAAAGCTTCCAACCTATGGAGTTCCCGCTGCTGCTCCAACAAATTAATTTTTGCTTGTTTCTTTTCTGCAATTTTTTTATCGATGTTTAGCTGTATCAGAAGCTGTCCCTTTTTCACATACTCGCAATCGTTGAAATGGATCGAGCTAACCCTTTGAGTAACATTAGATGTTATATCCACAAACTCATTAGATGTTGCTGATCCTATCGCTTTTAAAATTGTAGTCGCATTAGATTTAAAAACTGCCATAACAGAAACTGCAGCTGCCTTTTTATCATTGGCATGATTTGGTTTTAAACTCTTTTGCCAAATACAAACGACCCCAAAAAGCAGCAGGATTGTCGCAACCGCTGCATAATATTTTTTTTTCATCCACATAAAATCCACTATTAAATATTACCTCATAAGACCGCTAACAATATATTAAAAATAAAAAATTATTTTATTTGCCGAAACAATAAATTAACGGAAATTTAATTTAATTATAGTAAAATTAATATTCGATTGGTAAAGATGCTTTTGACATGGCGTTTTTGCAGAGTAGTCTAATATAATTTTTTGAGGAGAGAAAAAATGAAACAATCTGTAATTTATCTGTGGATATTTGTCTTTTTCGGAGTTGGAGCCATGGATGGCTCAGATGAGGCGTATTCTTCGGGTGCGGCACAAGGTCGTGCGATATCAATGCCGCCGATGCAACCGTTTCCATCACAAGAACCGCCAGCAATACCAGCAATAGCTTATAATGCGTTGCCGGGGGTAACGCCTGAAGGATTGGAGAATATAAACGAATTTCTGCGTGTCAATTGGAACAATCTTGAGGAAGCTCAAAAAAGAAAAATATTCTTATACGCTTCCACCGGAAACTTTTCCCCATCTCCATGGATGAATTATTTTTGGAGATTTACAAGAGCCGTCAGTAATCCGTTGCATCATCTCGGCATGCTTGTATGCGCCATTATGCCAATGGTTTCCGTTTATGCCGAGCACGAGCGTTTAAATTTCATTGTTTCTCTCTCTGCGGTGTCGTCGATCTTCTTTGGGAAAGTAGACGGATATGCCAACGCTAAAATCGCAAGCTATGAGGAATTGCTGTTGTATTTGCGCGCCCTTCAAGAACATCACCAGGCTCCGCACCCAGAAATTGAAGCGTAATGATCATCTGCCGAACAGAGCCAGAGGCTCTTGCCTCGATCGGCTTCGTATTTTAAAAGAAAATGATTGACATTTGAGTAATAGATATTACCATATGCCGGTGTAATTTGATGAAGGGAATGTAATGAGCAAACGCATTGCGGCCAAGCACAAAATCGATCGGAGATTGGGAGTTAACCTGTGGGGACGCGCAAAAAGTCCGATAAATAATAGAAATTACGCGCCGGGGCAACATGGGAATAACAAAAAAAAGCCTACGGATTATGGTATTCAGTTGTTAGCCAAGCAAAAACTAAAAGGCTATTACGGAAATCTTACGGAGAAACAATTTAGGGGAATTTATCATAAAGCTACTCAGATGAAGGGCGATACCAGCCAGAATATTATTGGGTTGTTGGAGCGACGATTGGATGCCGTTGTTTATCGCATGAAGTTTGCCATTACGGTTTTTGCGGCTCGGCAGCTAATTAACCATGGCCATGTTTTGGTTAATAATAAAGTCGTGAATATATCTTCCTACACAGTCAAGGAAGGCGACGTCGTCGAAATAAAGAAGAAGTCCCAGAATAATGCTGTTATATTGGAAGCGATGCAATCGCCGGAAAGGGATTTTCCGTTTTATTTAAATGTGGACACTTCCACCTTTAAGGGGACGTTCGTGAATATTCCAAAATTGGAAGACGTTCCTTATCCTGTGGTGATCGAGCCTAACATTGTTGTTGAATTTTATTCACGCTAACGTCTAATAGCGATTGAAATCATCGCGGCAAATCCATGTGCGCCGAAATAGCTCAGCTGGTAGAGCAATTGATTCGTAATCAATAGGTCGGAGGTTCAAATCCTCTTTTCGGCACCGTTTTGGCGAATGGTTAACGCCGCTGCGTTCAATTATATCATCATGAATGCAGCTACTGTGCACCCAATCATCAATTCATGACGCTATGGTGTACGCGCGATGAGAATTCCTATGTAAAGATCTCATTTAACCCTATCCATCTTTCCAAAAAGTTTTGTTTCACCTAAAGTCTGTATTAGTTTAAATCCATTTTCTTCTAGTTTTCTGGCAATGGAAGCTTGCGGTTTTCGATGAGAAAATATATCATTTTCACTTAGAATTCACCGCAGCCATAACGGCAAGTTCTAGTGTTTCATATAAATGGGCAGTATATCTGACTTTATTTTTCATCCAATCCCAAAAATGTTTTATTGGATTT
>JAITDT010000057.1 GCA_031282425.1 Holosporaceae bacterium | reverse complement strand
TCAGCGGGAGTGGAAAAAGCCGTTTTCGGCAAAATGTCGCTTCGCCTCGAAGCCGAAACGCTCAAAAAAAGAACATATGGCAAAATCCACGCCTCCTCTCATTCAAAAAATATCAGACTTATGCTCGTTTGGAACGAAAATAACCGGTAAGATCTTTAAGGTCTGTCATTTCTTTAGGCACAAGAAGCATCGTAAAAATTTTTCACAAATTCATTCTTGCATACGCTCATTTGCCGCGCAAGACCGGTCCAGACGACGCTTCCGTTGTTTAGAACAGAGACGCTATCTCCTAGAAATTCTGCCGCCTTTAGATCATGGGTTATGGTAATGGCTGTAACTCCCAAAGATTTGATCGTATCCTTCAATAGGTGGCAAATTTTTCTGCTGGTGATGGGATCCAGACCAGATGTTGGCTCGTCAAACAACAGAATTTCCGGCTCTATAGCGATAGCGCGCGCCAATGCCGCCCTCTTCTGCATTCCGCCGGAAATTTCCGCAGGATATAAATCAAAAACTCTACTCTCCAAACCTACGGCAAGTAATTTTTCCTCCGCGACCCTTCGGCAGGCGGATTTATTTTTGTTAATCTGATTGGCGCTAAAAATTACGTTCTCTAGAATCGTCATGGAGTCGAACAAAGCGTTTCCTTGAAATAATATGCTGAATTTTCGTAAGTACTCGTTATGCCGACTTTTGTCTTTCACACTAATATCGTCGACCCGGATATCTCCGGACGGAATTTTCATTATGCCCAGCAGGCACTTCAATAACACAGACTTTCCGCAGCCGGATTGTCCTAATATAATCCGGGATTCCCCAACTTTAATATTTAAAGATATCCCGTTCAAAACACGCAGCCCGCTTTCGAACGATTTATGCACATCTTTAATGATTATCTTATTCATGTTCCAAAAAATAACGCCGTGAGTAAATAATTTAACACCAGTATGCCAATGCAGGAAGAAACAACAGCGCTTGTGGTGGCGCTTCCGACTCCTCGAGCGCCTAAATTGCTGTAAAAGCCGTGATAACAGCCAAATATAGCTACCGAAAGCCCAAATGTAGATGCCTTGACCAATCCAGAAATAACATCCATAGCTTCTACATTCTGCACCGTCTGGGAGATATATGAACCAGCTGAAAAATCCAACGTAGTTGTGGAAACTAAAAATCCACCCATTACGCCGATGACATCAGCTATTAACACCAAAAATGGCAGCATAAGAGCTCCGGCTATAATTCTCGGCGCTACGAGAAATTTGAATGGATTTACCCGCAGCGTCAGTAGCGCGTCAATCTGCTCGCTGACGCGCATGGACCCTATCTCGGCGGCAATGGACGAACTCACTCGACCCGCAACCATAAGACCGGCAAAAACCGGTCCCAGTTCGCGGGTAATGGAAATGACCACCACAGACGCTACGGCGCTCTCGGCATTAAATCTCGTGAATCCCACATATGTTTGAAGAGCCAGAACCATTCCGGCAAAAACAGCCGTCAACCCAACGATGGGAAGCGAATAAAACCCTACAACCATCAGTTGGCGAAAAATTTCTCGGAAATAAAATGGCGGGATGAAACAACTTCTTATGCCGTTCGTTGCAAATAAGGAAACTCTACCGATCTCATTTAAAGTCGCTAGAGTATATTCTCCCAGAGTTGCCAACGACCTATGCATTGCTTTAAGCTTCCCCCAAATAAACTTTCTTCACCCTTGAACTGAATCTACATACAACCTCATGCGGAAGCGTATTTAATTCAAGCGCCCATTTCTCTAGTGTATAATCCGTATCGGTGGTCAAAGCAACCCAATTCCCCATTTTTAAATGAGATTCTTCAACTTCCATCGCATCGAAAACCATGTAGTCCATTGATATTCGGCCGACCATCGGCATTTTCTTTCCACCCAAAAATCCATAACCGAATCCTGAAAATTTTCTCATAAAACCGTCTGCATATCCCATGCCCACCGTTATTGTCGTCATGGAACGATCCGCCGTGAATGTTGCGTCATAGCCGATAGAATCTCCGGATTTCAGATTATTTATCTGAACTATTCTCGAAAAAACATCCATAACCGGAATCATGGATCCAATTTTATCTTTGCGCACAGAAAATCCATAAAGCGCCTTGCCGGGTCTAACGGCGTCAAAGAAATACTCCCTTCCGAGAAAAATTCCCTCGGTCGCCGCAAGGCATCCTCGGGAATTTCCAAAATATTGGAGAACGCGCCTAAAGCGATCCAACTGAATCTTATTAAGCGGATGATCCGGAATGTCAGCGCACGCCAAATGGCTCATAATCAAAATAATATTCAGACAATCTTTGACGTCGCGAAGATCTTCTTCCATATTTCGATAGGAGTAGCCATTTCTGGAAATACCTGTGTCTACGTGAACTATCGCATCCAGTTTCTTATTCAATTTTTTTGCGTGCTCAATCCATAAATTCGATTGATACAGATTATTTAAAACCGGCGTAAGCGCATATTGCGTCAGAAGATCTTCGCTACCCTTTAGAAGACCGCTGAGAATGTAAATCTGCGCGTTCTTCGGAAGGGATTTTCTCAAATCGATCCCCTCTTCAATGGTAGTGACAAAAAATGCATTACATCCTTCTCTGCATAATCTTCTACCTACACGAACAGCTCCGAATCCATAGGAATCAGCCTTCACTATTGCCATTATTTTGGTTTTATCGGGAAGTTCTTTTTTTATGGTTGCGTAATTTTTTGCAATGTTATCAAGATTAATAACCGAAGCGGCCAATATGTGCGGCGGCACATCGTTTAGCGCCCGACTTATTCGCTCATTCATTATCAACCCTTTCGCCCATCCGATAAATTATCAAATTTTGTGTATCGCCCATCGAAAAATAATCGAATCGTCCCAACAGGGCCATGTCGATGCTTCGCCAGGATAACCTCCGCCAGATTATGGACTTTCGACATTTTATCCATCCATTCTCTGTGTTTATCTGTGCCTGGAGTTGGTTCGCGGCGAGCCTCGTAATACTCTTCTCGGTAGACGAATATAACGACGTCGGCATCCTGCTCGATGGATCCAGATTCTCGCAAGTCCGCCAGCTGCGGACGTTTATCGTCTCGCGTTTCTACCGCCCTAGACAATTGGGATAGCGCCAATACCGGAATATCCAATTCCTTGGCCAAAGCCTTCAATAGCCGCGTGACTTCAGAAATTTCTTGAACTCGATTCTCATTGCGTTTATCGTCGCTGCCCCGGAGTAGCTGTAAGTAATCTATGATTATTAGATCTAGTCCGTACTGACGCTTCAATTTTCTAGCCCTTGTTCTTACGGCGGCAATTGTTAATGCCGGAGTATCATCGATGAACAGTTGTAACTCCGCGAGTCTTCTATTGGCTTCCATGATTTTGAAAAAATCTTCCTCTCTGATTTCTCCACGTCTTATCTTTTCAGATGGAATTGCGCATTCCTGCGATAAAATTCTACTTACCAACTGCTCCGCCGACATTTCAAGGGAAAAAAACGCAACTTTTCCTCCTCCCTCAGTTTTTTTTGCATAGGCCATAGCGGCGTTAAATGCCATATTGGTGGCAAGAGCGGTTTTTCCCATCGATGGTCGACCAGCCAATATGACCAGATCTGACCTATTAAGTCCCCCCAGCCATTTATCCAGATCGATAAAACCAGTCGTGATTCCCGTAACGCTATTGTCGCTTTCGTAGGCTCTTTCTACCACTTCCAACGTGTCCGCCAATGCTACTGAAAACGGAACAAATCCCCCGCGTCTATCCGAAACAGACAACTCATACAGGCGAGCTTCCGCATCTTCTATTTGGTTCGCCGCTTCTACCCCTAGCTCAAAGGTTGACGCGCTATAGGACATGTTTTCGCCAATCGATATCAATTGTCGCCGCAGATACATCTCATAGATTAGCTTTCCGTAATCAGCCGCTCCGGCGATGGAAACGACACTCTCAATCAATTTAACCAGATAATTTCCAACGTCTTCGAGAGGTGATTCGTCATCACTTTCGAAATACGTTTTTAGAGTTATGGGATCCGCAACTAATCCCTGAGATATTAATTTGCCGGCCGCTTCATAGATTCTACCGCTAAGCGGTACATAAAAATGCAGCGGCAGAAGAAACTCAGACACATTCTCGAAACACTCATTGTTCAGCATTATCGCGCCCAAAAGAGACTGCTCTGCCTCAATGTTATAGGGTAAAACCCTCATTTCGCGTTCCGGACGCTGATATGCTATGGGCTGTAAATTCAATTCATATCTCTCTAATGAAGAATGTCATTATACAACGACGGCAGTATTTTGAAAATATCTTTACAATGAGTTGCGCTGCCGTCAACTTTGTTAAAAATTTAGAGATTTCATTTAATAGCAATAAATTTTTAATTTATTATTTAGATTTTATAGTTTATTTTTTATATTATTTGAGATAATATTAGCTGTAATAGTTAATTCTCCTGGCTTCATGGGAGTACTGAAAAATGGAATCAGTTCATAAGATTTTAAAAATTATGATTGGTATAGCCATCACAGCGTCGCTGGGATCAACTTTCGGGATGCAGCAGCCTGGGGCCGCCGCGAACGCTCTTTATTATGGTTTGCCCTTTCTGCTCCCGCTGCCGGTTCCCCCTGAAAGGGGTTACGGTCATGGACCGGAAGCAGCCGCCGTTAAAGAAGAGCTAGGCGACTTTGACTGCCCAAAGTCCCGAGCCCTCAAAGCTCTGCAGCATCATTTTGGATCAAATCTCCGGCTGAAGGAGTTGAAGGGCATCTTATTGAGCATAATATGTTTTCTGTCGAGGAAAGGAGTAATACTACCTAAACCATCGCGTAATACAAAACGATCATTTCCGCTGATGATAAAATATATAGATGAACACTATGGCGAAATAGCTCCAATTTTTCCGGATATAACATTGCTGAATGCAGATCGTCAGCCTATTCCTTTCTTAGATGCTGGAAAAAACTGGGGGCGCTCCTCCTGACGAGTAATAATAACTAAAAAGGAGATAACGCAATGGAAGTACTTCGCGGAGTTTTGAAGATTATACTATGTATAACGATTGTGCTGCCATTGAAAGCGAGCTATGGGATGCTCCATCCTAGAGGTACTACTTCCCAGAACGAAGATTTAACCCCAACATTTGCGATCCTGGATTTCTATTATCCATGTGCAACTCTTCGGGAATTAGTATCAATCGCGCAAGTACTTAACTGCATAACTTGCTGTAGGTTTCCAACACCAAGTCGCAACGATCAACGTAGTTTCTGGCGAATGGTAAAATTATTTCACGATAACTCGTGGATTATAGGACACCTTCAGTTCATTACTTTAAGGGACACGAACGATCAGCCAATAACGGCAGCCAGGAGAGCTTGTGAGAGACCAAATGACTACTGCTTGAAGTTTAATGAAACTTTTGGAATTCCTCGTTCGGAATAGAGTGACCGGATTTCCAATTAAATAATGAAATTTCCGTGGAGACGCCGGAGAGACTATCATCGCCATTGGAAGAAATAACCCACCGCCGCAAAGTTATCGGTTTTTTAGAAAAAAGCAACATCACCGTTCCATCGTCTTCGGCATTTTGGCGACAGAATTTAATAGAAACAGCATCACCGTCGTCACGAACGAATAATACTTTTACGTTCTTCCGTAGTTCTATTCTAGGTTCCAAAAAAAACGATAGCGGAGAAGAATATATAGTTGTTTCAGTCTTTTCCTTTAATTCCCTATCGTAATAAACAATTTTTTTCCCTCTCGCAATAACCACGAGGTTAGGAGGATTCCCATGCGTCATTTTCATGAGAAATGGTCTTTTTAGAAAAAAGTGTCCCGTGGAACAGCGGCCGGATCTATCCCTTTGAACGAAATCTGATTCGAACGTTTTAAGGTTGTTTAGATATTCCTCTATCTCTGCAACATAATCTTTGGCATCGTTTGAAGTGGCCGCGTAAATAGATTCGACACTAAAAAAGGCAACAATCACTATTTGCATGATTTTTTTTCTATAATAAAAGGCTTTGCGAATATATATTAATAATGGCGCTCTCATCTCCCCAACACCTCTCTCTTACCTACATGATTAGCAGGAGAAACAACGCCGGCCTTCTCTATTAGATCAATTATGCGGGCGGCGCGATTATATCCGATCTTCAGATGACGTTGAATAAAACTTGTGGAGGCTTTCCCTTCCCTCAAAATTAACGACATCGCCTCGTTAAACAATGGGTCGTTGCCAGAAGCATCCGCGGCGTCATCATCCATTGAGTTTTCCTCATCATCGTCCAAAATAGTTGATATATAGTGCGGTTCGCCTTGATCTTTGAGATTCTCCGTAACCTTTTCCACTTCTATATCGCTAACAAACGGGCAGTGAATTCGGGTCATTCGCCCTCCGGACGCCATGTAGAGCATATCTCCTTGGCCTAATAATTGCTCGGCTCCTTGCTCTCCCAAAATAGTACGGCTATCGATCTTGGAGCTAACCTGAAAGCTAATACGCGTCGGGAAATTTGCCTTGATGGTTCCAGTGATAACGTCCACAGACGGTCGCTGCGTCGCCATAATCAGATGAATGCCGGCAGCTCGGGCCATTTGCGCCAGTCGCTGCACCGCAATCTCAATATCTTTTCCGGCTACCAGCATCAGATCTGCCATTTCGTCCACGATGATTACTATGTAAGGAAGCAAATCCAACTGTACATGCTGCGTTTCGTAGATCGGCGCTCCAGTTTCGCTATCAAAACCCGTATGAACTTTTCTGGTTATGGATTCTCCGGATTTTTTTAAATTGCCCAGTTTAGCGTTGTAACCCTCGATATTTCTTACTCCCAACTTAGACATGGACATATAACGCGATTCCATTTCTCGCACGGCCCATTTTAACGCGGCAACCGCCTTTTTCGGATCCGTAACAACCGGTGTTAACAAATGAGGAATATCGTCATAAACGGACAATTCCAGCATCTTAGGATCGACCATAATGAATTTACATTCGTCCGGTGATAATTTATAGAGTAATGATAATATCATTGCGTTGATTCCAACAGACTTTCCGGATCCAGTAGTTCCAGCTATCAATAAGTGCGGCATTTTTGCGAGATCCGTCACAATTACTTCCCCGGAAATATCTTTTCCCAAGGAAATCGGTAGTATGGCCGGAGATTTGTTATAAATTTCAGATTCTAAAATTTCTCTCAGATAGACAGTCTGGCGCTTTTTGTTTGGAAGTTCAATGCCTAGAGCGTTTCTACCGGGAATAACAGCAACTCTTGCAGAAACGGCGCTCATATATCTTGCAATATCGTTGGATAGTCCAATAACGCGGGAAGACTTAATGCCTGCCGCTGGCTTTAGCTCGTATAGGGTCACAACGGGGCCGGGACTAACGCCTGAAATCTCGCCACTAATGCCAAAATCCCCCAAAACTCCGATTAAATTATTGGAAAAGGTCCTTAATTCAGATTCGGATAATTTCTCTCCTATAATCGGAGCTTCTTTCAATAATGTCAGCGGTGGTAAAGTAAATTCCCCATCTGTAGCATCGGCAGTCTGGCGTACTATTTTTGGCCTCGGTTGCAGACTCTTTTTTATGTTTATTTCTGGAACGTCCGCAATCTTTTCGAACAGAAAACCACATTTTCTTTTTAAGATTTGCACAAATTCCTTCAAATACGAAAAACTAAATCTTGTGGCATAAATCATGCCTACCACAAATATGCTCGCGACTATACTTACTAACAGCCAAAAATTTCGCGAGAAAGAAACGTCAATCAACCCACTGATCATTTTCCAGCCAACGCTTCCAATAACTCCAGGCGCCATAGCTTTCATAGGATAAATTTCTAGAATAATAGAAAAGGAAGCGCAGCTGACTATCGCGGCAATTATTCTAAAAAAAGAAACCACATGATACCTTATTAGCTGCTGTCCGAACGATAACAAAATAAAGGAAGACAAGTAGGCGGCCGTTCCGAAGAGTTGAATCATAATGTCGGCGTAGTAGCTTCCAACTATAGATAAGAAATTGGAAACATCGCCATCAATGGCTGTGTTGAGAGATAGGTCTTCGGAACAGTAGGAGGCTAATGCCACCATGGTAATCAATCCCAGAAAGAACACAAACACACCAAAAACTTCAACAAGCCATAGGTAAACGCTATAAAAAAAGTCTTTACTATTCTTTGGAATCATATTCTCTACATGGAATCCAATTTTATGTCGCAAATTAAATTATTACACGGAACGCTTTGCAATTCAGTTTCAAATACTACCTTTTGATTAGGTAATAATTTTTTATATGTTAAATTGTGCGTCCATTCTTTTCTATAGCGGGAGTTTTTATTCGTAGCGTCATCGTCTTTTAATGAAATTGTAATGCTGGCGAGCGACTTCACCGAATCTGAGGTATTTATCAGCTCTCCCTTGAGCCCCATATAAAGAACGTTGTTCCTCGTCACAAAAAAGTTAGATAAGTTTTGAATGACCAGCGATTTTCCGGATCCGTCATACATTCCCACAACTCTGTAGAAATCTGCGATGGAAGGCCATATCTTGATTATAGAGCCGGGAGCAAAAAACAGAGGAAAAACCGTAACGAATATTACAAACCAGAAAAATATCCATTTTATTATATTGAATACACGCAGCCTTTTTTCCGCTGATTCATTGTAAGGCAACGGCTGCCAGGTAGCCCCGCACATGGCGCAACGCACCAGCTTTTCTTTAGCAATGGTATCCGTCTGAACAAAATATTTACAAAAACATGAAGGACAGACGACTATCATTATTTCTCCGCAAAATTTCTATAGAAAACCACTACTTTTGTACCAAACCCGCCGCGGAATTCAGTAGGCAAACCCACAGTTTAAATATTACACATCAAGTCTTATTTTTCAACAGACCACCGCAAAAGGGGCGTTGCAATAAGACTATAATCTATATAGTATACCGGCTAGTCGCGGGCGTAGCTCAATGGTAGAGCGTAAGCTTCCCAAGCTTGTGACGAGGGTTCGATTCCCTTCGCCCGCTCCGCGTGTATTGGAATGCTTGTGTTGAATCAAAAGATCAAAGATAAAATTACTTGGCCAGAAGGATTCAGGGGGATATTTTTTCTGGCAATTATTTTGTCAATTTTCTTTTCCTATGAAATGGGCGTGCGACCTTTTGCTGATCCTGACGAGGGGCGTTATGTAGAAATACCGCGCGAAATGGCAGCAACCGGCGATTTCGTTGTTCCCAAATTAAATGGACTGAAGTATTTTGAAAAGCCGGCGTTGTTTTATTGGCTACAGGCCGGAGTCATAAAAATTTTCGGCATTAGCGAAACATCTATGAGATTGTGGGTTGTTATTTTCGCGATTTTAGGATGTTTGGGAGTGTTTTTCGTTGGAAGCAGGTTCTATTCCATCACCGTGGGATTGCTATCGTCCGGAATTTTGGCGACAAATATTCTCTACTATGCTCACAGTAGATTAATCATCCTTGATCTGGCCGTATCCATTTTAATGAGCGGAACCTTATGGTGCTTTTTTATGTCGTTTGTAAACATCCCCGCTCGTATAACTTCACAAAAAATCCATATGACTCTGGCATACGCATTGGCCGCTTTGGCTTGCCTCACAAAGGGACTTATCGGAATCGTTCTTCCGGGAATTATAATCTTTCTCTGGATTGTATTTACCAAAAATTGGTCAAGAATAAAAGATATGCTATATATCCCAGGAATTTTTGTGTTCTTTGCAATATTTCTGCCATGGCATATTATGATGGCTCTTCAAGATGCGGATTTTTTGCATTTTTATTTCGTTGTCGAGCATCTACAAAGATATGCGTCCAATGGACATAATCGATATCAACCACCGTGGTTTTTTATTCCGATTCTGCTGGCAGGATTTCTGCCATGGACAGGGTTTTCGCTCGTGGCCATAAAAAATTCGTGCAAAAAAGCTCTAGCTAAAGATTCAGAAAATATTTTTTTTATATGTTGGATTTTTGGAACACTGGGATTTTTTTCTTTTTCCAACTCAAAATTAATTCCCTATATTCTTCCGCTAACGCCGCCAATTGCGCTGATTACGGGGATTATGCTGGCAGAAACATTCGATACCGACGATCGAAATTTCAAAATTGGAGCATGGTGCAATGCGTTTCTATTTCTGATTGCTTACATTGCCTACACAGCGGCAAAAGAAGAAATTTCAGATATATTACAGAACCCTGATGCAGCTTTACTTACAAATATTTTTGCCTTGCTGTTGATAGTAGCAGCGCTCATACCCATATATTCGTCGTACTGTAACTTTTCAAAAGTAAGAGTAACGGTGGCGTGCGTATTTATTGGCGCAAATATGATGTGGCTAATCAATAAGGCTTCAGTTTTCTATCAAGAAATGAAAAAACCAACCACTAAGGAGTTGGCAAAATTGATAAGTATGAATAAGAAGTCGGGCGATCTGGTTTTTTGCTACAAAAGATATTATCAGGACTTTCCAGTTTATCTCAATTCTACAGTTGGAGTAGTAGATTTTGTTGGTGAATTGGAATTTGGAGCTAAAGCTGATAGAAATAATGATAAATTGATAGCGGAGGATGATTTTTGGAAGCTATGGAGCACTACCAATAAGAGAATTTTTCTGTTACTGTCACAAGAGCATTATCGAGAGGCTTTTGCGACTAAGAATTTAACGCACACGATTTTAGACTTCGATAAATATTTTATAGTGATAATGAATAAATGACCAATTTTTTTCTTATATCTTTCCAGGTCGTTATAAACACACTGGCTCAGCTTCTTCTGAAGAAGGGTGTTGAGCTAGTGCATTTCGAACAATCCGTGTGGAAACTTATATCAGCGCTGGTCTCAAACGGTTATATATTTGGCGGAGTTTTTATTTTTGTTTTTTCCCTATTACTATGGCTTTATTTATTATCACAATTTGAGTTAAGCTTTCTGTATCCCTTCGGAAGCCTTTCCTATGTTTTGGCTGCTTTGGGCGGGTGGTTTTTCTTTGCCGAAGATATTACGTTATATCGGATCGGCGGTATTTTTTTAATATTGATAGGAGTGATTCTAGTTGCAAAAAGTTGAAAAGTTTATCCCTCTTTCCAGGCCTACAATTAGCAAAGACTCTATCGATGAGGTCGTGGGAGTACTGAAGTCCGGATGGTTGGCTACGGGTCCGCTAACGCAGAAGTTCGAGCAGAAATTATCTGCGTATTTCGAAGGAAGGCCGGCGCTATGCTTCTCATCTGCGACAGCGGGACTGCAGGCTGCGTTGATTGCCATTGGGGTAAAAGAGGGTGACGAGGTTGTCACAACACCCATGACATTTGTCGCTACTGCTAACGTTATTGCTGCACTCGGTGCTAAGCCAGTTTTCGTTGATGTTGATAGAGGTACATTTAATATAGACCCTAACCATATATACGATGCTTGTACTTCTAAAACCAAAGCAATAATGCCAGTTCACTATGCCGGAATGCCCGTCGATCTTGATCCTATTTATGAGATTGCACAAATGCGCGGTCTTCGGGTTATTGAAGACGCTGCTCATGCTTTTGGGACATACTATAAGGATCGTAAAATTGGCGCGTTTGGAGATATGCAGGTTTTTAGTTTTCATCCCATAAAAAACATGACGTCCGGCGAGGGGGGGTGTGTTGTTCTCGATCCGAAAAGCGAGCAAAAAATTCTGGAATTGCAGAGATTCCATGGGATAGATCGTCCTATCTGGGATAGGTTTTCGAAAAATGGCATCCGCGACTACGACGTAATATTTCCCGGTGGAAAAAGCAATATGTCAGATGTGCAGGCGGCAATAGGCATACATCAGCTTGCTGAAGTGGATGTATTGAACAAAAGAAGACGTTATCTGGCCAGTAGATATAGCTATCACTTCGATGATATTAAGGATAAAATTCGCACTCAGGCTATTCCCAGTTATGAATCTATGCATTCCGCTCATCTTTTCCCTATTTGTTTATCAGACAAAACCAAAAAGAATAACTTTATGGCGTTTTTAAAGGACAACATGATTGGAGCGACTCCCTATTACACTCCAGTGCACTTATTTAGCTACTACCAAAAAACCTTTGGCTATAAAAAAGGCGATTTTCCTAATGCGGAATACATTGGCGAGCGCATCGTATGTTTGCCTTTATATTCCGGACTAAAGGAAGATGAGCAGGACTATGTCATCGGCGTCGTTAAAAAGTTTTTCGAATGATTGACGGAGGCCATGTGCAGAAAAAATTCACTGGGAAAGCGGCGAAAACGATAAAGAGAAAATCAGTGGGATTTGAACTAAATGAGCCCTCAAAACACGAAAGAAGTGCAATCGACGTGTCTGTAGTTATTCCAATTTTCAATGAACAAGAAAATGTGGAGCAGTTAAGCGCTCGTCTTCTGAAAACGATGGATTCCATTGGGAAAAGATACGAGGTGATTTTCGTTGACGACGGTAGCAGCGATAATACTATACGTCTATTGCGGAGCGTGTTTAAAAAGCGCTCAGACGTCGTGAGAATCATTGTTTTCAATGGAAATTATGGTCAGTATGTGGCTATCCTAGCGGGATTTGAGCATGTACGCGGAGATGTGGTCATTACGCTAGACGCTGATTTGCAAAATCTTCCGGAAGAGATTCCCAATTTACTAAAAAAAATAGATGAAGGACACGATCTTGTGGGCAGTTACAGAGTAAAGCGTCAAGATAATTTTTTCAGAACATACGCCTCCAAAATCGTAAATCATATTAGAGCTGGCGCAACTGGTATTGAAATGAAGGATCATGGCTGCATGCTTCGAGCCTATAAAAAATTCATCATAGATGAAGTTGTGAAAACCCGGGAAACCTCCACTTTTATTACGGCTCTGGCTCAAAAGTTTGCAGGAAATCCTATTGATATACCAGTCACTCATGTGGAACGCAAAGCTGGAGATTCAAAGTATAATCTTTACAAATTGGTACGTATCGCCTTTGATCTATTAACGGGATTTTCTTTAGTCCCTTTACAGGTTTTTACCATTATCGGTATGATAATCTCTTCCGCCAGCGGTATTTATTTCTTTGTCGAATTATTTAAGAAAATATTGGGACATCACCATGGTTATGGATTGCACTTTGCATTCGTATTTTTGTTGCTGAGCGTCATCATTTTGGGAGTTGGACTTCTAGGCGAATATCTGGGGAGAGCCTATTTTGCTGTTTGTGAACATCCACGCTTTGTAATTCGTGAGATATTGGAAAAAAAAGGATTAGATTCATGAACATATTAATTGTTGGGGGCGGAGGTTTTATTGGGAGCCATTTATCGGAAGAAATTCTAAAAAGACACAAGGATTGGCGCGTAACCGCTGTTGATATCTCATCGACTAAGATTGAATACTTGTTAACCGAAAAGAACTTCAATTTTATTCGAATGGATATAATAGAAAATGTCGATTTGCTGGAGAAGTATATAAAAGAGTGCGACGTAATCTTTCCTCTAGCAGCCATTGCCAGTCCGTGGATCTATGTGCGAGATCCTTTGAAAGTGTTTGAGCTGGATTTCGAAGCTAATTTGAAGATAGTAAGATCTGCCGTAAAATATAATAAGCGCGTCATATTTCCATCTACTTCCGAAGTTTACGGCATGTGTGAAGATGATGAATTCGAAGAAGATATTTCCAATTGCATAACAGGTCCAATTGGTAAACAGCGGTGGATTTATTCCTGTTCGAAACAATTGTTGGATCGCATAATATTCGCCCATGGCATTAGAGATGGTCTCCGCTATACGCTATTTCGCCCATTTAATTGGATAGGACCGCGCCTCGATGACATTTACAATGAAAATATAGGTAGCTCCCGCGTTGTCAGTCAATTCTTAAGTAACATTTTGTATGATAAAGATATCAATCTGATTAATGGCGGGGCGCAGGTTCGTTGTTTTACCTATATCTCCGATGGTATTGACGCTCTTATGAAGATTGTGGAAAGCGACATTGCAGATAAGCAAATAATCAATATCGGTAATCCCGAAAATAGATGCAGCATAGAAGAATTGGCTCGCAAAATAATGGATTTTGCAAAACGATATGATAAGTTAAAAGCTCATGCTGAGAGAATAAAAATTATCAATTTAAATTCAGATGATTATTATGGAAAATCCTACCAAGACGTATCGGTGCGAGTTCCCTCCATAAAAAAAGCGGAAACTCTATTAGGGTGGAAACCTTTCGTTTCAATGGACGAGTTACTATCAAAGACTATGGACTTTTATTTTAAACCGCACGCTTGAGCCAAAACTGAACACCCAAAATCGTAAGAACTTTCTCGCCATAGAAACGTTTTTTTATGGAAAACACCATTTCAAGGGGACTATAACCACCCCATTTTATTATGTAGTTATATCTTTTACGTTCTAGCGCTTGGATAATACCAATATTTGTGATAATGCCTGTTTTCGACCATATGTTATTCGCTATTTTTAGAGATTTTTTCTTATTATTTGTGTAGGAGAGAGCCATTACAATACAGTGTTCAAAAAATCTCGCAAATAATAACGAGTATTTTTTTGTTAAATCATATTTTTTCATGTATTCAAAAATTTCCTGACACACCCAAAAATGATCGTTTACTCGAGCAGATCGCAATTTAGTAATAGCCATGGTGGAACCTTTTCGAATTCTGTAGTTATAGAGTTTTTGGGGCATAAAATAGGCGCTTTTTGCATGCATTAAGTATTTCCAATGGAAAGAATTGTCCTCGAAAAGCAATCCTTCTGGAAATAGCACATCATATTTATCGATAATGTCTTTACGATAAACTTTATTCCATGGCGGAACTGGACAATGATAGATTGTGCTTCCCCTCAGATCTGATTTCCCACGAAAGTTCATATAAAAATACTTCTTCATAGCCTTATCCATATCGCCAAAAATATTAACGTCAAAAATAACTGCATCAACATTATCTGCAAAAAAAGGCATAACTGAAGAAAGCATTTCTTTATCAATAAAATCATCGCTATCTACAAATGCAATGTATTTTCCATTCGCCACTTTTAGTCCGGCATTCCTTGCGTTGGCCTGTCCTTTGTTTTCTTGATTTATAACGACGATTCTTGCGTCTTTTAGCGCGTACTCATCCAGGATTACTCTTGAATTGTCCGTTGATCCGTCGTTTACACAAATTATCTCAATATCTCGAAACGTTTGATTTATAATACTATCAAGACATTCGCGTAGATATTGCTCAGTATTATAAACCGGAACAATTACCGATACCAGAGGCATGGCCCCCCCCCCGCACTTTACACTAAACAAAACTATATTATCATATCATACGACATGCAAAAAAACAATATCGGCTGACCTACACCAGCTTTTGCACAATGATGATTATGCTAACGAAAAGTCTATAAAGTACCAATGGTAATAAAGTATGATTTTGTAAAAATTTAGTAATGACCGACAATGACAATAGACCAAATATAAATGCGACAAAGCTACCCATGACGATCACCGACAAATCTTCCATCATGGCCTCCTCACCCAATAGAATTTTTGCCAACTTCAGGTTGAAAGCGCCGAACACCGGAGGAATAGACAGTATCATGGCATATTCAAAACTGTCTTCTCGGGAATATTTTAGATATCTCATCATAGATAGGCATATGCCTAATCGACTAACTCCCGGAATGAATGATATAGGCTGAATTAGCCCAACCCATAGGCTGTCTTTTTTTGAAACATTCCTTTTGTCGGCGGGATTTTTATCGCAGAAATACAGAATAATTGAGAACAAAATCATTCCTCCAGATAAAATTGCCTCCGATGTGATATCCGCATGAAAGATAATTTCAAGTACTCCGCCGATAATTATGGCCGGCAGGCTGGATAGAAAAATAGTCAGGAAAAAAGAGCGATTTTTGGTGATTTTGCCAGAAACAAGATCGATAGCACCGCAGCACAAATCCCACGCTCGCTGCCGGAAGAAAATAACCGTCGCTAGCAATGTTCCAATGTTCAAGAAGATGCTAAAAGTCTTTCCCAGATGCGGAATATTCAACGCTCGTTCCAGAACAATTATGTGGGCAGACGAGCTAACCGGCAAAAACTCCGTAATTCCCTGGACTACCCCTAGAAAAAATGCCTGAAAAAGAGTCATACGCTTTCTTTGTGAAATCTTTCCAAAAAATGGATATCAAAATCTCCAGAAATTATAGACGGGTCATTAACTAGGCTTAAATGTAATGGGATAAGGGTGTCTATTCCATCTATCACATATTCGCGCAACGCCCTTTGAAGACGCGCCAAACACTGCTCACGATCATTGGCGTGAACTATCAACTTTGCGATTAAGCTATCATAATACGGGAGAACCTTGCAGCCATTGTACAGCGCGCTATCCACTCGAATTCCAGGGCCGCCGGGACAATGATAATTGGTAATTGTTCCGGACGAGGGGAAGAACGTTTCTGGATTTTCAGCATTTATTCTGCACTCTATGGCATGACCACTAAATTTAATTTCATCCTGAGATACGGAAAGCTTATCGCCTCCGGCAATAAGAATTTGTTCTCGAACGATATCAATGCCGGTTATCATTTCGGTAATCGGATGCTCGACCTGGATGCGGGTATTCATTTCTATAAAGTAAAAATTTTTGTTTTCATATAAAAATTCAAGAGTTCCAACGCCAAGATACCCAACATCTTTGACGGCAGCGGCAATTTTTCTTCCAAAAGAATCTCTAAGATCAGAGGTTAAAACTAAACTAAGCGCTTCTTCCCAGATTTTTTGATTTCTTCTCTGAAGAGAACAATCTCTTTCGCCCAAATGAACGCAGTTTCCGAATTTATCCACAATAATTTGAAACTCTATATGGCGCGGATTGGACAAATATTTCTCCAGATAAACGCTATCGTTTCCGAAGGCTATTCCCGCTTCGCGGCGCGCAGTTTCATAGGCTTCCGTAAAGTCCTCTTTCGAGCGCGCAACCTTCATACCGCGTCCACCGCCACCGGCGGCAGCTTTTACGAGCACTGGATATCCGATTTCATCGGCAATTTTCAACGCTTTGCCAATGTTCGTTACAGCTCCGTTTGATCCCGGTACCGTCGGTAATCCAAGGTTAGCGAAGGTCTTCTTGGCCGTAATTTTATCGCCCATCATAGCAATATGATTAGCTTTCGGACCAATGAAGATTAGACCATGTTCTTCTACCATATGAGAAAATGTTGAATTTTCACTTAGAAACCCGAATCCTGGATGAATAGCATCGGCGCCGGAAACGCATGCAGCCGAAATCACTGAAGGAATATTAAGATAACTATTGCGAGATTGCGGCGGACCAACGCAAACGCTCTCATCCGCCAATCGGACATGCATAGCATCAGCGTCTGCGGTGGAATGAATAGCAACGGTTTGCATCCCGAGATCTTTGCAAGCTCTTAGGATTCTGACGGCGATTTCGCCCCTATTTGCTATTAATACCTTCTTTATCATTAAAAATTCTTTTAAATTACTCAATAATAATAATCGGATCCCCATACTCAACCGGCTGAGAATCTTTTACAAAGATATGCTTTACGATGCCGGAACGAGGTGCTTTTATCATGTTCATAACCTTCATAGCTTCAATTATGAATAAAGTCTGCCCATGTGAAACCGCGTCTCCCAACGAAACAAATGGAACGGCTTCGGGACCCGGAGATAAGTAAACAGTTCCCACCATCTGAGCTTCAATAACGCCGGGATGATTTTCAAGCATATCATGCGGCAACTCCGACGATGATAATACAGCCGACCCCGATTCTATATGCGCTATTGAACCTTGTGCGACCATAGGAACGGATGTTTGTAGAGTCTGGCGCGACACCTTTATTCGCAGGGAATCAACCTGATACTCTATCTCGGTTAAATCAACTTCTCGCAGGAGTTTTGCCAGTAACTTTATGGCATCGGAATCTATTTTCATTTGCTGATATTCAAACTCACTATTCCCATACACTTAATCAATGGTGGGCGTGGCAGGAATCGAACCTACGACCACTACGATGTCAACGTAGTGCTCTACCGCTGAGCTACACGCCCTAAATATTTCCCGGTTAGATATATATCTTTTCCTAAAATTTCGCAAGAGTGTGGAGCGAAGCCTTCTTCTGAAGATTGTGCATAAGTGCGATTAATGTTATTATTCCACACGATTCTGGAGGTGTAAAGTATTGATATCGCTGTTTCGACATTATAAAGGATTTGTAGAATGTTGCGTAGATCCAGAGTTTCGAGAATTAGTAACGGTTGAACCTCCTAAGGAAGCAACTTTTGGTGATTTTTCTACAAATATCGCCATGGTTTTGGCGAAAAAGATAAAACGCAGTCCCACGGAATTGGCGCAGGAGATCAGTGAAAGACTTCTGAGAAATGACCATTTCGAAAAAGTAGAAGTCAAAAAACCCGGTTTTATCAATTGGTTCGTTCCTAAGCGTGTTTTGATTAACCATGTTCCCGATATGCTTCGTAAAAATTTCGGAAAATCAGATTTTGGGGAAGGGCGATCCATAAATGTGGAGTATGTGTCCGCCAACCCCACAGGCTCTCTGCATGCGGGACATGTGCGTGGCGCCGTTTCCGGAGACGTCTTGGCTAATTTGCTACGTTTCGTCGGATATAAAGTTACTAAAGAATATTATATTAACGACGCTGGTAGGCAGGTGGATATTCTTGCTAGATCTTTACACTACAAATACCTAGAGCAATTGGGGAAAGTGGAGGGCAGTATATACCCGGCAGATGGCTATCCAGGCGAATATCTCACGACTACCGCCCGAAAAGTCATTGCTGATCACGGCGATAAATTTGTAGGTCGTTGCGAATCGGAGTGGTTGGATTTTTTTCGTCGGTTCGCGATCTCGGACATGATGGTCCGCATAAAAGAGGATTTAAACGTTCTCGCTGTTCATCACGATGTTTTTTCTTCCGAGTCAGCGCTGGTAAAAAATGGCGCAGTGGAGCGTGCAATTGCTATACTCAAGGACAAGGGATTGGTTTATCGTGGCGTTTTAGCACGTCCCAAAGGTGGTGGAAATTTGGAAGAATGGGAGGAGCGCGAGCAACTACTCTTTAAATCTACGGTATTTGGAGACGACGTCGATCGTCCTTTGCAGAAATCGGATGGTTCCTGGACATATTTCGCTACCGACGTTGCCTATCACATGCATAAAATTAACAGGCGCTTCGATGAAATGGTGAATTTTTGGGGCGCAGATCACGGCGGATACGTGAAGCGTATGCAGGCGGCGGTTTTGGCTTTATCGGATGGCGCCAAAAAACTGGAGGTAAAGCTTATCCAGCTGGTGCGACTTTTGGAAAATGGCAACGAGGCGAGAATGTCCAAAAGGACTGGAACTTTCGTGTCTGCAAAAGATATAGTAAAAAAAGTGGGAAAAGACGTCGTTCGTTTTATTATGCTGACTCGCCGTGACGACGTTCCGCTGGATTTCGATTTCAAAAAAGTTGTGGATCAAAGTCGTGATAATCCAATTTTTTACGTGCAATATGCCTATGCCAGGAGTCATTCAGTCATGAGATTATTCCGGCGAACTTTTCCAGCGAAAACAATTCCTACAGAGAAAAATGCGGATCTTACATTGCTGGATCACGACGACCTGCCATTAATAAAGGTATTGGCGGATTGGCCGCGACAAGTGATAATGGCGGCTCAGAAACGAGAACCTCACAGAATCGCATTTTTTTTATCTGAATTGGCCGCAGTTTTTCATTCTTTTTGGAACCAAGGAAAAGAGAGCCATTTATTGCGCTTTGTCATTCCAGAAAATTTTGAAAAAACCTGCGCCAGGCTCGTTCTACTAACGGCTATGCAAAATGTGATGGAAACGGCTTTCTCAATAATCGGTGTCACTCCGCTAGAGGAACTCAGATAATGTGTCCTTTTGTAAATGAAGATGAAAACGACGACGACTACGCGATTCCCGTAACTCCTTCGCCGGAAGATAGCGTTGGTTTTAGATCGCAATTTTTTAAAAACGATAAGAAATTTTTTCTTATAGGCGGAAGCGCTTCAGCTATTGCGTTTATCCTAGTCGCCTATCTCATATATTCAAACTCGAAGCCAATAAATTTGGAAGAGCTGCCTGTCATAGGCGCAGACGACGCTCCTCTCAAGATAAAACCAGAAACTAACGCGCAAGTGGAACATCAGGATAAAACAGTCTACGACAACATCTCTGGTCAGCAGCGGAAGATAGAAGAAAAAATAGCGTCACCAGTGGAGGAAGTTCTCTCCATACCAGAAGCCGATGTTGGCGAGTCTATGTCGGAAGAGGAAAAAAAAGGCATTATCCAGGCTTTTGATGATTTAGCTCCAGAAAAGGAGTATCGAATACAGTATGTAAAAAAAGGAGTTACCAGAGCAAAATCTTCCGATTTAATCATAGCGGAGGAAGAGAATCGTCCACCTATAAAAAAGTTAGAAGAAAAGATATCGCTCACTACCTCCGCTTCAAAGTCAAAAGCGCAGCAGAAAAATCTTTTGGGAAAAAACAAATCAGATTTATCTCGTCGAAACGCTGTCGCTTCCGGTGACGAATCAATGGTACAGATAGCTTCCGTTGCAACGAAATCTGCAGCAGAAATGGAATATAGTCGCATTTTATCGAGAAATAAATTTCTGAGGGGATTGGGGAAGAAAATAGTTAAAGTGGACTTAGGTGAAAAAAAAGGAGTAAAATATAGAATTCAGGTAGGTCCATTTAAAAACAAAGGAGAAGCGGACAGAATCGTATCCGAAATGAGGAAAAACGGGTTTTCCGCATATATTTCCAGATGAAACACGTGCCAAGATTTTATACTGCCGCTGAGTTGTGCGACGGCGGGAAAGTGTCATTGCTTCCGGATCAATTACGTCACGCCACGGCGGTACTGCGCCTGTCAGTCGGCGATATGGTGCGGGTTTTCAATTCCCCATGGGGCGAATGGATTTGCGAAATTATTGACGCTCAAAGAGGAGCTCTAAAATGTATCTCTATGCTAAAAAAATGCTTTAATGAAACGGGACCGGCGGTTGCTTGCACATTGATAAATCCCAAAAGGTTTGATTTTTTTTTAGAAAAAGTAACTGAGTTAGGAGTTAGTGAAATAATTCCCATTGTTTCCCAACGAAGTAATTACAAGAACATAAATTTGAGAAAAGCTGAGCAAAAAATAATACAAGCCTGCGAACAGTCTCAACGTTTGAGCATTCCGACATTGCGGGAGGTAATGAAACTAAAGGATTTTTTGCCAAAATATTCCAGTAACTACAGAATTTTAGTTGGCGACGAAAAATTTTCCAAATTAAAATTATCGGATGTTATTCGAGAAAAATGCGTTTTTCTGGTGGGGCCAGAAGGTGGATTTACGGATGAAGAGTATAAATTATTCTCTATTTATAAGGATTTACACAAATTTACCATTGGCTCTACTATCCTGCGGAGCGAAACGGCGGCAATATCGTTTGTCTCTGTTTGGAGAGATAAATTTTCATAAATTTAATATTGTGTTGCTCAATTGAAAGTGGTATAGAATTCTCATAGTGGTTAATTAAATTTTTATTTATATGGTGTATGTTTGATTTAAAGGAGCAAAGGATGAAAGAAAGTTATTTAGAAACAATATCTCTTATTGAGAGGCTGCATCGCTTATTTCTGGAGGTAGTTAAGTGCGAATTGGACGATCTTAAAATAGAGGATATAAATAATGTACAGGCTTTGGTTTTGTACAATTTGGGAGGAGAGCAAATTTCCATAGGTGAATTAACGACTAGGGGTTGCTACTTGGGATCCAACGTTTCCTATAATCTCAAGAAAATGGTTCAATATGGCTATATAGACCAGGTGACATCAAAACATGATAAAAGATCCTATTTGATTAAGCTTTCCAGCAAGGGAATGTCGCTTTGTAGGAAAATCGACGCTGCTCTCGATAAACATGTAACTCTGCTGGAAGGCGAAGGAATTACTGAGCTGGGCGAATTGGTTGCGTGCCTAAAAAAGCTCGAAGTTTTTTGGGGTTCTGCCTCCGCTCCCCGGATGCGATTCGGCATGTTTAGGAAAGACAAGTAGCCTTTGGCAATTATCGAGTAGATAAACAAGGTGTATCAACCATGACATGCTGAATGGCTTGTCGTACTCTGGTGTATTTTTTGATTTTCTGTTTGTTTTAGAGCAGAATAAGGGTAGTTTTTAGACGAGAATGAATTGCGGCTATTTGAACAAATAGCTCCCTTGGCGGATAGAATTCGTCCACAGGAGTTAGAGGATCTAATTGGACAGCAAATCGGCGAGCAGATTGCATCTTTTGAAAATTTACAATCTTTGATTTTATGGGGGCCTCCTGGATCTGGAAAAACTTCGTTTGCTAAGATTTTGGCAAGAAAAAGTGGATTAAAATTTCAAGAAACTTCAGCAGTCATGCACGCTACGGCCAAGTTTAAATCGATATTTGACGAACTTTCCGGAGACACTTCCCGAAAGATAATAGTTCTTCTGGATGAAATTCATCATTTGAACAAAAGTCAGCAGGATATTTTTCTGCCGCATTTGGAAAACGGTTCTTTGATCCTGATAGGAACAACTACGGAAAATCCGTCGTTTGAATTGCGGCCGGCTTTACTGTCCCGCTGTAAAGTTGTTACATTCAGCAGACTGCAACTGGAGGATTTAGAAAAAATTCTGCGGCGAGCTGAAGATTTTATGCAAAAAAAATTACCGCTAACAGCTGAAGCTCGCCAGCATCTCTGTTTAATGTCGGATGGAGACGGTCGTTATCTATTGAATCGCGCGGAGGAATTACTTTCAGCAACTATCCACGAAAAACTTTCGATTGAGGGGTTGCAGAAAGTCGCTCCTCCTCGAGCTATTATCTACGATAAATCCCAGGAGCAACACTATAATCTTATCAGCGCCTTTCATAAGGCGCTTCGGGGATCAGACGTGGACGCAGCACTCTATTGGGCTCACCGAATGATGATCGCCGGCGAGAATCCGCTCTATATCACAAGACGTCTCATTAGGTTTGCCAGCGAGGACGTAGGATTAGCCGATCCAAATGCGCTAACGCAAGCGATTGCAGCCCATCAGGCCTATACGATGCTGGGATCTCCCGAAGGGGAGTTGGCTATCTCCAATGCCGTCATCTACATGGCTACCGCTCCAAAATCAAATGCCGGCTATGTTGCCCATAAACAATCCAAAAGATGTGCAGAATTCTACGGCTCTCTTTCTCCTCCCAAAAGAATTCTCAATGCTCCAACGCAGCTAATGACGGAGCTAGGATACGGCGAAGGATACACCTACGATCACGATGCGAAACATGCATTTGCCGGCGAGAACTTCTTCCCGGACGAGCTTTCCAGAAAAACATTCTACCGTCCAGCGGAACGCGGATTTGAGCGCGAAATAAAGAAACGCGTCGACTGGTGGAATAGCAAAAGAAAAAAGAATTGATTTTTCATGCTATAGACCAGATGATAGTTCGCGCTAGTAACGAAAGCCCTACAGCTAAGCTGAACACAAATTGATAATCGTAATAAAAAAGTAATCTAATTTGGTTAAAATTTCGGCATGAGTATGCATAAGGTCGCGAATGCTGAACAGAGTTATAGCTACGTTTAGGTCGACAATTATCGTGTGGATATGCATGCTGATACCACTACTGATCGGTGTGCGACTGCTAAAAGTTGCCCTGGAACAGGACGCGCAAGAATGCGTGGATGCTTTTCTAAGTACCGAGGGCGTTGGTATCGCCAAGTATATGGCGATACAATTCGAGGATACTCTAAAGGAATTGCAGATCATCGGAAAGGAGATACAAGCTGCTGATCTGACAGCCAAAGAATCTTTCGAGAAAAAACTCAAATCGCTAGTGAAAAGTAATAAGGACATTGCGACTGTAAATGTCTACGATCGAAACGGGAGAATTATAGCCAGCTCCGCCGGCGAGGGCAACGTCGATTCAACAGTCATTTTAGAGCTAGATTCACTCAAGAACAAAGCTCTCTACGCACTAGAGCAATTGAATGATAAATCCATAGTCATGAAATATACGATGGCCAAAAATTTCGAGACGAAACAGATGGAAAACAGTGAGTTTTTTTTTGAATTTCTCGTAAAGTGGAATCGCTATGAGAAATATATGCTAAAATTGCGAAAAGGATCGTTTCCGCGGATGTTTTATATCATATCTCCAGATTGCAACCGTTATGTGTCGCTCAACGCGCTTCCGCCAGGAACGACGAGCGATCAGACCGTCCGAGCTTTAGGTATGCATTTGACGCGAAGCATAGGTAAAATTCCGGAAGGGTTATCGGAAAAAAGTATCGAATCCATCAAATTTAGATTATTTAAGAGCGAAATTGCTCGGCCTAAAAAGATGGAGGGAAGCAAATTTTACATAGTCGAAGCGACGGATGCGACAGCTATTGAAACCGTCGGTAACCGAATTCTTCAGGCAATTCCCCAAATAAAAACGCTGCTGACGATTTTATGGTTGCTAGTGTGTATGGTCATCGCAAGATTTTATGCCAAAACGAAAGAGCAGGTGAAAGTTACCAATACGATTACGGACACCACGCCGATGGCAGTCATCGTATTCAGAGCCACAGATGGAAAAATAATAAAAATCAATCTCGTTGCGACGATATTATTGCGAATAAAAGAAGAAGATGTAGCCGCCGTCAACATGTGGGATTTGTTCATCGAAGAAGACGACAAAGATTACATAGCCAACGCCATTTCATCCAGCATCAATGTTTCTAATTATGAAGTATTGGTTCAGACCTTCGGCGGCGGTAGCTTTTGGTCCCTCTGTTCTGCCAGTCCTATCCTAATGGACGATGAAAAATACATTGCGCTGGCAATACTAGATATAAATCTACGGAAGGAAATAGAGAAAAAATTAGCCGATAACGCCGTTCTTCTAGAGAAGCAAATAATGGAAAGAACGGCGGATTTAGAATCAAAAGCAAAAGAATTGGAAGAGTCCAACGCGCTACTGGAAAAATCTAGACTCGTCGCCGATGAAGCAAATAAGGCGAAAAGTAAATTTCTAACCAACATAAGTAACGAATTGAAAACGCCCCTCTGCGCCATCATCGGCTACAGCGAGATTCTAGAAGAAGAGGCGTTGGACAGAAAAGACACCGTTTCCGCAGACGATTTACACAAAATTATCAGCTCCGCGAAACATTTGTTGGCGCTCATCGATGAAATTTTGGATCTTTCTAAAATAGAATCTGGAAAAACACAATTGTTTTTCCAAAACTTTGAAGTTGTTAATCTTATTAAGGAAGTGGAAGGCGTCGCAATGCCGCTCATCGCCAATAACGATAATTCTTTGTTTCTAGAGTGTCCTAAAGACATCGGAGTTATGTATTCAGACGCCACTAAAATAAGGCAGTGTTTATTGAATTTACTCAGCAATGCCGCAAAATTTACGGAATTTGGTAAAATTACGCTGCGCGTTACTCCATTAACTAAAAGCGAAGGAGATTTCGTGGAGTTTTCGGTGATTGATACTGGCGTTGGAATTGAGGAAAGCCGAATAGATACAATTTTCGAATCATTTCAAGAAGACGCCTCCAAAAGTTCATCCGCCGGTCTCGGCCTGTCCTTGACCAAGAAGTATGTGGGATATCTGAGCGGTACTATTTCCGTGGAAAGCGCGTTGGGCGGCGGCTCTACATTCTCCATTAGACTTCCGCGAATCTGCAAAACAGAAGCAAGCGAGTTTATAGAAATAAAAAATAAAAAAGACGAAGAAACTTTCGATGAATCAGAAAATTTTCCAACTGATACAAACAGTTATACTTAATCAACTACGACCCTCTAAAGGCGGTAGTTTAGAGTTACGCTTGTAAAGCGGTCCTTAAGAGTGAACTAAAAATTCAGATATTTTGAAGTTATCGATTTTGTAATGAATTTCCTAATTTTCGATTTTTATCTTCATCATTAACATTATCAACTGTTACAACAAACCTCTTGCCCACAAATGTTGTCCCCCAATATTTTTTCCCATAATTGCTCAAATTCCTGTTGCAATTTCTATTGCTCTTACCTGTATATCATTTTCACTTAGAATTCACCGCAGCCATAACGGCAAGTTCTAGTGTTTCATATAAATGGGCAGTATATCTGACTTTATTTTTCATCCAATCCCAAAAATGTTCTATTGGATTTAAAT
>JAITDT010000044.1 GCA_031282425.1 Holosporaceae bacterium | reverse complement strand
CCCCAATCAACACATTCCCATTCCAGCTTAATTTCCGGGTATTTCTTTGCCACTGCCTCATCGATCATTTTCTCGATTCCGGCGTCGGTTGTGGACTGCCCGGCCAAGACTTTCAAGGTTATGGTCTGCGCAGATGTGTCCCCCGAGGTGCTTCCCTGTCGTCCTCCGCCTGCGAAAACTGTTCCTACCGTCATAATCAACGCCAGTCCTAAAACAAGCATTTTTTTCATAAAGAATCCTCCTGCTATTGATTTGTTGTAGTTAAATTTACAGCGAACCATCAGAAAAAATAGGACATTTTTGGAAAATTTACTTGGATTTTTTTGGAAAAATTCAGATCGCTCCAGCTTTGGAGTCTAGCGGAATACGCCCCCGCTCTCAAAACGGTTATCATCCGCAAATTGTAGTATGTCCTTGAATTCAACTTTTCCGGCCAGCCATGCATTAATCTGAACGGCACATGCTGCCTGAAAACTCCAAACAATTTGCCGGTTACCGGTGGTGACATCAACGACTTTCCCCATTTCTTTATAGGCGTTAATATCCTGTTCTACCTGTCTCAGGCTGTCGGTCTCTACTCCGCTCAAGAGCGATGTTGTTATGGTAAAATCACAGATTGTTTTGGCCAATTCAGTATCACGGTAAATTGCCGCCAGCACGGATTCCGCTAACTGTAGGTTGGGACTCTCCGCGTTCTTCATAAATGTGAGATTAGGTTCGAAAATCAACCGCGCGTCTCCTGTTTCATTGGGATAAGGAAATATTCCGATTGTCATTTTTTGACGAATGGAAAATATCGGCTGGACAGCCCATGTCCCGGTCAGATACATCGCGGCTTCCTCGTTCGCAAACCGTTTAGCGCATTCACTCTGATTTACGGTAGCGGCGTCCGGCCATGTATGTTTCCAGATCGTCTCCACCTGACAGAAACATGCGGTATAATCTTTGGATTCAACAAAAGAATGCAGCCCGGAGCGAAATTCCTCGCCCCATTTCGAATTTTTGGCAAATACCTGATTAATGGCAAATTGCATGGTAATGTTTCCTGCATACCAGTTTTCACGAAAATGAGCGGCGAAGGGTGTAATGCCTACTTCTTCAAGACATTGGATGACCTTCTCCATTTCTTCCGGTGATGTCGGAACTTCAAGGCCGTAGCGCCAGAATATGTTTTTATTATAGAGGACGCCCTGGTAAAAGGCATTATATGGTAAACCGTACACACCGCCATTAATCGTAACGCTATCAAGTACATTTTTTTCGATTTTGGCATATTCCTCCCGGCTAAAAGGCGCCAGGAAACCGGACGGCTGGTAGGTGGCAACATCCTGTGCCTTACCGATAATGAGATCCGGTACTTCACCGGAGGCGATCTTCGCCCGTATCTCTGATGAGAAATAGTCCCCCCAATCGACACTTTCCCATTCCAAAGTCACATCGGGAAATTCGGCATTTATTTTTTCAGTAAGCATATCTTCAATTCCGGGATCAGAATTGGACTGACCAAACAAAATGGTAAATACTATCTTTTTCGGATATTCCCGTTCCTGTCGGGAAACAGGAAAACATCCTTCTAACAGTAAACACAGGATCATTAAGAAAAAACGCCGGTTTTTCTTAGAGGCAATGGCGTAAATTGTCTGTTTTTTATACTTATGCATGGCTTTGTTTCTCCCTGTATTCTCTGGGGCTTAATCCAGTAATTTTCCGAAACACCCGACTAAAATAAGAATAATCGTCATAGCCGACCATTAAGGCAATATCAGTAATATTCAGTTCATTTCCACATAAAAGAATTTTTGCTTTTTCCACTCTTTTTCTGGAAATATAGAGCATTAGATTCTCTCCAACCACATTTTTGAAAGTTCTTGAAAGATAAGAACTTTCGATATTGAACTTTTGTGAAAGCCCGGTCAGCCACAGATCGTCAAAATAGTTCTGGTCAATAAATTCTTTTACACGCATCACGGTTTGGCGTATACCTTCACTTTGCTTTTTTACCGAAGAAACCTCGAATGCCTCATCTATCATCTGTTCCAAAATGCTGCGCATTTCTTCTACATCAAATCCATCTAAAGCAGCAATCAGTAATTCTGCAAGATTGTCTAGTATAAGCAACTTGGTACTGTCAATTGAATTAATATCACGCAAAAACCAGGATACACTATCTACCGTTTGTTTGACCTCGGCATAACTCCAATTCTGTTTAATGCATTGAAATAAAGATATTTCCTCGAACAAAATACGCTGAAATAAAGAACGGTTTCCACTGGTCACCGCAAATTGTAACTGTTTTTCCTGTTCTGTAGTTATACGCTTCAAAACATTGTGATTATCGAAATTATCGGGAAAGAGTATTGTTTCTTCCATACAATACGGCTGTGAAAGCAAAGTCGCTGTCGTTTCGTTATAAGCGTTTCTCAAATCAGAAAAAGCTATATAATGCCTACTGAAAACTGCCGTTACTGAAAACCATGTTATTTTGCGCAGTATTTTGACCAGATTTCTACATATATTCTCTAATTTTGATCGGCTCATATCCGTAACCAAAATAAATTCATTGGTTTTAAATGTATAGTGAAAAACAAAGTATTTACCGAATTCTATATAGTTTGTTATCTGCTGCTTAATCTCCAGGATTAACTGATCCGATGTAACATCTTTCCTTTTTCTTAAAATTTTGGTCAATATTGCGGTATGAAAGACCACCATAGTAAAACCGGAAAAATCTAGTTCATATTCTGTTAACTGACTTTGTATTTGGTCCTGTATTTCCGTTTCTTTGGTTTGGTGAATGAGCTGACTTAGCTCCCGGTCAATGGCTGTTCCTGTGGCAATTCGCAATTTTTCTTTTATTTTCCGTTCCTCTTGACTTTGGAGGCGATCTTTTGAAATACGTTCCACCGCTTTATTTAATACCGCTAGCAAGTCTCCCTTTGTAACAGGCTTAAGGATGTAATCAATTGCACCGGCGACCAATGCGGCCCTTACATACTCGTAGTCGCTGTAACCGCTAAGGGCAATAAAGACAATAGAGTCATTTTCTGCACAAACAGTATTTATCAGATCGGTTCCAGAAATAAAAGGCATATTTACATCCGTGATAACTATATCTGGATGCTGGGTATAAATTCTTTCTAAGGCTTGTTCACCATCTTCCGCAGGTTCAAGGAAAATGAAAGAATGAGCTTCCCAATCAAAAATCCCCCTTAGGTTTTGGCGAATCCAGAATTCATCGTCTGCCACAAGGACACGAAATTGATCATTCATTTTCTACAATCTCCTCATCGATTGGCAGACTTAAGAAAACCCGGCTGCCTTCACTTATTTTACTGTTTACAAATACCCCGTATGATTCTCCGTACAAGATTCTGATTCGGGTATTTATATTATCAAGTCCAATATAATTACTTTTTTGCAGTACATCATTGGTCGAACTACGCAGGCGTTGATTTATAGTATCAGCATCCATTCCTACACCGTTATCTTCTACGCAAATCAAAAGACTTGTCTCCTTTTGTTCCGTACCAATCCGGATTCTTTTCTCATTGCGTGTATTTTTTAACCCATGCTGGATTGCATTTTCCACGAGCGGCTGTATTGAAAGTCGGGGAATTTTTACATGGAACAATGCACTGTCAATATGATAGTCTATGTAAATGCTGCCATTCATACGAACATTCATGACATACATATAGTTTTTAATGTGTAAAATCTCATCTTCCAGAGTCGCAAAACTATCTTTCATATTTAAGCAATAACGGAAAATATTCGACAACGCTTTACAGAGTGTTCCGACCATAGGACAATTTTGTGAAGCGGCTATCCCTCCCATAGTGTCCAGTGTATTGTAAAGAAAGTGAGGATTTACCTGGGCTTGTAAAGCTTTATAGCGTATGTCATTTATTAGTAATTTTGCTTCGTATTGTTCTTTTATAAGCCGTCCGGTTTCATCCAGCATCTCATTGAATTCTTTGCCCAATACACCAATTTCATTTTTCTTCATCGATTTGAGGCGCAGATTGGTTTCTCCGTGTCGTATCCTGTTCATGGTATGAATCATATAACGCAGGGGTTTTGTCAAACCATTTGAAATAACCAGGAATAAAAGTGAAAA
>JAITDT010000024.1 GCA_031282425.1 Holosporaceae bacterium | reverse complement strand
GTTCCGAATACACGCTTAAATGCAAAATCATTTTTAGGATCAAGAAACCGATACATATTTTCTACTCTTTCTCTTGCTGCATATTTTTGATTGTACCATATTTCTAAAATTATGCCATTAAATCCTACCATTAACCCGGTATTAAAATCATTATGAAACAATATCATGGGATTTAAACATGCAGTTTAAGAAAACTAGCGATGAGAAATTATTTTTTAGAACAAAAAATGGAGATATAGCATGAGAAGGTTTTTAGTAAGAACAGCGCTAATATGCTGGCATTCAGTGCTTGAACTTGATGAAGTGTATGCATACATTAAAGAAAACTCAATAAAATCGACGCTGAACGTCATAGCAAGTATTCTGATTGCTCTTGGATTTCATTTGGTAGGTATGCAGCAGAACGCCGTAGCGACAGCAGCAAATCCATCGATTCGACAATTAATTAGTCAAGCAAGGAGTTGCCAAATTCCATATAGTAAAGAGAATTTGATTAATTTTTCGGAGCCTGGCGAGATAGATCCTTACATCGGAGAGACAAGGGTAATAACGGCGAACAGTATATTAAATGGATTAAAAATGCAGTGGCATCTCAGCGAGGGATTAGTGGAATACTTTAGAGGATTACTTAAAAAAAATCCACAAAATGCTACTGAGGTAGAAAAGAAATTCACAGAACTTATAAATAATGCATATTTTGTAAGAAGAACGGATGAATCTTATGGAGAATTTTATGAACTTGCAGATCCTGAATTAGGTCATGCAAAAAGTAGGCTTAGGCAGATGGTTGCAAAATCAATCTTGTCCATATCAAATGTTGAGTGGCAGTCGCTTATAATTTTTTTGGCGGCTCTGACTGTCAATCATTCACGCCTAACTCAGGAAAAGCGTAAGATTGTAGTAGTATTTTCTGACGATGGAGAACCGGAGATGGAGTATCCGGTCTTGGACATAAGCGGACAGGAGACATATGATGAAGAATATCCATGTTTTTCGTCTTTGCTAGTTGCGTCTCCTCCAACTGAATACGGCGAGATAAAAGTAAGAGATTTAATATACGGTGACACATTATGTCATGAATTGAACCATGGAACGCATACTATGCTCGGTTTGGGAGAGTATTCGCGCCAATTTGTTCACGAGTATATGCAAAATCCTTTTTTGAAAGAGTTGTTCTTCAATGGATTGGAAAACATTGAGACGCATATTCGGATGCTTTTATCTGAAAAGTTGAAATCGATAAATGATGTTGTCTCACTGGAGCAATTCGAGAAAAACATTATGGGAACATATTTGAGATTTTTTCTGACAGATAATGATAATTGGGCGCTAGGAGCACTGTCTATAAAAATAGCCGAAAATAAAGATAAATTCATTGAAGAGTTATCATACAAACTCGCCTTAGTCACGATTTTCGATCTATGGCATAAGTGTCCAGAAGAAATAAACAATGTTGTCGGTATACAGTTCATCAATGGTATATTATTCGTAAATACCCTTAGCGATATGGATGCATCACTTGAACTGGGGAATCAAGTCACTCGTTGGCCCTATACGGTTATTTGGGGGCCCATATCTACGGAAGAGCCACAGTTAAACAGCGTCGGAGCAATTCCCAGTACAGTAGAAATCGAACATTGGTTTGAACAATTTACATCTTTCGCGCGTATATTGAATTTTCCAACAGAGCAGGCTTGGAGCAGGCTAATTCAACTGCATCGGTAGTATTTGCAAATGGAGAGAAGTCGCCCCTGACTATATCCTAAAGATTCAGCTTCTTTGCCGCGGTTTTAACGGTTAAGACCGAACAGCATCTAAAGCATGCTTTTTGGCATTTTCAAAATAATTCACTTTTTGATGAAAAATTAGCTTTTGGGGATTGTCAGACTCTTTAGGCGAACAGACTACTTTTGCAAATTCTTTATACTTTCAATCGATAATCCGGTGCATTTACTTATAATATCCAGGGGCAAATTATTCATCAGCATCGACAATGCTGCCTCTCTTTTGCCTTCAGCTTTCCCTCTTTCTTCACCGATGGCGATACCTTCTTCTCTCCCCTCCTCTCTACCTTCTTCTCGTCCTTCTGCTAATCCCTCCTCTCTAGCGACCGTCATTTCGCTATTGCGGTCGTTGATGGTCTTTTGCCGCAGGTCGGAGACGGCGCGAATTTCATCATCTGCACTGATGTATTTCAGCGTTTCCATCGCTTCGTGAACTTCCTCTACCTGCAGAAACGATTCGTCCATGAAAATCGGATCCTTCAGAAATGAAAGCCAAGCTGTAAGTAAATCGCGGCGATCTGCCTTCTTCGGGTTGAACTTTGGTAATTCAATAAAAATGATCCTTGCGCTATCGGTCAGTATCTGATATGGGTCCGGATCCTGCGGCTGAAATGTCATATACGCCTCGCTAATGGCGTTCTGACGATTGGTGACGTTCTCTCCCAGAATCCAAATGCCAATAACGTTAGGTCCCTTATAGGATTTTCCCTTCTTCACAACTCGCGGCATCATGTTTGCAAGATAATGAAATGCTCGCTGTGGAATTTCTCCGGTATTTTTGATCTGAATTTCAATGTCGATTTTTGTTTTATTGTCCGTAGTAGCTTTGATATCGAGACGACTGGCCTTATCTTTTTCAAGAATCTTTTCTATATTTGGATTATCAAAAGTCAGATCCACAATATGAGGAGCTCCTTTGAATAAGGCGTTTAAAAATGAAATCAGAAGCACTTTGTTTTGCTTCACGCCAAATATGTTCTTGAAGATATAATCCTGCTTCGGGTCTAGTAAATCTGTCATCGCCACACTCTAATCTTCCGGGGATTATAGCATATCCATACTGGATCCGTAATTCTTTGTGAAGAGATTTTGATATCGTTTTATACATAAAACGTATTTAAAAAAAGATAAAATATTTTATATTGTTTACTGATAAATATGATGAAATAAAAAGATATATAAATTGATTTTGTATTGTTGCGTCCTATGTAGATTGAGTGTCGAGAGCATGAAAGAGGAGGCGCTAGCAGCCAATGGTACATTTTGTACTATATTCGTTTCCAACCTGCCTTACGACCGTCATGCAGGTGAGCTCGAAATAGAAATGATCAACAGACTTAATCCCCGCTTTGTCGTAATAAACGTTGCATTCCCCATTAATAAACGAGGCGACCATATTGGCCTGACGTTCATTGAACTATTATGTCCTTTTGGTCTTTTATTTGACGGATTGGACTATGAAGCGAAGATCGCCGGCATAGGAAATCCATTCAATCCACCTCCTGCAGTTGTTGTTATGTCTAAAAAAGGAACTAGTCCTGGTGGCATTAATTACTCTTGCCGCGATGAATTGGGAACTTTCATTCAACAATCAGCCAATTTGGGTTGGCGAAATAAAGGATATGACGACGGATAATTCGCTGCAAACGCAGTGAAGCAACAAAGAGGTGGCAGTTGTTAGCCGCCTAAGCAAAACAACGATCACGACGCTTTTCACTGACAGTGAGGTACAAAGTGCTGGGTATTAGAATCAATGCGCCCATCAGAACATTTACGCCGGGAACTTCAGCGAAGAAAATAAATGCAAAAATGGCGCTCAGTAAAAATTCTATGTAACGAAACGGAGCTAACGCAGACAAGTCTGTAGCGCTAAACGCTTTGAAGATAAAATATTGCATCAAGTTTCCACTAGCGCCCAATAAAAATAGCATGAAGTATTCGCGCGTCGTTGGAGTTTTCCATACAAGAAGTGCAGGGAAGAACGAAAGTGCGCCGGCAACCATAGCGAAATAAAGCAACATAGTTGTTTTGCTCTCGTTATCTACAACTTTCTTTATCATGACGTCCTGCACTGCAAATAAAAACGCTGACGCGATCGGAGCGACGTACAGAAGCCGTAGCGAAAATGACGCGTCACTGTTGTACAGCGTAATAAACGATAATCCGAGAAATCCAATTAAGGTGGCCGCCCACCTGATGGCGGAAATTTTTTCACCAAGAAAAAAAATCGATAAAACTATCACAAAAAGCGGTATCGTCCACAGAATCGTCACGACTTCCACAAGCGGAAGATAGATTACCGAGTAGGTGTAGAGAAAGAAACCCACCGCTCCAAGTATTCCTCTCATCACGTTAAATCCAAGTCGCTTCGTCTTGAAAACCCGCCTTCCTTCAAGAGCCGCAAATGGGAGTAAAGTGAGCAATCCGAAAAAAAAGCGAAAAAAGATTACCTCTAGAGCGTCTAGTCTTTCTCCCATAAATTTTACTACGATATCGTTAGCGCAGCTAACAGTCATCGTCATCATTAAAAAAAACAGCCCCTGATAGTATCCCTTTTGGCTTAAATTCATAACTTCCCCGATATCATAAAAGCATTAGTTTACAACGTTTATAGGAAAGAAGAAAGATGAAATTAATATTCGATTGGAGCTCTTCATTTTATGAAGACAAAAGTAATTGGCGTGGCGACGAAGAGATAATTTCTTTGGAAATCTTCCAAAAGGAATGTGGATTCGCCATCGCCAAAGTAACAATTGGCACTCGAGACGCAGATAAATTACAAAATAAGAAATATATGAAAATAGGTATGCAAACCGACGGCGCTGTGGAGTTGATCTTTTCTGGGCGACTCGTTGCCTTCCCCGTAGGATTTGGCGGTTCGACAATGGAATTGGAATTTATCGCCGAGCCGGACGATTTTCAGACCAAATTATCTGAATTTTCCGATGCAAATTTTGAACGGTATCATTCCGTTGATAATCATTTGCCACTAAAAGATAGCATTCTGTTCGACGATTTGTTTTTTTCCTCTAGAGATTTGAAAAACCCAACAATTTTCCTGGAAGGATGCGGCAAAATTTTCTGCTGGGATATGCGAAACGGACAATTGTCGCTGTCTGATATAAAGCACGGACAAAAAAATTTCGATATAAATGGCGCCGAAATTTTACAAGACTCTATTAGAGTGAGAGTTGCGCGAGAACCATATCGAGTTGTTAATCTAAAAATATCCGCCAGTTGGGTTCAGCATGAACGCGGAATTATCGATGTTATGCCAATGATTGCCGCAAAATTTGCGCAGCGTATAATTAATTCCTTTACAAATATAAAATCTGGAATCAAGAAAATATCTTCCAATAGAGGCGGATATGAGGTAATTCACTGCGATATCAAAGAAATAAATCCGAACAATCGCGGATTTGGAAATGAATATCTCCTTTTATCTCCGGATTTCTACGTGCAGAAATCTTCCGATCGGAAAAAGGTTCTGTTTCGGCGATTTTATTTCGCCGGAAAATTAATTCTCAGCTGGATTTATAAACAAAAGCGCGTTGAGACCGTAACAGTTCGGATTGTTAATCCATCGTCTCTGTACGGGAGGGAGAAAAATGTCTATCTGCGATTAAATGCGCTTCAGCTGCCAAAGGAATATCCAATCTGGAGTCATTTTACTTATTATGGGCGCAGTGAAAAAGTTCGATACGGCGACAGTGTTTTCGCCTGCGCATTTGCGCATGTTTCTGGCGAAATTTTTGAGCAAGATAAATGGAATTTTGTGGAAAAAATTCCCGGCGCCCTGAAAGACGATATGAGTTCGTCGTTTTTTGCAACAACTCGCGGGGCGAACGCCATAAAATACGCGATGCAAAAGGCAATCGCGCTTGTTAATTATTCATCCCGCAATATCGAGATAGATTTTTGCGTCGAAGCAAAGAAATTCATGAACGCCAGCGTAAATGATCAAATCACCCTTCATGACGATCGCTTCAGCGGCGGGCGCATCTCCGGAAAAATTGTAAGAATGAGATTCTTGGGCAACGCCGATCGAAAGATAATCAAATTTACTATCGGTCATAGCGGCGCAGACTTATCGCAAAGCTTCGACAAATTAAATTCCCATATGATAATCGTGCCTGCCGATACCGGCAATGTTAATCCTGCGGATATCGTACAAAAAATTGAAGTGGAAAATACTCCGGAAGAGCAAATTGCCATTCTAGCGCAAACAGTTGCGAGCTCTAGCGCAGAGCTGACAGCGGAATTAAAAAAACACGAGACGAAAATCAAATTACATCTTCACCCCCTGAATACGGCGAGAGTAATTACGCGCGAAATAACTCTGCCGGATTTTGAAATGGAGCAATCATGACAATTACGAGAGGAATAAGAGCTCTCTCTGCCGGCTATCATCGCGATTTCGCGGATATTCCAGATACGGACGAAAACATATCGGCTTGTATCGTCGTTGAATCGCATAGCGACGATAGCTACGCAACAATAGCGAATTCTTGGCCGGATTCAATTCAATTGAACGCTGGTATTACGCCGATCCACATAACGAGCGGCGCAACCATAGTGCGTCTCGAAGACTCAAAACTTTTAGGTCGAGCGGCGCTCTATGATTCGCCGCCGGTAGATTCGCAATCGCAGATCCAAAATCCAAAATCCTGTTGCTCAAAAATTATCGTAACCTTTGAAAATACCGGAAGATATTTACAGGAGAACGAGCTCAATACGTTCGTCGGAAAAGATTTTGGCGATTATCGAATAAATCTTTCGACAGATTGCCTTTTCGAAAAGGAATTTCTTGTCTGTTCCGAAGCAATATCTGAAGTCGCAAATCAAAGAGGTTTATTGAGGCACGAAAATACGTTTGCGAAATGCATAATTTATCCCTACGGAGGAATATGCGAATACGGGATGCATCCGCAATTGATAGAATCATGCGTTTTTCGGACCGTATCGGATGGAAAGCAGCTATACCTACGAATATCTCCCCTAAGCGTAATGCGAAATTTGGGTGTCGATCCAACTGTGGATCAAAAAAGCGAATCTGGTTATCAATTCGTCGGCGTAAAAAATTTCTCTGCATCCCAAAGAACCAACCTCTACGACGAGTTGAAAAATGGCGCTTGCCGAATAAGCATAATCAACAAAAACACAAGTGAAGAATCCATCTATAGGAGCAACGCCGTCCTGTGCACTCCTAAAACCAATCTAATTTTGATTAACTTTATAAAGGAGGAATCGTGAACTTCTCGGAAAACGATCTGAATACCTTAGCCAAAACCATATATGGGGAGGGACGCGGAGAATTATACAAATTTGGAATAGCTTCTCTTATAGCAATCGCCAACGTCATCGTAAACAGAAAAAATAAAAATTTCGCCAAGACGATAGCCGACGTATGCTTTGCTCCATATCAATTTTCCTGCTGGAACAGCGAGGATGCGAATTATGAAAAGGTAAAAAATATCACCGATGAACACTCTATTTTTAGAATTTGTCTTGACGTAGCTCAAAATGTGCTACTGGAAAAATGGCCGGATCTAACGGACGGATGCGATCATTATCATGAGCGAACCATTCGACCATTTTGGGCAGCTTATCTGGAGCCGAAGCGAATTTTCGGCTCACATTATTTTTATGAATTAAGGAGAAAAAAATGACCATAGAAAAAATAATTTTAGATCCAGTAAAAACAATGAAAAACGAAACTCAACGTTCCATCGACAATCATATCGACGCTGCGACGCCAGTGAACCCAAAAACTCCAGATCTCGAAAATGCAAATAGCGGAAATGACGACAACAAGGTGACCGTAATAAACGCCTGCGGTCGCAACAGAAGGTTGAATATCATGGTGGTTGGAGCGGCGCTGGGATTAATTTTCTGCATATTAACGCTAACCTCCTATAGCGGCAATCTTCCCGGCGAAGTTGTGGGCATCATCTCCACAGTTTCCGGGATTTTCGGAGCTTGTCTCAAGGACGCTTACAGCTTCGAGTTCGGGTCATCCCGCGGTAGTAAAGACAAAGATGATAAAATCTCATCGACTATTCTCAGAAAAATCAAGTATTAGCGGACGACAGTACATCAACTAACAGTCCCCCCCCCCCCCCATCCCCTACTTCAGGATTAGCAACCAAATTAGCGTTAAAAATATGACAATGCAAAAAAAGAGTAGATCCACGAAAGAAAAGAACTCTGGGAAGCCAAAACCGAATGCCATCTGATCAGCCTCCCTATTTGCTGAATTAAATCCAATCGAATATTTCTGGAGTTGCTTGAAAAGAAAAATTAGGTCGTTAAAGCTAAAACTCGATTCTTTGCTAAATGTTAGAACGTATTATCATAACGATATTGTATCATGCTTTCTATCATTGGCTGTACTGCCAAAACACGACAATTGCCTCGTTGTTTTATTAACTACGATGGCAATCGTAACTATCGTTGAAAGAGTTATCAACAAAAATTGTGGATATCTTTGTGGATAACTATTTCTGACTAATACAAAAAGCGCAAGTTTTCATATAGTTATATTTGTTTGCTTTCTTTTTGGGCATGTCAATATATGATTGTTTTTATTATGTTTTTTCTACTTTCAGGCATTTTTTACGACATGGTACTAGCGCGAAGACTTTTAATAAAATGGTTGTGCGTTTATTTTCCATATGTCGGGCATAAACCTTACGCTTTAGCGTCCTAAAAGCTCACAGTTACCTATCGTCTGCAAAAATTGCTTAGTACTTAAAAGGACGTACAGCGCGATGCTGTGAGAATTTTCCGAACTTATAAAAATATTGGGGATATCATCTTTGGGCTAAAGGCTACTTTTGCAGTACGGTTGGAGCAGTTACAGAGGATGTAGTTAAACAATACATTGATGATCAAAATGATGAGGATTCTGCTTTCAAAACATGGAACGAAAAGAAGGATTCATCCTTAATCGGCCTATCTTCAGATACTCAGACGGTAGTAATTGATTCGCATTTATCAAAAAACATTATCCTGTTATTTAAAATCCCGATGCAAGTTTTATCCCACTTGTTCAGAGTACGCGCTCCTATCCATAAGAAATACGGCGCACTGCGAGGAAATCTTAAAGCCATATTCCGCCTTACGCGCCGCAACCCATTCTCCTGAGGAAATATATTTCCGTAGGACCAAAATTATCTGCTTGTAGAAGCCGAAGCCTTTCACTAAGCGTTAATAAAGACCCCACTCACGCAACTTAGGAAATATGCTCCTTTGCGCATTAAAATCACCAGCCGTTCCTTCCGCAACGATTTGGTCAAAAGAGCGCCCTCGAGCATCACGATATTGACGTACTCGATCTATACCAAAAGTCCCAATCATAGCCTGCACTATTTGCTCCAATGCTGTATATTGATCATGAGAAGCATACGCCGTTGGTTTAAGTGCAGAAAATAAATTTCCCAAATCTTCTAGCGTAAGAGTATCGAGATGTCCCATAGTTGCGAGCAGCAGTGGTTTTCCAGCACATGCCGCATGAGACAACAGGGAGCAATCCTTACCATTATGCATAAGATAAGCTCGGTGTGTAGCATCAAAATGTTGCGACAAGTAATCTTTCCAAAGAGGGGTTAGGTCATGCTCATTTCCATCATAAATCAAGCCTGCAACATTCTCTATCTGCATTCCCTCGCAGCTAACCGCCGCTGTCAACATACTGCCGAACACAATTGCTCTAACGGTTCCAATAGTTTTTTTCATATTAACCTCCATATTTGATGATAAAAACTATTTTCAATGTATCAAAAAAAAAAAAATTGTCAAGAGAAAAAGTCAAAAAAAATTGCAATATTTTTTGTTGAAGCGGTTTTTCTTCAATCATTAATACTTTTACACGAAGATTCTTGAAATAGACTTCTTTCGAAACGGAGTTAATGTTATAAGCCTAATGAGAAGTGTAGTTTTGGAGGGAGTCGATGAGGTATGAGTATCTTAAGAATTTATCAGAGGAAGAATTTCGTCGTTTAACAGGAGTGAAGCCATAAACGTTCCGGGAAATGGTTGTGATTTTGGAGGCATCAAACAAGCATGAAGGTCGCAGGAAGAAAGCTCTCATTAATAAAGCTCTCCTCAAGAATGGGAGCTTTCTTTCCTGGCAATGCAAAACTCGGACGCCAGCGTGTCCTCAACCCATTTGATCGTTTTATAGGCTGAACTTTCGCTAATTTCGTAGCCGGCTCCGATGTGAAAATAGGTGTGGATATATGTAGCTGCTGCAAAATTAAGATACAGCGGCTACCGTAATTTTAGCAGCGTCATATGACATTCCAACACGTCCGACTAGCGTTCCGTCATGATCGTAGGCTAGACTCATGTCGGTATAGGTGACAAAAGTAAATGTAAACGTAATAATGTCGCCATTTTGCTCGTAGGTCTTTATGACGCACGTTCCGTAGGTTAATTCCTGGATCACCACGAGCGTGCCGTTTACGCTAATTACCCTTTTTATGGTAATAGTGGTAATTTTTTTCCCAGAAAACATCCATTGCTGAAGAGGCGGACCGTAGTCTCCAAATTTCATACATACGACAACGTCGCGATTGACTATTTTTCCGTCTCCGGATTGCTGTCCTGAGGAGTCGTATGTTGCTAATCGAGCGCCTCCGAATACTATCCAGAGGACCACAGCCATTTTGGCAAAATCGCCGTCCATATCGCTATCAAAAATACCGGTATCATCATCCGTTCCAATAACCCATTGGGGAGTTTTTGAGGCTCCACTCGGTGCATTAAGGCTTTCATCGCTTTTGCCAAGCATGTCAGGCCTTTGAATTTGGCTAAACATTTCAAATCCTCTATTATTGCTGCTCATCTAACACCTCCAACAAAACCACGTTTTAAAACATTCACCCAAAGACCGCCGATTACTTGGCCGGTGGCGGCAAACTGGCCACCAATCTTATGGACGCCGTCAGCTCTTCCAATTGGAAGTGCGGCCTCAAAAATATAGTCGCCTTATAGGATCCCGGCTTACCCGGAATATCGAATACGTCTATTCGAGCTTCCCGTAGCGGAAATTTAGCCTTGAGATCCTGGCTGGCAGAATCGTTTAATAGAACATAATTGGCTATCCAATTATTAAGATAGGAAGAGACATTGTCCTTCGTCAGAAAAGCCCCAATTTTATCGCGCATGATCGCCTTTATGTAATGAGCAAATCTGGACGCTGCTAGCAAGTACGGTAGCCGTGCGCTCAGTGCAGCGTTCGCATTGGCATCATCTGTATTATAGACCTTGGGTTTCTGGGTAGTTTGCCCGCCGAAAAAGGCGGCGAAGTCAGTTCCTTTACTATGGCAAATTGCCAAAAACCCCATATCTGTCAATTCTTTTTCCCGACGATCGGTAATGGCTATTTCTGTTGGACATTTTAGCGCGATATCGCCGTCGGTGGTTTTAAATGTGTAAGCCGGCAGTTCCTCCACCAGTCCACCACCCTCAACGCCGCGAATGGCGGCGGGCCATTTATACAGCGAAACCGCATAACCAATTCGTTGAGCCAAAACAAAGGCTGCATTTCCCCAGCAAAATTGCGAATTATCATTGCCATCTATGGATTCCACATAACTCATACCATCGACGGGTAATGTATCCGGCCCATAGGGCAATCTCATAAGTACCCGCGGCAGCACCAGCGCTGCGTATCTGGAATCTTCGCTATCCCGGAAAGACCTCCACTTGATCATTTCCGTACTTTCAAAGATTTTTGATATATCACGCGGTCCGGCAAGATGCGTGAAACTTTCCATATCGAACATGCGCGGATGAGCCGCGGCGATAAATGGAGCGTGCGCAGCAGCAGCAACATTGGAAATTTTCTCCAGTAGTAATATATCTTGCGGATGACGCGTAAATTCGTATCCGCCAATGAGGCAGGAATAAGGATGGCCACCAAAAGTACCGTACTCTTCTTCATATACTTTTTTAAATAGCTGACTTTGATCAAACTCGACGGCGTTTTCCAGATCGTCCAGCAAATCTTTTTTCGTCGCGTTCATCACTCTTATTTTTAATTGAGTGCTGGTTTCTGTATTCATTATTAAATAGTGCAACGCCCGCCATGTACCCTCGAGTTCCTGAAACGCCTGATTATGTAGGATCTCGTTAATTTGAGCGCTCAGTATAGCGTCGATGTCTGCCACCGCCTTTTCCACAAAGGCAAGAGGATTTTTCATCACAGTTACCTTCGTTTCCTCAATTTTAAGAAGTAGCTCCAGTAGTATGCTGCACGCATATACTTCCGCCGATGGATCTCGCGCAAGTTTACCGCCCACAAACATTTCTTTCAGGATTTCTCGATTCATTTTTGGAGCGTCAGCGGCAGGAGGCGCGCCGGCAGCGGTAGCTCCGCCTCCTGACGGCGGAGGGGCGACGCCATTCGGCGTTTGGGCAGTGGCGAAGTCCGCCGTAATTGACTGTTTGTTAGCCTTTAAAACAGCGTCAATTTGGGCTTTTAAAGCGGCTTTTAATCCGGCATCTGCAACGATATCTTTTACGCACTGCTGAAGAGGATCATTCCCTTCCAGCTTTACCACCAAATCGTTTAATTTTATGCGTGAAGAATATATTTTATTTAATTTGGGCACCTGCCGAGCAATACTAATGGGACCGAAGTCATCCATATGCTTGAAAAACAACTCTGCATTCAGATCCTCTGATCCATCTTCCAGCGTGTCTTTTACCTGTATAGCTAAGCGTGGATTGATTGATATCATGAAGTCCGGAAGATTGTCCCTATCCACTTCCACAAATTTTCTAAGTTTAATGGGAGGCAACGGATCCACCGGCATGCCTGATAAATCGATTAGCGCTCCTATAACAAAGGGTAACTCCTTCATAACTATAGCATTCCCTATCTCCACGTCATAGGTGATTTGTACTCGAGGAGAACGGACTCTATCTAATACATGCTGCGTGCTTTCTACCATTACGATACCTTCAAATCTAAACTGGAGCTACGATGGAATCGCAGCTCTAATACTTTGCACCACTAAAGAGTATAATAAATTTATTTATAATGGGTTAATTTCAAAAAAAACTAATAGGATCGATATCTATTTGTATTTTAATGTTTTTTGGTATTCTTACTGAAGATATCCAGCATTTTATGACCTCGTTTATAGAATTTTTTTTTGATGTTTTCAATAAAAATCTCCATCTTGTCCTGCCACGAAGCAAAAAAAATGGAGCCGGAGCTGGACCAAACATTTGCAGATTGGGTGGACATGATCTGCCCAAATTTTCGGCAACTTGTCCTGTCAATTCTCGATTTGTTCCGGAAACTATAATGGCTATAAATTTGCAAAAAGGCGGTAATTCATTATTTTTTCGCGATTCTATCTCGAGCTTTATGAAATGCTCCGGATTATCGGATTTTAATGCAGCGTACAAAGGATGCTCCGGATCAAATGTTTGTATAAGGATTTTCCCCGGCTTTTCAGAGCGTCCAGCTCGGCCGGTAACTTGACTTACCAGCTGATAGGTTTTTTCAGATGCTCGCATGTCGGCACCGTTCAACCCTAAATCCCCATCCGCCACACCCACAAGAGTAATATTAGGAAAATGATGACCTTTAGCTAAAATTTGCGTTCCTATCATCACATCGACTTCGTTTTTGTTGATTTTATCAAACAAGCCCTCGATATCTTTGTCGGACGAAATCGTATCGGAAGATGCTATTTCAATGCGTGCATGGGGAATTTTTTCATGAAGTTCTTCAAAAATTCTCTCAATTCCCGGGCCAAACGGAATATAAGAATCGGCGGAGCCGCAACTAAGGCAGCTGGATGGAACGTTTATATGATGATTACAATAATGACATATTAGTTTATCATGCTTTCTATGGTAAACAAGCCAGGTGGAACAATTCGGACAGGAAACCTTGGCTCCGCAGGATCTGCATAAAGTAATCGGAGAATATCCACGTCTATTTAAATAAATTAACGACTGCTCCTTTCTAGATAAAGTGGATTTAATTTCCTCTAAAAGGACGGGGGATATGAATCCCTTAAACTTATTCTGTCTCATATCTATCAAATTAATGGGAGGAATCTTTGACGACCCGAATCTATCTTCCAAAAATGCGTGCCCATATTTTTCTTTCTGGGCATTCACATAACTCTCTAAAGATGGAGTAGCAGAAGACAGAATTACCGGAATTTTTTGCAAATGTCCGCGAACAACTGCCATATCGCGAGCATTATAAAATACACCCTCCTCTTGCTTATAGGAAGAGTCGTGTTCTTCGTCAACCACTATCATTCCGAGGTTTTTAAATGGAACAAACAACGCTGATCGCGCTCCAACTACAATGCAAGATTCTCCAGAAATCGCTCTAAGCCACGTCATTCTTTTGTTTTTTGGCGTTGTATTGGAATTCCAAACGATGGGAGCGAAACCAAAATATTTCTCTATGCGCCTAACTATCTGTTGAGTTAAGGCAATTTCCGGAAATAAAATTAACGCTTGCTTATTTTGTTGTAAAATGTCTTTTACTGCCGCCAGATATACCTCTGTTTTTCCAGATCCAGTTACTCCTTTCAGCAGAAAAGGCCTTGCTCCGCTTTTGATAATTCTTTGATAGGCCACTAATTGGCTCAGATTTAGATTGATTTCTTGAAAAGATGCGACGATTCTGTCGAAAGGTTTTGAACAGTCTTTTTTTTGACGATTGAATAAGCTCCTTTCTCCCAGCATCATTTTCAACACGTGACCACGGGGAATCATAGTATAGTCCGAAACCCACTTTAGAAAATCATAATTTGTCTTTCCAATATTAAAACCAAAGATTCGGGATATGGTCTTGAGTTCTCGGGATGTTTCTATATTTTCGTCTGTGACAATGCCAACGATGTTGCGTTGTCTCAAAGGAATTTCTACCACATCGCCAACCTGCAAATTTTCCGCCGATAGATACAGATATCCATGCTCAAACGGCCCAATCGGAAGAACAGAGAATGCGTCCATAATTATATCTCGGTAATAGATAATGGAAGCATATCATATTGCCGAGAATTTCTTATTTCATATTCCCGTTTATTCTATAACGCCCGTTATTCATATAAAGCAATACCAATGAATATTTCTACATTTGATAGACAATCATTAAATTCATGCTCGAATATTCAAGATTAAGCTTTTGCACTTGTCTTTCTATGCAGCGCCAAGATATAATTAATCATATAAAAGACGATTTTATGATATATAAAAAAGGAGATGTAGGGAAAAGACCTTGGGGCTACTGGCATGTTAACGAAGTAGGCGACGGTTTTATAAAAAAGACGATAGTTGTTGAAGAAAGCGCAAGTTTGTCGCTACAATCTCATGAACATCGCTCCGAACGTTGGGAGGTTATTTCCGGAATCGCGGAAGTGGAAGTCGGCGATTCTATTAGTGTTTTGAGACCGTCGGAGTTTGCGGAGATTCCGGCGCGTGCACGTCATCGATTAAAAAACGCCGGCAGCGAATCCTTAACTGTTCAGGAGACTCAATATGGAGAAATTTTGGACGAGGATGATATTGTTCGCTATGAGGATTTATATGGCCGATGCTGCCGTGACAGCGCATCGATCATATTTCTAGCGGATATGGACGGCACATTAACGCCGGCTCGTCTTCCAATGAGTGAAGATTTTTCGGCTTTTTTGGAAAAATTCATATCGAACAGAGTTTTTTATATAGTATCTGGATCTGATTATAAGAAAATATTAGAGCAACTTCCAAAGGCGATAATCAGTGGCGTCGCGGGTATTTATGCATCTATGGGAAATGAATTTTATGAAAGGGGAAATTTAATATATAAGAATGACTTTAATCCCGAACAGAAGTTATTGGAAAAGTTGGAACATTATCGCAACAGCACCGCCTATCAAGGGGAACTTTACCCAAATTATCTGGAAAGAAGGCGGGGTATGATTAATTTCAGCGTGCTTGGGCGCGATTGTCCCCATGAAGCCCGGATAAAATATAATGATTGGGATAATGACAATCGAGAGCGCGAAAAAATTGCTTTGGAATTATCCACAGATTATCCGCAATATGATATTTCCGTCGGAGGAAATATCAGCATAGATATCGTTCAGCGCGGTTTGGGAAAAGAGCAAGTTGCCGATCACTTGCGCCGTACGTATAAAACGGAAAAAATAGTCTTTTTTGGAGACCGCACAGAGCGAGGAGGCAACGATTACACGCTGGCGCGGCGACTGCATGATTTAGAGAATGCCGAAGTTATCGCCGTAACCGGTCCGGATGAGGTTATGAGAATTCTGAAAGAAAGATATGAATAAGTACTATATAGTGAGTGGCGGATTTGATCCTCTTCACGAAGGGCACATTGAAATGATTCGTTCCGCTGCTTGCCAATCCGACGGTGTAATACTGCTGCTGAACTCCGATGAATGGTTGTGTCGGAAAAAAGGCAAGAATTTCATGAGCTACCACACTCGAGAGGTTATTTGTTCTAACATTAAAGGTATAATAGACGTATTGAGCTTCGATGATTCCGACAATTCGGCTTGCTGCGGAATTCGTAAAGTTCGAGAAAAATATCCTCAAGATGAGCTCGTTTTTGCCAATGGCGGAGACCGCACCAGTGAAAATATTCCGGAAGCGCCAGTATGCCAAGAGTGTAATATAACGTTAGAATTTGGCGTGGGAGGCAATTTTAAGGCCAATTCCTCATCCTGGATATTGCAGAGAATTCTATCCTAGGCATTTTTTAATTTTCATCGGGTAATATAAAATTTTGGAGAATCGTTCTATAAGGGGAGTAATTTTTTACGAACGACGAGAGCAACAGAAAGTCGCAATGTTTTTTCTGATTTTGAATAGTATTTGATTTTTTTCGATGCAGTCTCGCCAGATATGGGATGAAAAGAAGAGTTCATCCTCAATCGCTTCAAAGCGCACTTCTGACTTTAGACGGTAAATTACTTAACTGTTGTTGGTGGATACGGCTCTGGATCAGATATCTCCCACTCTGGATGATATGCTTTGTAGATGTAACAATCCAAATATGATCCGAGAATGCTGAACTCTCGGCCAATATAATACTCATTTCCATTACTATCAGTGGTGTGATATTCGTAAAATAAAGGACTATCATCCGGTTCTGCTTCAATAGCAAGTTTTATCATTACAAGAGCTGCTACTTTATCAAAGGCAGTCTCGTTGTTATTATATGCTTCTTCTATTTGTGTCATGTATTCATCATATTCGTTGCTGGGAGGAAATTCAGATGGATGTGTCTGAGGCGCATTTGGTGGTTCCTTGGCATATTTCACATGGATTGCGGATTCATAACATGAGATTCGCGTCCATTCTTCTGGCCAGGCCTGATCAAGATCTACATTTTTAGCCAAGTCCTCAAATAATACATCAAATTTCTCTCCCAGTATTTTTTTTAGATCTTTCCCTTCTTTTAGAAGATTCTCTATTCCGTCCCCGTCATCTAAAATACTTTGCAATCCTTCAAAGAATGTGTCCCATGCCGTTTTTGCTTTCTGATTAGCCTCGTTTCCAGAATTTGTAACTCCCGCCAATATGTCAAGACGATCCTGTACGGCTAGTCCGATGTAACTCAAACCACCGACAGCGGCAATAATCACCAAGGCAACGACGAGCGCATTTTCAACAAGCGTCGCGCCGGAGGATTTTTTCTGCAGCTGGAAATTTCCATGCCGAAAAAAGAACTTTATGGAACGAAAAAGAGGCCTTTTGAAATGATTGCAGGCTTTTTCAAAAGAGAAAAATTTGTCAAGATTTCCGAGACCGGTTTTTCTTAAAAAAGCAATTTTGCCGAGATTCTTGCCATTATCTTGACAATCTAAGCACCAGAACCGCCTCTGCCAGAGGTGATTGCCCCCCCCCCCCATGCGTCAGGAAGTCACTAATTTTTGCAAAAAGACGCATCTTAAGTCCATTTTGTTTGGGAATATTATGACAGAAAAAAGTGAAGAAGAGGTTAATTGGGGGGTGGGGTGGGGTGGTGGTGGGTGCTTCTATAATCGTTTGGTAGCTTCAGCCGCAGTTTCTAACTTGCGATGCCGCATCGTATTCTGTATCATCAACCAGTCAAAACGAGTTGGAGTATTCATGGCAGGAGAAAACAGTCAGACCTTTGGAGTAGTAGCGCAATATATAAAGGATTTATCATTTGAAAATATCTGTTTGGCTAAAGAATCAGAAGCTTCTGATAAGCAGCCTCAGATTGACGTACAATTAAAAGTGAATATTGAGAAAGGAAAAGAGTCTGATATATTTCATGTTAGCTTGATGGCGAAGATTGATGCAAAACTCCATAAGCCGCTGTTTCTATTAGAATTAAATTATGTCGGAGAGTTTATCGTTAAAGAATTCCCCGACGACGTCATGGATGCTATTTTATACGTCGAATGCCCGCGGTTGTTGTTTCCTTTTGCCCGAAGTATCATCGCCAGTACCGTTAGTGAGGGTGGGTTTCCACCATTATATCTCGCCCCAGTTAATTTTGCCGATCTATATCAACAGCAAAAGGAAGCTAAGAATCAAACTTTACAATAAATTTATGGCTAAAACTTCCGCGATATTAGTAGACGGCTCCGGTTTTATATATAGAGCCTATTATGCTTCCCCGCCACTGATCAACAAAGATGGACATCCCGTTGGCGCAGTATTTGGATTCTGCTCCATGCTAATTTCTCTATTGAAAAGACATAAGATTTTAGCTGAAGCATTCATCGCCAATCCATTTTGCGTAGTATTGGATAGCGGCAGGGACACTTTCCGTTCTCAAATCTATGCTGAATATAAAAGCAACCGACAGGCAATTCCGGAAGAATTAAAGGTACAAATACCCATGTTTCGCGACGCTTGCGAGGCTTTCGGCATTTCAACAATCAGTAAAAAAGGATTTGAAGCCGACGATATAATCGCCACATACTCGGCGAAACTGTCGGAGCAGGGATACGATGTAAAAATCATATCGTCGGACAAAGATCTAATGCAATTAGTATCAGACAATGTTTCTCTATTCGATCCGATAAAATCAAAGCTTATAAAAGCAGACGAAGTGCGGGAAAAATATGACGTTTTACCGCATCAGATGATTTTTCTGCAGGCTTTAATGGGCGACGCTTCTGATAATATTCCTGGCGTTGGCGGTATCGGTCCAAAAACGGCGGCAAAGCTTGTTAAAGAATTTAAAACTCCAGAAGCGCTGTACCAAAATATCGACGACGTTAAGCCCAATAGAATTAAAGAATATCTTAAAAATCAGAGGGCGCAATTTGATATCTCTCTTAAGTTAGTTACCCTTGAAAAAGACATTCCGCTGGATATAAATGTTGATGATCTGAAGATACTCTACAATTTCTTAAAGGCTGCAGATTTTTTAAAATCGCATGGGTTTAGTTCATTGATAAAAAGATTGGCATAGAGAAGTAGACGATATCTTATTATAAGTTGTATTCACTAATGGATTGCCGATCAATTTTAGTTTTTGCTTCTACAATGTGCTGAAAATCCAGTTTGTTACATTTTAAGCATAACTAGCGTTCATCGCTTATTAGCGTGCCGTTCCGCACCTGTTCAGCCCATTTGGCTAGCTCACTTCGGAAGCCGTAAGCATCATATGCTACATCATATGCATAATAGCTATTTTCATAGAGCACCGATGCTGCCGCCGCCCGGTCTATTTTTCTCAGTAGTTCAGGATTGGGTGGCATTTTTTCCCAGTCCATGTTTGCGTCTGCGACTATGGACTGAAGTAAACTATACAGTGATGAAAATGGCCCTGAAGAATAAGTCATAATCCAAGGTGACGAGCCCATTCTATCTTTATTTATTTCCTCATACATAATATTTGCCTCTCTTGTAAACTGCTCCGCTACGGTGGCAGCAGCAGCCTTTACATCCAGCGTTGTGTTCCTCTGAGAGTCTTTCAGCGCTGCTAGAACTGTGGATGCCGTCTCCAGCGCAGAAGCATAGGCTATGTTGCCTACTAATTCCGCCTCCGTCGATTCTCTACCAATCATGGTTTCTATCATCGCTTTATATGCAGCTCTCGCTGAGGCGTGCGCCATTGCTCTCTGTTCGGCAGTTCCATTTTGCTCATACACAGATTTATAAGCCTCCCAAGCGGCAATTCTTGTAGCATAAATTTCGGCTTCTTCGGGACTTAGAGATTTAGCATATTCTGAATTTATAGCTTCCAAATAGGATTCTGTAGCTGTATTCGCAGCGACCGAAGCAATTTGATCTGCATCTTCTTCATTCTCTATTCCTGCATTCATTACGGCCGTTCGCATCGTCTCGTACATCTGTTTCTGTTTTTCCGGCGACAATGATTCTATAGAAGAAGACGCAGATTTTCCGAAATCATCGAGCAGCGTCTGAAATTGTTTTTGAATCGATGAGCCCACAGATCCTAGTCCATAAATGGCTGCCATCACAACCAGGCTTGCCAGAAGAATATACTCCGATATCGCCCCTCTAGACCCCTTTTTTGTCAACAAACGGCGGGAATGGTGATTTTTCTCCGGTGACATCAGAGATACCTCATTGAAAAAAGATTTTTTTCCAGATGTTGTCGCAAAAGAAATACTTTTTGAAGAAGAGGAAAACATCGGAGAATAAATTTGAAAGCAATGCCAAAAGAAAATTACTTTTGAGAAAAAATCAAAAAAACTTTGGAGACTGCGAAATAAGTAATAATTGAAACTATTTTGATAAATTGACAAATAATCAGAACATGAAAGACGCCTCTCTTCTAGAAGGTTTACCCCCCCCCCCCGCCTATTGCAATCAAGTTATTAATTACTATCGAAAATTGCATTAAACCAAATCCTTATATTGCAATGTAAAATCATCCTCCTATTATTTCAGAAAAATATTGACAGAGAGTTAATGATTTTCAAATCAGGATGCAGTTATTCTACGATTCTAATGACTGCGATCACCGTTTTACGAAAGGTCTCACGCAAATACCGCTAGCCGCGAATAATAGCGCCACCAGCATTGATTGGACCGATGAGTTCACCATCATAACGGCACAGAACGAGAGTGCCGCCACTCCCAAAACAGTTTTCCAGATTTTGCCAGAGTTCCTATTGATTTTTATAAAGGCTAAACAGGATATGACGTAAACTATCAGGAAAATTTCCACCGAAAAATTAATGATATTATTTATTTGTTCAGACAAATTTTGATCTTTTGAAAGCAATAGTATTGGTATAATTCCTAAACTACTAATCAATACGCTCGCATACGGCGCTAGATTTCTGTTCTTTTTTGCAAAAAGAGGTGGAAGTAAGCCGTCCTGAGCCAACCCAAAAGATATTTGCGCCGACGCTAACGTCCAGGTATTGGCGGTGCCTGCCATCAAAAAAAACGCCATAACAGATATGATCATCGATATATTTTTTCCCAATACGCTATTAATAGCATCCACATAGGGAGCGTTACTAGAGGCTAACGCGTCGCCGGGAATTACGCCCATAATAGATAGATTATTGAGAAAATAAACCACAGCTACTCCCAATGTTCCAATAATTATGGCTCGCGGTATGGTTTTGGCTGGATTTTCCACTGCACCGGCCGGAGCTGTCGCACATTCCACTCCAATAAATCCCCAAAACGATTCCACTGCCGCAATCATGGCTAATTTCATGGCAGAAAAATTTGAGTATTGCGGAGCCGTAACTATGTTTCTTCCATCGAAACTACAAAAAAGCACCGCGGGAACGAGAATAAATGGAATGAACTTAAGGAGTGTCAGAAGAATTCCCACATTCCCGGCTAGATTAACACTTTTGCAATTGATGGCGGCAATTATGCAGAGCAGCACAATTTCTCCACATAAATACACATGAGAAGATACGTCGTTTCCAATGAATGTACTTAAACTGGCAATAGCAGCAATCACCACAACGGAAGTACTGGTCCAAGATACTAGCCAATAGATCCATCCGACGAAGAACCCGACTTTTCTTCCGAAAACTTCTTGTATATAGACGTGCGGTCCTCCAGTTTGTGGAAATTTTGAGCATAAATCTGCAAAAACAAACGCCAACAGCATAGCACCCAAACTTGCCAATCCCCATCCAAAAACTCCAAATATCCCAAATGGCGCAAGAGTGGCTGGCAATACAAATATCCCAGAACCAATCTGACTTCCAAACACAATGGCCAATACCGCGCCGAATTTCATCTTTTTAGGCATAAAAAAAATCCAAAATCAAACGTAGACTATAGAGCATACTTTCCGGCAAAAAACAATCTCTAAATACAACCCTAAGAATTGCCTGACTCAAAAACTAAACTAACTCTTTTAACTCATACAGTATCTCCAGCGCATGCTTGGGAGAGATGTTATTGGGATCGATAGCGTCAAGTTTTTGTTTTAGTTTGGAATTTTGCGCGTAGAAAAATTCCATCTGATCTGATGCTTCCATCAAGAATTCGTCGGAACTTTTGCCACTTTGTGATTCGAAATTTTTCAAGAGTTCCATCGCTCTCTTTATTACGGTTTTTGGAACTCCAGCGATACTGGCCACATGAATGCCATAGGATTTATCCGCAATTCCATCTATAATTTTATGGTAAAATATTACGTCTCCGTTCCATTCTTGAACTTTCAATGTTTTACACGTTATATTCTTTAGCGTGTTTTGGAGAGCTGCTAACTCCCGATAGTGAGTCGCAAATAAAACGCGACATTTGTTGACTTTATAAAGATTTTCTATGGCAGCCCAGGCGATGGAGAGCCCATCATAGGTGGATGTTCCGCGTCCAACCTCGTCCAATATAACAAATGATTTCGCGGTCGCTTGATTTAAAATAGTCGCCGTTTCTATCATCTCTACCATAAAAGTGGAACGTCCGCGAGCTATGTCGTCAGACGCCCCGATGCGAGAAAACAACCTGTCGGCGATTCCGATAATAGCCACAGAAGCGGGGACATAACTTCCGATTTGAGCTAGAATCATAATCAACGCATTTTGGCGTAAGTAAGTGCTCTTTCCGGCCATGTTAGGTCCCGTGAGTAGACAAATTTTGGAATCATCGAGATCACAATTATTGCTTGTAAAATCTTGCCCGTGCAAATCCAACATAGGATGTCGACCATTTTCTATTTTTAAAATCGGATCGGCGGAAATTTCAGGACGAACATAATTTCTTTCCAGGGCCACATAAGCCAGATTCGTATAAACGTCGAGGAGAGACAGTACTTTTATGGCATGAAAAATTTCTTCTTGAAATTTTAGCATTTTATCCACAATTTTTTCGTATAGCTCCTTCTCCAACTGCTCCCATTCGTCCAGAATGTTCATCAATTTGCCCTGTACAGAAATTAGTTCTCGGGTCGTATATCTCATGGCATTTATAAGCGTTTGACGATGTATGAACCGATCGTTCATCTTACCTCTTTGAGATAAAGGAACTTCCACATACCAGCCTATAATGGCATTATTTTTGATTTTTAGAGCGCCAACTCCGGTTTCATCGATGTATTTGTGCTGTAAATCAAGAATTAACTCCTCACTGTGATTTTTTAAATACTTTAGCTCATCCAATTCTCTAGAGTATCCATCTGAAATTATTCCATGCATGTTATTAGATGCCGGCAATTTTTCTATCAAGGCCGTTGCCAGCAAATCATATAATTCTGAGAAGTCTTTTAATTTTTCAACATAATATTCTCCCTCGCTGGGCATATTGACATTTTTGAAAAGCGTTTTTATGGAGCAAACCATACGCAAAGATTCTCGAATATCTCCAAGATCTCGGGGAGAGAATTTGTTAAATTTTATGCGATTAATAGCCCTTTCAAAATCTGGACATCCCGAAATGGTATCGCGAATCAACTTCAATAGTTTTTCATTTTTGATGAAGAATTCGACGCAATTTAGGCGTTTTTCTAACAGATCTTTATTTATCAGAGGCATTGATACCCTAGCGGCAAGAGCTCTGGATCCAAACGCGGTTTTTGTCTTGTCAATGACACCCAATAGACTGTATTCATGCTCGCCGCGATTAGAGGTCGTTATCTCTAGACTTTTGCTCGTAGCGGGATCAATGATCAGATAATTACAAAATGACGTTCTTTTAGGGATAGGCAAGTTGGAAACATTATCGCGCTGCGTTATGAGTAAGTATTCCAAAACAGCGCCACAAGAGGACAATTCATTGCTTAATTTTATGCCGAAGCTATCCAATGTACTGACCTTGAAATATCTTTCCAGCCTTTCTTTTTCGACGATGGGATTGAATTTTGACTCTGGTAACGCCGTAATGGAGGCGTCGCAGACGGAAGAAAAAGATTTTGCAAAATCACTTCTTTCTATACTCGATGAAATCAATATTTCTCGTGGATTGTACATTTTCAAAAACGATGGAAATTCATCTGCCAAACATGTATTTACGAAGAACTCACCGGTTGATATATCTATGGCGGCAAAACTCACCGTCTTGATTTTTTCTGTTTTCCGACAAATATCAGGCACAATCGATACCAGAAAATTATTTCTGTTTGAGTTTAATAAATTTTCTTCAATTATAGTGCCGGCGGTTAAGATTCTCGTGATTTCTCGCCTTACGATAGCTTTATAGCCGCGCTTTTTCGCCTCTTGCGGATCTTCGACCTGATCACAGATGGCCACTTTTTGCCCATATTTCACGAGTCGTCCCACATAAGCGTCTAAAGTTACGACCGGAATTCCGCACATGGGAACATCTTCATTCATGTGTTTCCCTCGATGCGTAAGGGCAATGTTTAATATAGAGGAAGCAATCTTAGCGTCTTCGAAAAAAAGTTCAAAGAAATCCCCCATGCGAAATAGTAACAGACATCCCGGATACTGCGACTTAAATGTCAGATACTGCGACATTGCCGGAGTTGCATCTTTGACAGAGCTGTAGAATAAACTGCTATCTTCCATAGTAGTCTACATTAAATCAGGTAAATTTATTTTACTAGGGCATTTCGTCTTATGGGGATTGTTAGTTAGGACTTAACTTTTGATGGTTACATTTTTACTAACAATCTTGCAAGACTGCATCGATTGGCGAACGCCATTAAATGTTTCTCTAAATCAGAGAAAATGCTCGAGTTTTCTATTCGTTTACTCATTCATCAAAAATTTAATATATGTTTATATGACAATCTCGTACGCATTTGACTTGTATTTAGATGCCTGTATTATATAGTATTATTGCCTGTCGGAGGCATAGCATAAGGTCGTGGAAGATGAAGATGTGTTCACCTAGCAAGCAAATATTTCCACATCCTACCAAACATGAAGATGTAATATGGAATGGGAAAGAGTTTGTTGGGAAGCCGTCTTTTGAAGGCGTCTTAGCGTATTCTATGCCTAATGCGCCAACAGGATGGGACGACAATTTAACGGATTTTCATGAAGAAATAAGTAACGGTCGACATCCCATCGATGAAGCTTCTTTTATTACTGGAATTGCAAATATAAAGAAGTATTGTCCAAATTTTAAGCAAGGGGGGGGGGGGAGACTTATAGAAATAGGCTGCTCTAGTGGCGTTTTATTGCGTCGCATGCGACGGTTATTCCCTAATGCACAAATTGTAGGGGCTGATATCATTAATAAAACGCTGCGTAAATTATCAAAAGAATTAAAAAAAGAAAATATTCCGACTCCGTTGTTGTGTTTTGATCTAATAGATTGCCCTTTACCGGACAAAAGCTACGACGCGGTTTTAGCGTTAAACGTTCTTGAGCATATAAAAGATCACAGTCGCGCTGTGCAAGAAATACACCGGATTTTAAAGCCTGGAGGGGTTTTTATCTTTGAAGTCCCATACGGAGAGAAACTGTTCGACACCTATGATGCTCAATTACACCATTACAGGCGTTACAGTAACGCGCAAATTTTGAAACTTTTAAACGAATCCGGACTAGAGCGAGTTTATTTTTCTCATCTGGGATTTTTTCTATATCCATTTTTTTTGTGCGTGAAAAAGACGAGAGCTCGTTGGCATATTACGGCAGCAAAACAACAATCCATTTGTAATTCTCGTTTATCCATAGCTCTAATAGCCCTGACCAGTGGATTTATTGTACGTATGATACTTAAAATTGAATTAATGCTTGGCAAGGTATTATCGTATCCATTCGGCATTCGTTGTATCGGGGTATTCAAAAAACCAGAGGTTTAAGAGTAGATTAAGCGCTCAATGGAGAGGGTAGAATACTACATAACTCGGACAGCTCGTTTAGCCCTTCAGGCGAACCAATTTCGTAGAATCTCTCGCGAGCAACAAATCCAGCTACTTTTTTCTTTTTAACCAAATCCATGTAAACATCTGCTAAATCATAAAATTCATTTAATTTTAAATTGTTCAGCAGATGTCCACATAGAATACTAAGCCCATAATCTATATAATGCATCTGAGGAATAAAATCCTTCTTATCGTAACTGACAATCTCTTCATTTTCGAAAACGATATTACTGATATCATATAAATTTTGATTACAATAGATCGCTATGAGAGCAGGTCGTTCGCATTTTTTATAGTGTCTATATACTTCGCTGTAATTGCAAGTAAGATAAGAATCTCCGTACATCACAAAAAAAACATCCCCCAATAAAGGCAAAGCTTTCTTTAGAGCGCCGGCCGTTCCAAGCAATTTGGGACCATCGAAGGAATAAGCTATTTCCAGGCCGAATTTTGAACCGTCGCCTACTTGTTCTTCGATTAGCTCGCCCAAATGGCCAACACACAATACAATCCTAGTTATCCCTTGTTTTTTCAATAGGCGCAATTGATGAAATATAAAAGGTTCTTCTGCAACAGGCAGTAACGCTTTGGGAATTTTTTCAGTGATCGGTCTCATACGCTTGGCCAGTCCACCTGCTAACATTGCTACTGGAAGCATGCGCTCTGCACCTCTATCAATCATTTACCAAACTCTGTCTGATCAACCAATTAATATCTTAGTTCCATGAAAATCAAAACGAAATCGGACTTCTTCGAGACCGATATTATTCATGGTATGACGCAGTTTTACGCCATCGTCGACAAGAAACATCAAAAAACCGCCGCCGCCAGCTCCCACAAGCTTGCCTCCCACCGCTCCATTGGCTATAGCAAGCTTATACCATTCGTCTATCTGGGAATTGCTCATATTGTGGGAACGTTTTCGCTTATGTTCCCAATGTTCGTGCATGAGTTGGCCAAATTTTGTCAGGTCGCCTGCTTCTAACGCTTCTTTAGATTGATAAGCCAACTTTTTCACATAATGCAAACTGTTCAGCATCTCGTCGTCATGCTGCATAGTACGTAAATATTGATCTTTCAAAACGCTTCCGGCGCTGCGGGAGAATCCAGTAAAAAATAAAAGCAGTTTATCCTCTAAATCGAAAACTGTTTGCATTGATATATTAAGCGGTTCGGCAGAAACTGTACCTGCCTTATGAAAGGTAAAATATTGTAGACCACCATAGGCAGCGATATATTGATCCTGCTTGCCAATGGGTTCGCTCAGACGATCTATCTCGATGTGACATGCTAATTCCGCAAGTTCGTGCGGCATAATCATCTTGCATCGATGTGCATACAAAGCCTTCAGTAACGCAGTGGTAAAGCTGCCAGAAGAACCAAGACCTGTTCCGGAAGGAATATCCGCCAAAGAGGTTATTTCTATCTGGGGAGTACGTAAATTCTGCATATAAAGAGCTTCGCGAATGATTTTATGCTGCACCTGATCAACCTGTTCCACATGTTCAAGCTGCGAGTATTTCAAATAGATTCCTGGCGTAAATGGTCGCATTATCGTGACATACACATATTTATCAATTGCTCCAGCAATCGAAAATCCATCGTAATCATGGTAGTAGGAAGGCATGTCAGTTCCGCCTCCTCCTAACGTAATACGCAAAGGACTACGAGCAATAATCATGATACTTTCTCCTGTTGTCGATATAACTTATCCACCAAGCGCAAATTCTCCATAGCGTCGTTAACATCGCTAAGCGGAGAACGCTTTTCGGAAATAGCGCATAGTAGCTCTTCCATTTCACGATCCCATGAAGCATCTGGAAACGGGTATTGCCAAATTGTGGTCTGCGGCGGCCCCATTTGTGGCAACATTTTATAAAAACTCAATTGCTCTGGGCCGTAGCTTCCACCAAGACCATCGATTTGCAATTTCCCAGACTGTCCGTAAATTTCAAGGCAGAAGGTATTCTTCCATTCTGTCCACGTAGCATGCAGCTGAGCAATTTTCCCATCATCAGTTTGTAGCGTTAAAAAGCAATTATCCTCGACTTCTCCGGGCCAATAGTAGCGAGGCAATATTCCATAAACCGTCGTAAATTCTCCAAGAAACCATCGCGATAAATCTATTAAGTGACTCCCTTGATCCAATAATTCACCGCCACCGGACATTTCTTTCCGAAAACGCCATTCTTTTTCATAGCCCACGCGCCCTCCGTGTCCGTAACGGCCACGCACGAACATGAGGCGATCTATAGCTCCTTGTTTGACCAACTCTTTCGCCTGCAATATTGCCGAATGAAAACGATGATTAAAACCAACTTTTACTATTAATCCACGTTTTGCTGCTTCAGTTGCCACTGGTTCGAGTTCTTTTGCACTCTTGGCACCTGGTTTTTCCAATAGAACATGCTTCCCAGCTCTGAGAGCCATCAAGGCGATGGGGGCAAGTTGATCATGGGTAGTGGAGACGATTATTACCTCCGCTTCTGAATCTATTACTTCATTGGCATTGGATGTCGCTCTACCTCCAAACTCGACGCATAACATTTCCGCTCTTCTGAGGTCGAGATCAGCGGCAGCCACTAATTTAAGTCCGCTCCTATTAGTTATGCTAGAGGCTCTTTTTCTACCGATAAGCCCGCAGCCAATTATTCCAAAGTTCATTTGTCTCCCCAAGTTTGTCCGCGATCTCTGCCGGTAATGCGACGTAATGTATAAAGGTCGGAATTTTGTAATTCTGCCAGATGCTTCGGCCATTCTTTCCAATTGTCCCATTTTGCGCTAATTAAACGACCGGTAATTCCATTGCTAGCGTCTGAGGCTAACCATAAACATAAATCAACTGCCTCAGCAGCAGTATTATCTTCTTTATTTAAATAAAGCCATTGAGCACGCTGTAGTTCTTCGTTTTCAATTATATTTTCTGCGTTTAATACTTCCTTTGTCATCGCGCTGAGCATGGCTCCTGGAGCAATTGCATTTACAGTAACGCCAGTATTTTGCAATTCACAAGCCAATGTTTCTGTCAAACGTACCAGTGCCGCTTTAGTTGAACTATAGGCAGAAAAAAATGCTCTAGGCCCTGCCGCGCCTCCGCCGGATATGTTAATAATGCGACCGAATTTATTAGATTTCATACGCGGAATAGCTGTACGACATAAAAAGACCGGCGCTACCAGGTTAATGTTAACTATATCTAACCAAGCAGAGCAACTATTGCTTTCCAACAGACCTATTGGACTTTGAGTGGCCGCATTATTGATTAGTATATCTGTGATGAACATATTGGTGTTTGTTTTATCTAGAAAATCAGGATTGGAAAGATCAGCAACTATTTGATTTATAGAACCATTGCCAGCACACTTGTTAAGCTCATTGTATAATATTTTTAATTGACTTTCGTTTTTAGCTAACACGACTAGATTAGCATCAGATTTACGAAATGCGAAACTCAATGCCCTACCTAATGTGCCCGTAGCTCCAGTTATCAATACAGTCTTATTGGCAAAACTCATTTGTATATCCCGAATGGCATATCGGAAATACGATACCTCGCGTTAACTAAATTAGCAATGCATCTGATTAAAGGAGAGCAGATCGTTTGTAACATTTTTTCCACAAAACGATCATAAATTGGCAATCGTTTCATGCCAAGTGTTTTTAGTATCTTAAATAAAATAATGTACTCCATACCTGAAGGGAGACCATTAAAGTGAACAGGCTTTAATCCCGCTTTCTTAAAGGCAACTTTCATGCAATTCGGGCTAAAGTAGCTAATGTGCACTTCCGGAACAACATAAGCCCATCGTGAGGGAATATCTTTTAGGAAAGGAGCGGAATTGCCAGTCGTATACCAAAATATACCACCAGGATTTAAAAGATTTTTAACTTTTAACAAGAAGTCCATTGGGTATTGAATATGTTCTAATACTTCAATTGCAGTGACTATATCGTACCTGCCCTGAATGTTGTCCAATGATACGATAGGGATTGAAAAATCATCTCTTGCTTTATCCGCTATCCACCCGTCTTCTGCTCCTAAACATTTTATATGTCTATTAGTCAAATAACGTACCAATCCACCATTCCCACAACCTATATCCAGCCAACTTTTGCTAGTCAGCCCCTCCCCCCCTCCTACAACAATCGAAGCTATAACTCTGAATATGCCATACCACTCAAACTGACGTATAGTTTTACCGGAATCATACAACTCTCCTATATAATCCAGCGTTGGATCAGCTCCTTTGCCGCAATAATAATTTTCATTATATAAAGTTGCATAATCTGTTAGAGGATTAGCAACGAAAATAAATCCACATTGCAAACACTTTCTAAACTCAAACTCAACAACACAGTATTGACCTTTTTTTGTTCCAATAGCTTCGGTATCTGAATTACAAATATGGCAAAGCATATACAAACTCCAATCATCTAGGCTTCAATGTCAACCCTATAAAAAGGTTAAAGTTCACAGATGGGACTAGTAGCGGAAACCACATGCTGTGAATCACTTGGAAACATTGTTTTAGTTCATATAATATTTCGTCCGGCATGTTAATGTGCTGAGATTTTATGAACCAATCATAGTTTTGCTTATATAATTTTTCGAAATGCGGTTTGGCAGATAAATTACGCGCTATTTTTGTCATCATTCCGCCTTCACAAGGTATTATCACAGACAATACTCCGGTAGGTTTTATCAGTCGTCTGGATTCGCGTATAGTGGCTGGAAGATTAGGCAAGTGCTCAAAAACATGAATAGCTATAATTCTATCAAAATACGCATCTTCATACGGCAGACGCTTTTGACAATCGCCTGGTACAACGTTAACCTTCGGATATCGCTTTTTTATTTCCATGCACAGTTCCGGCAATAACTCATTACAGTAATATTCTTGCTGACTATAATTTTCATAATTGAGATGTTGACCAATACCAGCTCCAATTTCCAAAGTCCTGAGAAGTCTCCCCTCCCTCCCCTGCAATTTGAGGGAATAAATTGGATATTTGTGATTAAAAATTTCCACAAAGCCATACCATTTGTTTTGCAATGCATGCAAATGTCTATTCATAAAATCACTACTGATTCTTTTCTGCTCTTCCGTGAGAGGCGGCAGTTTTTTAGGCCATTTATTCATTATTCCTCGCTTCTTTCCGTAAGAACCCATCGATTGGACAACAGCCATTCTAAAGTTTTTAGTACTCCATCTAAGATGCTGACTTTAGGCTGCCACCCAATAGCTTGAATACGAGAAGTATCCAGCCAAATAAATGGATTATCCCCTATCCATCCGCGTTCTCCGCCAGAATATTTTACCTTCGGATTAACTCCTAAGCGTTTTGTTATAACTTTGATTGAATCATTTATCTCCACGTAATCATTTACTCCAAGATTGAAAATATTCACTTTGCCTTGGCACTTTTCTACGGCCAATAGCATTGCATCTAGGCAATCTTGCACATACATATATGACTTACGTTGACGACCATCGCCTAATACTTGTAGTTCATGAGGATTATCAATTAATTTGCGACAAAAATCAAATACATGGCCATGAGTATACCGTTCGCCCAACACAGAAACGAAACGAAAAATATATCCACTAAAGCCGAATCCTTCGCAGTAAGCCTGAATTAACGCTTCGCAAGCTAATTTAGAAGCTCCATAGAGCGACGTTTGTACAGGGAAAGGAGTATTTTCCGGAGTAGGATGCACAGAAGGCTCGCCATAAATAGAGCCGGTAGAGGAAAAAGCTATTTTTTTTATATTATTAATGCGCATGGCTTCTAAAACATTGTGCGTTGCGATGGTATTTTGTTCCAAATCCTTTCTCGGATGATTCAAGCCGAAGCGCACATCAGCATTGGCGGCCATGTGCCAAACCATATCAATATGAGTTTCTTTCATTGTTTGAATAAGCGCGTTTAAATCCGATAGATTGCCATCTAACAGAGAAAAATTTTGATTTGTTAAAGCTTGCTCTAAAAAACAACGCTTACCTGTGGAGAAATTGTCAAATGTAATAACACGACATCCCCCTTGCAACAATCTATCCACAAGATTGGATCCTATAAACCCAGCTCCACCTGTTACTAGATGTGTATCCTGAGCGCTGCTAAATGTCATCGGGATTACTTTCGGCAATCATAATTTCTTTAAAACCTATCCCCAAAATACGCGTATCTGGGTTATTCGAAATATCCTTTGATGCCACTGCATCTGGTAAATTGAGCGTTAAACTTATCTTTCCACTGGATGAAAATTTAGCGCCAATGTTTATATCGATAGTTCTCGGTTCCGAAACGTTAATTTCAGATAACGCTTCTCCATTTAGTATTGGTAGTATACGTTGCTTACCATTAATTACATGTATTAGCGGTATTTTTAGCGTGAGTTTCCTGCCTCTTAAATGCTTCGGCAATTCAAATGTCATTAACACTTGTTTGCCATCCGACCAGCGGCCCCATATCTCACTCTGGGCTAAACCCATGATAGACACACTAAGTGGAGGATTCGTTACATCGATGATTCCGTTTTTCGAAAAATCTGACCAACAATCAATTGCTTTCGAAGTATATATATAAAAATGAGGGATTTTTGTCTGAAACCACCCCAATGTTGATAGATGGCTAGCGTAATTTCCACCAGCGTAATTTTCATCACTTGCTGGTATCACAATGGCAATTTTGCTGCCAGATTTTTGATACTTCATTAGTGCAGTTTTTAACGCCTTAAGCTCAGTAAATACGAAAAAATAACCATTGTCGTTTATATCATACTCTGATTTGTTATCTATAAAACTCAGCGACAGATAATGATTTTCAACAAAACAACCGACATATTTATGCAATATCATCAGTGCAAAGGCATTTTCGTAAAAGTATAAAGGCCTATCGAAATATTCTATTTTCGGTAAATAACCGATTGTAATATATCGCTCTTTTTTTAGAATATTCATTTTATTTAGCAAATTTTTCATTGTTTGATACCGTATCGCTATGTTATGCATTTCGGGGAGAATCATATTTTTATATTCTTGTAAAACATGACAAGATATTAATGAAATAATAATCCCTAAGGCGATCATTGTTAATTTTTGGAAACGAGTTTTTATTTTTTCTAGCATTTTGGATTCCCAAAGCTGATACAAATATAAGAATATTGTGGTGTGTTGTATCACAATGGCTGGCAAAATATAGTGAGTCCATGCTAGTTTTAAAATAATATATGCGCAAACGAACAGAATGGAGCTAAAAAGCAATGTATCAGCAACGGAGATATCAATTCGTCGCCTGATTGCCCAATAAGTAAGTCTAACTAACGCTATAACAGTTGATATTTTAACTGCTGTTTCATTTGCATAAAATAGAGCCATATCTGATATACTTAAAAGGTATCTACCTTCATTATAGGATGAATTACATCCCAAATAATAAAAATACAATAGAAAAAACAACATTACTTGCAATACTATTGTCAAATGGTAGACTTTTTCTTTTGTCGTCGCTTTATTAAAATTGAATACAAAAAAAACTACACTAATCGGAAAAAATAGGATAAAAGCCGTCTCTTTCATATAGATAGCGAGTGTGGCAAATATTACTGCAAAAATAAAAAAGCCACTATTGTCGCTTTTTTGAGCGGAAACAAAGCAATAAAACCACAAAGCCCATAAAGTCATAACGCTTGACTCTTGGGATTGAGACTGCGAATACGAATAAAGTAAAGCATGTGTTGCTACCAAGACAAACAAGCAAGCAGAGGTAGCACAAATCTTATTGGACAACTTTCGTACTGCTAACCAAATGCATATAAGCAATAAAATAAGCTTAATAAAGGTATGAATTTTCAGAAGAATGATTTTTGTATCGATAGTTGCGTTGATTAATACATACGGCCAATATTCCTGAAATCCCAATGGACAAAAACGACATTCACCTCCTACATTTTGTATGGGGATTTTCTTATATCTAAAAAAATCTATGAAATAAAACTCATCACCAAAAGTAAAGCATGCATCATTAATCAAATAGTAGCCATACTGCGCGACCAGAGCAGTGAGTAATATCAATAAAGCAAAATTGAAATATTTAGTAATTTTATCGGTCATAACTACAGAATAAACTCTGCTTTTACCGCGTCGTCATAAAACATTTTTACAGTTTCTAGAGAAAACTCATTTAAATCTTTATGGAGATTGCCTAATTTGTTCAAAATATCATTTGTCATGGTGATTATATGACATCCAATTGATTCCGCTTGGATTATATTCAAAAGTTCGCGCGGGCTGGCCCAAATAAGCTCCTGCCTAGGGTATTGCCTCAATAGTTCTACCGCCTCGGTCATGAGCGGAATAGGATCGCGTCCCGTGTCGGCAATCCGCCCGGCAAAAACTGATATATAAGATGAAGGACCGTTGGCTAAAGCCTGACTGACTGCTTTTACTTGTTCCAGAGTCATAATAGCCGTCACATTTTGTTTTACTCCGGCGCCAGCTAAACGCTTAATTAATGGATAGGACGACTGACCTAGAGTATTTGTTACTGGAATCTTAACATAAACGTTATCTCCCCATCCGGTTATCTTTAGAGCCTGCCTTTCCATTTCTGCAAAGTCATCGGAAAACACTTCAAAAGAGATAGGACGATCGGGAATCGCTCCAATTATTTCTCTTGCGAATGCTTCATAATCTTTTACGCCGGCTTTTTTCATCAATGTTGGATTGGTGGTAAAGCCCCTTATCCACGACCTGCGATACATTTCCAGCATTCTGTCCTTATCCGCCCCGTCCGCAAAAATTTTGATCTTAATATTGCCAATATCCATGATTTTTTCCTATAGCTTACGAGTTACTGCTAATTGATTCCCATTTCGTTAGCGATACCTTTAGTTTCGGATGAGACACTAATAGATGCCCAATCACTCCATGAAAAGTTTCCGTGTGAGGCGTAACATGGGCAAGATTCACAGTCGGCACAATAACTGCTGCATCGGCCATTTGGGCTGTATAGCCGCCGTCACGACCAACAATCCCCATAATTTTCGCACCTTTTTGTTTGGCAAGGTCAATGGCGCGTACCAAATTTACGCTAACGCTGCGCTCCGCATTTCCACCACCTACGGAGAAAATTAGCAAACCATCCTTTTCATTGAAATTCGATCCTAGAAGCCAATTGACAAACACCGTCTCCCATCCTTCGTCATTAATGCGAGCGGTTAATTCTGACACGTTATCAGTAGGAGCATAAGCTTCAAACCCAGTCAATTTACGAAAATCATTCACTGCATGGGAAGCCGAACCTGCAGATCCGCCAACGCCTAAAATAAAAAGTCGTCCGCCATTTTCTCGCACACACACTAACGTATCGGCCAATTTTTCAATAGCCGCATGATCTAACTTGTTTATTATTTCCAAAGACTCGCTCAAAAAATTTTTAACGAACATGCTTTCAAATTCCACCTATCTCACTAATAATATTTGCAAGAGATTTAATTATGCAGCATATTTCGGTTATTTGATAGAGTGCCAATGATAAAAAAACAAAATTATATCGCGTCTAGTTATAATTTCAAGCTTTCCATTGTAGTTCCGGTCTATAATGAAGAAAAAACCATTTCAATTTTTTTGAAGACCATACAAAATGTTTTAAAAAATATCACTGAAAACTACGAAATAATTTTTGCCTTGGATCCAAGTCAGGATCATACTCAAGAACTTATTGAAGTTGCCAACAAAATCGACAATCGTATTAAACTCCTGCAATTTTCGCGACGTTATGGACAACCGGCAGCTACCTGGGCGGGACTCTATTATGCCACCGGCGATGCGGTCATACCAATCGATTGTGATATGCAGGATCCGCCGGAATTAATTAGCGAAATGGTACGTTTATGGAAGGATGAAGGTTATAAGGTTGTTATTCCACAGCGTAAATCGCGAAAGGGTGAGAATTTTTTGAAGAAAATAATATCCTATATGGGATATTGGTTCATAAACAAAATAGCTTCCGTAGATATTCCTCGCAATACCGGAGATTTTCGTCTTCTTGATCGTAAGGTTGTTGATGAATTGATGCGTCTGCGGGAAAGTCACGGATTCCTGCGTGGTTTAACTAGTTTGGTTGGTTTTAAAACTTATTTGCTACCGTTTAACCGACTTTCAAGAGCCGGAGGGAAGGGAAAATACAACCGCATCACCGGCAATCTAAGAATAGGATTCAATGGAATTGTGGCATTTTCTGATTTTCTGCTAAACATGATAACAGTACTGGGATTGACCTTTTCCGCTTTGTCCATATCGGGAGCTGCATTTATGGTATGCGCCAAATTATTTGGTTGGTGGGAGGGAGTAACCGGAGTTGCCACTATGCTGGTAATGGTTTTACTGCTATTCGGTATGCTGTTTTTGGCGCTAGGAATTATGGGAGCATACATATCGCGCATATATGACGAAGTTAAAATGCGTCCCAAATTCATTGTGGAAAAATTCCTGGGACTGGAAGTCTCTAGGCGTAAAAAGAACGATAGTTAGAGAAAAAGTTCTTAATGCTGCATTAGCGAAAGTCTCTCGCCTTTAGTTGACAATCCTCTTAGAGATTTCTTGCTTGACATTTTTATTTTTTGCGTTAACATATTTCCGATAGTTATAGTAGTGCTCTTGAGCTGCTTAACTGTTGTGGCGAGATGCCTTTGAGGGTTTCGCGGTTTTTTAGTTTGCCTATGAAAGGGGATTATTATGAGTAAAGTTATTGGTATCGATTTGGGTACGACAAATTCTTGCGTATCCATCATGGACGGGGGAACTCCGCGGGTTATTGAGAATGCAGAAGGTATTAGGACAACTCCTTCAATCGTAGCGTTTGCAGAAAACGGAGAAAAGCTAGTTGGACAGGCGGCGAAGCGTCAGGCTGTTACGAACCATAAGAATACGTTTTACGCCATCAAAAGGTTAATCGGTAGAAAATATAACGACGAGTATTTGAAAAAATATCAGGCGGCCTATGACATAGTTGCCGCAAACAATGGGGATGCGTGGGTTAACTCTCGTGGAACGATCTATAGCCCAAGTCAAATTAGCGCATTTATACTTCAAAAGATGAAGGAGTCTGCGGAAAATTACCTCGGCGAGAAGGTGACGGAAGCTGTTATTACAGTGCCAGCTTACTTTAACGACGCTCAGCGACAAGCAACGCGCGATGCCGGAAAGATCGCTGGTTTAGAGGTATTGCGTATTATTAATGAACCAACGGCGGCGGCGCTGGCTTATGGTTTGGATAAAAAAAGTTCAGGATTAATCGCCGTTTACGACCTTGGCGGTGGGACGTTCGACGTGTCGATTCTAGAGATTGGAGATGGTGTTTTTGAGGTAAAAGCAACTAACGGCGATACGTTCCTGGGAGGTGAAGACTTCGATAAGAAGATTATTGACTTTCTAGCGGACGAATTTAAAAAAGAAAACGGCGTTGATCTGAGAAACGACAGTATGGCGTTACAGCGGCTAAAAGAGGCAGCGGAAAAAGCAAAGATAGAACTATCCAGCGCCATTGAGACCGAGATTAATCTACCATTTATCACAGCGGATGCTTCCGGTCCGAAGCATCTAACGTTGAAGCTTACCAGAGCGCGCTTGGAGGCGTTAGTAGACGATATCATTAGAAAAACCATCGAACCTTGCAAAGCTGCTCTGAAGGACGCTGGAGTTTCGGCCGATAAAATTGACGAGGTAGTGTTGGTCGGCGGTATGACCCGCATGCCGAAAGTTGTGGAGTATGTGAAAAATTTCTTCGGGAAAGAGCCGCACAAGGGAGTTAATCCGGATGAAGTCGTCGCTGTTGGAGCTGCCATTCAAGGTGGCGTTCTGAAAGGCGACGTGAAAGATGTGCTGTTGCTGGACGTAACGCCGCTATCTCTAGGTATCGAAACGCTAGGCGGTGTGTTTGCGCGCCTGATTGATAGAAATACGACGATTCCCACCAAAAAAAGTCAAGTATTCTCTACAGCTCAGGATAATCAAAGCGCCGTCACAATCAGGGTATTCCAAGGAGAGAGAGACATCGCCGAGCACAACAAATTATTGGGACAATTCGACCTCACCGGCATACCGCCGGCGCCACGAGGAATGCCTCAGATTGAAGTGACCTTCGACATCGACGCCAACGGTATTGTGCATGTATCCGCCAAAGACAAAGCGACGAACCGCGAGCAAGCTATCAGTATTAAAGCTTCCGGCGGCCTAAGCGACGACGAGATTAATCAGATGGTTAAAGATGCAGAATTGCACGCGGAGGAAGATAAAAAGCGGAAAGACCTAATCCAAGAGAGAAATATTGCGCAGGAAACAATAAATGGCGCCAATAAATTACTGGAGGAAAATGCCGATAAGATCGCTGATGAAGTAAAATCCGAGATAAAAACCAATATAGAAGATACTCAAAAGATACTGGAGAGCGAAAATGTCGACGAGATCAAACAGGCCGTGCAGAAACTGATGACGGTCATGTCAAAGGCCGGCGAAGCTATTCATAAAGCAGCGCAGGATTCTCCGCAGCAGCAATCTACCGCCGATCAACCGCCGAAAGATGATAATGTCGTCGACGCAGAATATAAAGTTGAAGATAACAAGTAATTCAATTCTGGCGCATGGCGCGCCAGTTCTTTGAAATATAGGGATTAATCATGGATTATTACGAAGCGTTGGGCATCTCTAAATCCGCCAGCGATGATGAAATAAAGAAAGCCTATAGAAAAATGGCGATGAAATATCATCCCGACAGAAATAAAGGAGATAAGGAAGCCGAATCGAAGTTCAAATATGTTAATGAAGCCTACGAAACTTTAAAGGATTTGCAGAAGAAGGCTGCCTACGATCGTTTTGGTCATGAAGCCTATAAGAATGCCGCCGCCGGTGGTGGCGGTAATTACAATCAGGGCGGATTCTCATCGCAAGAATTTCATTTTGATTTCGGAGGCGGATCGTCATTTTCTGATATATTTGAAGGAATTTTTGGAGGAATGAACGATGGCGCAAGCAGTGGACGAGCGGAAATGCGTGGAAATGATCTGCGCTATGACACGTCCATTGGATTGGAGGAAGCGTTTCGCGGTAAAGAAATCGAATTAAAACTGCGAACAAACGTGAAATGTGAGGCCTGCAATGGCACTGGCTCAGAGGGGGGAGCAATTCCACGAACCTGTCCGTCCTGCCGAGGTACCGGAAAGATGAGGTTTTCCCAAGGTTTTTTTATGGTGGAAAAAACCTGTACAGCCTGCAATGGCACCGGGCATATTATCGAAAATTCATGCAAAACATGCAATGGAGCCGGAAGGGTTAGCAAACCTAGAAACATAAGCGTATCTATTCCCGCCGGCATTGAAGATGGCGCTAAAATCCGACTCGCTGGTGAAGGCGAAGCTGGAATTCGTGGCGGCAAATCCGGGGATCTATATATTTTTGTGTCCGTCAAGCCGCACAAGCTATTTATACGTGAAGGCAGTTCCATTCACTGTGATGTTCCCATATCATTTGTAGTGGCAGCGCTGGGCGGAGAGGTCGATGTTCCTACTATCGATGGGAAAAAAGCCGCTATTAAAATTCCTGCCGGTACTCAATCGGGTCAAGTGTTGAAGCTGCGCGGCAAGGGAATGTCCGTCATTCGCAGCTCCATGCGGGGTGATATGATGGTGCATGCGATAGTGGAAACGCCGGTAAATTTAACGGATCGTCAGAAAGAATTACTACGGGAGTTCGATAAGGGCAGCAAAAGTAGTCCAAAATCCGAAGGTTTTTTTGCAAAAGTTAAGGAATTTTGGCAGGAGTTGTAATTGCGTCGTGGTTTAATAAAGCTCTTAAAACTTTTTTCAAATACTATCGAGTGGATCGGAAGGTTTTATTTCTGGGGGAGTGTTTGCCCCTCCCCTACACGGTTGGCTTTTTAAATATAACATTAAGAGCATATCCCGCGAAACCAAATGGGTATCTGCAGAAATGGTAACATGAATCGCGTCAGATATCGTTGGCATTGCCGTATCGAGAACAAACGCAATAGGATTCCACTTTAATGGTGCCACTTTATCAATGAGAATATTGCAAGCGGAATTTCCATCGCAAAAACAGCTGCTCATGCTATTACCATAGATACTTGGGAAATTCCCGGTAAGAGTGGGCTCTACTATGTAAATCAATGGCTTTCCACTGCCGTCCAGCGCTGTTTTCGCCGTGACTCCTATGGTGTAAAACGGAACTCGTCCAATGGCATTTGCCAGAGAAGATTCGGATTCCTGACATTCAATGCCGTCGTTATTCAATGAGGGGCGTGGTAGCCTGTTGTTATTTGCTACAAAAGACGCTAGCGCCAAAGAAACGGTAGCAATGTTGTTTTTAGTGATTTGTTGTCGCATAGATTTATTGAGAACGGTTGTTTTTGTGAGAAAAAACCCGCTGATTACTCCCAAAACAGCTATGGCGATGGCGACTTCCAATAGAATCGATCCACGCTCACCAAATTTTGAATAAAAGTACGCAATCTTTATTCTTATTTTTAAAATTATATCTGGAATCAATAAAACATTCCTCCTTCGCCGTTGAAGATTTTATAGCTTGAATTTCGCCCGTTAACGGATTGCCATTATCATTGTCTTTATCGATTAAATAAGCTTCCTCCGGCGTTAAAATTCCCGTAAAATTTTCATTGTTGGTCGCTCCGCTACATAGTATGATCCATGTTCCAGATCGGTCTGGAATATTGGAAGAAACTGTATAATGTCCGCCGACTTTACTTAGTGGATATCCATTAACAAGTTCTAAATTTAAAGAGTCCGCCGCCACTAAATGTTGCCAAAATCGTTTTGCATCCTCCTCAGACGCAATAACGCCATTGCCAGAACCATTTTGCAAAGAGTTATTGATCATTTCTCGAGCTACGCTAAAATCTCCCGGCAGTGCTCCATACTTATCAACAAAACCTTGAATCGCTACCTTAAAAGCGTTTACCTGATGAGCGACGGATTTCAGTTTAGTAGAATTGATCAGTTCCCTTCCCTTCAGTGCGAAGCTGGCGATTATGCTAATGACCACAACAGCGATGGCCACTTCTATCAGAGAAAATCCCTTGTCTGTATTGGAGAATTTCATAATTTTTTGAACTTCAATGGTCTTGGGTCATTGGCGAAGGCATCATACATTCTTTTGTCCGCTGCATGATGTGCTGTACTTTTTTTTCGTAAAATTGTAGCTTTTAAAAATATTACCAGCTCCGTGATATGCGTCGATTTATCATTACTTCCCGCCAAAAAGTCGACAGCGCTGAAACCCGGCAATCCGTCTCGACTGTTTAGGGATGATTCCTGCATTAGTCCTCCCATAACCACTATCTGTCCAGAATTTAGTTTTAATACGGAATCCAGTTCTCGGACATCGACAATTGGTATTCTGTGATATTGAGCGCTTTGGCCTAACGCATTGGTTGCAGTACCGTTCGCAGTCGTGGTTTGGTAGAAAAAAGGGACCTCCTTGTAACTGGCAATCCGAGAAATTGTCGGACGTAAATTGAGCAAAATCGTATTGTTTTTTTTATCCACCGACGGTAAAACCGATATTATTAGCCCAATTGGAATTGTATGAATTGTCGTGGAAAGAAAATCCGTACTTCGATTATCCGAAACTGTCGCATATTGCCGCTGCAATTCAGGAACGTAGATAACTTCGTTTTGGGCAACTTTCAATATAGCCGATTGATTATTCAGAACCGTAATTCTAGGACTGGATAGGGTTTTCACAGCGCCAAATCTTTCAATTAATCCGGCGACAGCGCTTAAGTTGGCTCTGTCTACTCCAAAAGAAAATAAACCCTCGGCATTGGAAAATTTCTTCTCCAGCCTAGCGCCGCCGCTGCGAACGATATTCCAATTAACGCCGCTTCGGTATTCGTCCTTCAGATTAACTTCCAGAATTTTTGCTTCGATTAGTACCTGCGATTCCGTAGTGTCTTTCAGTAGACGCAAATATTTCTGCACTTCGTTGTGTTTGGTTTGCGTCGTGTAAATTGTCACAAGTCCTCCCTGACGATGAATTGAAAGATAGGATCCATCGGTTTCTTCGCCTATGATAGTCTTCAAAGAAGCTTCCAACTCGGTCCAAAAATTATTTTTCGTCACTCCGGAAACCGTGCTGCTAGACCCATTCGCCTGCCCAGACGATGTCGATACGTCTCCTTTAATTCCTAGAGATTGATTGGAAAAAATATCCGTCGAAACGGATACGGCGCTTACAGAGTCTCTCTGTATATTCAAGAATTGTACGTTGTAAACTCTCAGCATGGGCGTATCTATTTCGATTTTTACGGAGTTTCCGTTAATAGAATACTTCAAACCCGCGCCTGCGCAGATATCCTTCAAAATATCTAAAAATGGACGATTTTTTGCCGAAAAAGAGATACTTCCTTCCACTTCCTGAACGATAAAAATATTTACTCCGGCCAAATCTGCCATTTGCGTTAAAACTTCCCGCATTTTCATATTTTCGGCGACGGAAATTGAAATTGGTTTATAAAAGTTTTCATTTATCTGCGATTCTTTATCTATTTCATCTTCCAGAAACTCGTCTATATCCAAATCTGAAATAAAATCTTCCAGAGGAGACGACATGACGTCGAAAGCTTTGGAATTGAGATTTTTTTGCTGCGGAGTTCTTGCCTCCTCTTGTGAAATACATCCAGCTAAAAACAATGACATGATTAATCCATTATGTATCAAGCAATTCTCCATTAGAATGCCAAAAACTAATTTAAAATTCTATAAAAAAATTAATCAAAATTCTATAGGTATTTGTGTATTCCTCCTCTGTTGTCTCCAAGCAACAGTGTTTAGGAAAAATGGTATAAATTTTTTCATAGTATTGGAGATATAATATTTTATAGATTAAATTATTTTTAATTTAATATGGTATTGAGACGCTTAAGAGTTTTGTGAAACAACGATTAAAGGCAGTTCCCTTATCTGATCTCTCAACCGCAGAGCAACATCTCCGCACAGTACCTTTATAGGAATACTTTGTTTCCATACAAAACGATATTGCAAATCCAATGTCGTGCGGGCGCCTTTTCGTTCTTTAACATTCATCCCTCGTCTTATAACTCCTATCACGCTGAAGCAATTCACAAAGCGATGGGTTCGTCACAGACAAATGAAAAATAAAACACCTCGAAAAACCCTTCTTAACACATAACTACCTGCAGACACACAACACCCTTCATAAAACCACATGACAATACGGCTTGCTGTAACTCTTTCCCACGAATCATGCCTCCATCTAGCAGAGAAGAAAAAGGCATGAAAGCAAATCTACTCTTCGATGACGGCAATCGACACACGATTCATCCTATGAATCTCCTCCGGAGAACCTTGAGCAGCGATTGGACGATCTTTGCCATAGGAAACTGTGCGTATGCGATCTCCACTTATACCATGGTCCACCAAGAATCGAGCGGCAGCATCTGCGCGACGTTCACCTAACCCCAGGTTATATTCCCGCGTCCCTCGCTCATCACAATGTCCCTCAATAAGCAACTTTCGAGCCTCATGTTGCTTCAGCCACTCCACTTGCCGCTGCAACGTAGCCTCTGCTTCCGGTGATAGATTCGATTTATCAAACGCATAAAAAACGCGATCGCCAGCATTAGCGATAAAATCCGCAGCCGTCCCCCGTAGAGCGCCATCATCTACAATTTCAATATCCTTCTCTTTGGCTTTCTCGCATTCGCAGCCGACCAAAAAAGCCAACCCCGCCACTAAAATAGAATTCCTAATTTTATTCACTTCACACTCTCCTAACCTACCATGAACAACTATAGCATGATTATATTAACTAATAGTTACCTCTTCAAGAATTCTTTTCATATCTTTGCAAACATTCCTCATTTTAATACAACTGTGTGGTTTTTTAGTCATAGCGTCCCGGCTAGAGCCTGGAGGATGTGAGCAGTCTCAAAGACTGTCAATATTCACAACCTAAAGTTCACCAATTTCATTTGAACCAAGTCCGTCTAAACGTTCTTGATTTTCAATGTATTTCCGGATTATTTGCTCTTCAAATCCTATTGTAGAAACAGCGTAACCTCTAGTCTACAGCGGCTATCCATTAAAATCTTTCTTTTTGTTTCCAAATTGCCGGACAACAGCTATGGCGCTTTTCCCTTTGATCCTATCACTTCAGCAACAGAATATTTCGGAGGAATTGATATTAGCGGACATGTGAACCATGTTCCCTAACGGTTGCTCCTCTTTGCGAAGCAAGCTCGTGAAACACAGGTCCTAAAAACTTCAGAATTGCCTTGTGCAACTTCTTCTTTCTGTATTTCGGTACAAAAACTATGTCTTGCAATCCAATTTCGAATGACTAAGCGATTGTTGTAACATTATTCATGCGTAAAACCCTTTTCAGACCGACAAGCCCGAAAGGAGTTTTCACTATAACTGAACCTCTCTACGCCAAGCCTTTAACCTCTCACTAGTCAAACTAGTGCCTTACTTGTCTATGAGTTATAGAGATTCCACTGGATACTACAGTTAGACTCAATAAGGATATTCTCTGAAACTTTTGCGATGAATTGAATGTGGAAACGCCTGTTTGACTGAAAAAGAAGCCGACTAGTCTTGTATTTCGGCTTTTTTATTTGCCGAATTTAAACCATTTCATGTATTTTCGGAGATAATTAAAGCAGAAATTCTTAAGGTGCCCATAGGCTGCCATCTTTCGGAGGTCCAGAAGAATCTTTTTCTTGGATGTTATTGAAAGTTCCCTCTCATATTCCGGCAAAAACTTATGAAACCACCGGTATTCGAACGATACAAGAAAGTATGAAATTTGAATGATCGCCATCTTCTTAATAATTAACTTCCAATTATGTGCGAGAATATCCAGGTAGAAGGACGTTTTGGCCGCATAACTCCACCAAACATCATCCAGATGAGTGTGTTCGCGCCATGGCTTTCTGCAATAGTGGACGATGTAGTTATCCTCAAGTCGCTTGGAAGAGCACTTTGCTCTTCCAACAAGAAGAAGCCACCTTTTATCTAGTAATTTTACGTCGATGCAAGCGGAATTTAGCGCATCCTGGTCTTCGAAAAATCTCTCTTTGCTATTTTGTATAGTCGCTAAAAATTTTAGACTTCGGCCCGTGATATTTTTATCTATGGCCTTTTTTATATCAAACACCATTACTCCTGGATAGAAATAGCTCTGCCACTTGTCTCCTCTTATGGATTTCGCATTCTGCTGGAAAGACTGCGAGCACTGCGCTGCACAGCCTACAGCACCGATAGTCTTGCCCTCCAAATCGACGGAAAAGAGTTTTCCTACATCGGCGTTAATAATCATGTCGCAATCAAGATATATGACCCGGTCATAGGCGGAAAATATTTGAGGAATAAACAAACGGAAATAGGTAGCAATTGTTAAGGAGACATGGCGAGAATATATGCGTAATTTTTCTTTATTATCGCTTACAAGACGACTGATATCAAAAAAGCGTAGGGAAAAATTCTTTCGATTTTGGATCAAAGAAAAGAGATTCTTTCTTTTATCTTCTGATATCCCTCCATCTAAAATCCAGACATCGTAGTTGCGATCTTCACTGGAATTGCTTATTAACGATAGTAAACATACTCCCAGATAAAGGGCATAGTTATCGTCGCAGCCAAAGACAATGACGACATTGCGCTGCTCAAATGCAGGTTTTACCTCGTCCATGGATTGAATGTTTTGCAGTGGCAGCGTTTTTCCCTGCCCCCATAGGCTTCCTTCAAGATCGACCCACAGCGACAAAACAAAAGCAATACTGGGTAGGGAGGAAAACCTTATGCGTTGTTTCAACTGCTTTTCATTTGTTGAAGCTTTTTTCATCTCAGGTCCAACATCGTACGGTTAAAAATTTCGCAAAATCCCATCTAAAATACAGCTGATTATCCATAGTCTAATGCTAATGGGGAAAAATCAACCACTATCACCTAAAAATTCGGTTTAGAATTGTTTGTCGGGCAATCTATCCACTGAATTTCGTTGACTTTTGCTGGAAGGGTTCTTATCCTTTAATGGAGTGTGGTGTAATTGGTAATTATGAATTTTAAAGATACGATATTTCTTCCAGAAACCGATTTTCCGATGCGTGGAAATCTTTCCCAGAAAGAACCTGAAATTATGGAATACTGGAATAAGATTGAGTTGTACGGCAAATCCAGAGATCGGCGAAAAGGCTGTGAGAAATTCATTCTACACGATGGTCCGCCGTTTGCGAACGGGGCTCCTCACGCTGGAACTGCCATGAACAAGATCATTAAAGATATCATAATTCACCTGAAGGGTATGCAAGGATTTGACACTCCGTTTGTTCCCGGTTGGGATTGCCACGGCCTCCCAATAGAATGGAAAATAGAGGAACAACTTCGCGAAAAAGGGCAAAAAAAGGAAGATATTCCAATCGTTGAATTTAGAGATATGTGCAAAGATTTTGCATGGCACTGGATAAATATACAGCGGGAAGGATTTAAACGGCTTGGAATTAATGGTGATTGGGAAAATCCCTATCTCACCATGAACAAAGAATCCGAAGCTTGCGTTGTTCGCCAGATAGGGAAGTTCATCGCAGACGGAACTTTGTATAGGGGGGAGAGGCCGGTTTTTTGGTCCATTATGGAGCAAACAGCTCTCGCGGACGCGGAGATTGAGTACAAAGATAAGAAATCGTCGAGTATCTATGTGGTATTTCGAATAAAATATTCTCCCGTCGATTTTTTGAAGGATTCTTACTGTACTATCTGGACGACTACTCCATGGACAATTCCCGGAAATAGGGCCATCTGCTATTCAAATAGCATTATTTATTGCCTTTTAATGACCAATGAAAAGAAAATTATTGTGGCGAAGGATCTTGTGGAAGATTTTTCCCAAACGACCGGTATTTCTCATGAGATTTTGCAAGAATTCTCGGGAGAGATTTTAAAGGGAACGGTTTGTTATCATCCATTTCACGGGTCTGGATATGATTTTGACGTTCCACTAATTTTCGGAGATCATGTGGAAGCCAACGCAGGCACCGGCCTGGTTCATACGGCTCCAGGACATGGAGTCGAAGATTTCAACGTTTGCAAAAAATATGGAATCAAAGTTCCAGTAATCGTAAATGAAGCGGGAATTTATTGCGATGACGTTCCAATGTTTGCCGGAAAGCATATCTTCAAAATTGATGGGACAATGTTACAGGCATTGGATGATGCTGATTCTCTACTATTTAAAACTACAATAACACACAGTTACCCGCATTCTTGGAGATCAAAGGCGCCTCTGATTTTTAGGACAACCGCTCAATGGTTCATTGGAATGGATAACACTGGCCTGCGCCAAAAGGCTCTGGCGGAAATTAAAAAAACCAGATGGATTCCGAAGCAGGGATACAATCGCATAAAATCATTTGTGGAGAATCGCGGAGACTGGTGTGTTTCGCGACAACGTGTCTGGGGTGTTCCTCTACCGCTGTTTATCAAAAAAAAGACCGGAGAGCCACTGCGAGATATGGATGTAATCCACCGCGTAGCCGACGTTATCGAACGGGAGGGGGCAAATGCTTGGTTCCTCAAAGATCCGCAGGTTTTTCTTGGAGATAAGTATAATAGCAAAGATTACAAGCAGGTTTTTGATACGCTGGACGTTTGGTTTGAGAGCGCCTCCACACATGCTTACGTTCTAAGAAAAGACGACGTTAATTTTCAGGCGGATATGTATGTCGAAGGCTCGGATCAGCATCGCGGCTGGTTTCAGCACTCGCTGCTGAATTCTTGCGGAGCCCAAGGGAACTCGCCGTTTAAGGCCGTTATGACGCATGGATTCATTGTGGATGAGAAGGGACGAAAGATGTCCAAATCATTGGGGAATGTCGTCACGCTAGAAGATGTGGTGAAGAATTTCGGAGCCGATATTTTTAGGATGTGGGTTTCCTGCAGTGATTTTACTCAAGATTTAAAACTTGGAATGAATATTCTTAAACAGCTGGAGGACGTTTATAGAAAATTACGAAACACCTTAAAGTACATGTTGGGAGCGCTGGTTAAATATGATGCGGCCACGGAAACTATTTCCTATGAAGATCTTCCGAATCTGGAAAAATGGGCGCTGCATAGATTGACTGAAGTGCATGATGAATTGACTGTTCATATAGCGTCCTATGATATTAACAAGTATTTTTCGACGTTATATACTTTTTGCTCTGGGGATTTATCTGCGTTTTTTTTCGATATTCGGAAGGATTGTCTTTATTGCGATCACAGAAATGATATTAAACGCCGAGCATACCGAAGCGTATTGAATACGTTATTTCAATATGTCATTCGTTGGCTTGCGCCTATCATGGTCTTTACGGCAGAAGAAGCTTGGCTTAGTTTTTACGGCGTATCTAGCGTGCATCTGGAGAATTTTTTAGAGCCGGATAACAGATGGCGCAATCAAAAATTGCGCGCAGAAATTGGCAAGGTAAAAGAAATCAGAAAATCTGTGACAACTGCTCTAGAAATAGCTCGCAAAAACAAGATTATTGGTTCCAGCTTACAGGCGCATATTGTCATTTTCGATCCAGACGGGATTATTCCTATTCAGGATGAATCTTTTTGGGGGGAGATAGCTATCGTATCATCGTTGAAAATCAAAAACGATCCGATACCGCATGATGCATTTGTGGATGATGATTTAAAAAATATTGGAGTCATGGTTTCCATTGCCGAAGGTGAAAAGTGCGAAAGGTGCTGGAAGATTTCGACTGCGTTAAACGAGGACAAAATATGCGAAAGGTGTCGGCTGGTATTAGCTCAGGCATAGTCGTTCTAATCGTTTTTTGGGTGGCGCTGAGCGATCAAATATCTAAGTTTTTGGTCGTAAAGTTTTTGTATGCAGGAGAGTGTACATACGTTTGGTCATTTTTTAATTTGGTAAATGTAAAGAACAGCGGCGTTACGTTTGGATTGCTGAATGGTATGTTTCAGCCGATTGTTTTTATTGCCATCTCATTGATTATAATAGTGTTCATTGGAGTGTGGATGAAAAATAATAGATCATATCGCCTTCCAGGCAGCTTGATAATCGGCGGCGCTATCGGAAATTTAATCGACAGAATTATTCATAAAGCGGTTATTGATTTCTTAGACTTTCATTTGTTAACTTACCACTGGCCTGCTTTTAATATAGCGGATAGTGCGATAGTGATAGGCGGTGGTATTCTGTTTTTTATTTCATATGGGGAAGAAAAAAGATGAAAACTTTATTTTTTACGGTGTCTTTAGTATTTCTAGCAAGTTGTGGAGGCTCTGAAAATGAAAAAATCAAGTTATTGGATGACGACGCAAAAAAGAATAATGCGCTGCTGGTACCTCCCTGTATTAAATGAGGTATGACATGTTTAGAATGTTAGCCATAATATTTTCGCTTTTGATTTTTGGAGGATCTAGCTCATGTAGGTATATTGGATCATCCTTTCGAAAGCTGGACAATGGAGTGTCGGTTGTTTTTGTTGATACAACGGAGACTGATACGCTATTGGTTGTGTTATGCATTTCTTCCGGCAATACTGATGAAGTTGATAAGCATGGAGTTGCAAATTTACTACGCTACATGTTTGATAAAAAATTAAAAGAGAGCGCTGCAGAGGATTTCGTTCAGTATGGATCAGAAAGTAATTCCTATACCGGCCATGATCAGAGTATTTACTATCTTTATGGTAAAATTGGAAATCTGAAAGGGTTCATAAAGAATCTAGGTACAATACATTCGAGCGTTACATTTTCTGCGGAAGATCTAAAAGATGGGAAAAAGGCGACGGAGCAGCATTCCATCGAGGAACTCCGGTCGGACCAAAACATTATGCACTACGAAGCAAGAAAATCGGTGTATTGGCACTCCAATTATGGAACCAGAATAACTGGCGAACCAGACGATATCCGAGCAATTACTGAAGAGGATGTGCAGAATTTTAAGAACAGAAACTATACGAATGAGCGCACTACGGTAATTGTCGTCGGAAATGTCGACAAAGAGCAAACTTTAGAGGAAATTTCGAGATATTTTGTATCCAAAGGTGGAGTCCCAGCGGATCGAGTGCAGGAGCCACCGCATCATGGGTCTATCGCGCGAATCACGAAATATAGCGCGCAGGTAAGCGCTCCGGTGGTGGAGATGTACTGGCGAGCGCCAAATTACAGGAAACAAAGAAACGAAGCGCGTGCGGCGGAAATCTATGTGCAATATCTGAAGGAGGCTATCCAGGAGAGCCTGATAGGGAAAGAAATCGTCAGTTCTATATCGTTTTGCGATTCGTTTTGGAACTACGATTACGGAGATATTTGTATGACGGTCACATTACACAATGAAGGCGGTATACAGGACGTGGAAGAACAAATCAGAAGTATTATCGCAGAAGTAAAATACATCGCGTCAAATGATATTACGGAGGAACAAGCGAAAAAAGCTGCTTATGAAGTACGAAATGCGGCGGACGTGTTTAAAAAGGACGTTGAGGTTGCAGATACTGTTGAGTGGATATCCAAAAAGGTCGGAGCAGGTTATGATTTTGACTTTTTAAAATCTCACGACGAGTTCGTAAGTAAATTCGATTTGAAAGAGGTAAACGAGCAAGGAAAAGAAATCTTTAGAAAGGATCCGTGTGTTATATCTGTCATCAAACCTATGGCGAAACAGAGTGCTGATTAAGCAAACGATTCTATATCCGAAGGAATTACAAAAGCGTGAAATTTCTGGTATTGATGAGTTGATGAAGCTGGATTGTTTTTCTTACGCCAGCGCTGCGAAAGATTTAGATGTATTAGAGAATCCTCGACTTCAAGAATGGCGACGTCACAGTAAGTTCGTCATATTTGGCGTCGGCGGGTCAAGTCTAGGCGGGCAATGTATACAGGCCATATCCAAAAGTGATAATGTAAAGTTTATTGATAATATCGATCCGGCAGCGTTGCAAAAAACGTTTTCAGAAATTAATTCAGAAGAAACTGGGTTTTTATGCATATCCAAATCCGGAGAAACTCTAGAAACAATCCATCAAGTGGCGTTAGCGCTGGATTTTGTAGAAAAGAAAAAGGATATGTTCGTCTTTATCACAGAAAACAAGCCGTCTACTATGAAGAAAATGGCTCAGGAGCTGGACATTCTTTGTCTAGATCACCCTACCGCTGTTGGCGGAAGATTTTCTGTGTTTACAATTGTTGGAATGCTACCAGCTGCGCTTTGCGGTATTGATCCATTGAAAATTAGATTCGGTGGCAAGCAAGTTCTAGAAAATTACCTTGGGGAAGTGGGAAAAGGGGCGCGTTTTATTGGAGAAAGCTTGCAAAAAAAAATAACCCAGCAGGTGTCATTTATTTATTCGGATAAACTTGCGCCATTTGGAGCGTGGCTCGCGCAATTATACGCCGAGAGTACTGGGAAATATGGTCGTGGAATAACGCAATTAACAGCCCGCGGCTCGACGGATCAGCATAGCCAATTGCAACTGTATCTGGATGGAAATGGAGATAAATGCTTTACATTTCTTTTCGAAAATCAAGAATCTGGGCGGGTACCTTCCAACAAATATCTACCTCCAACGTTTCCCTATCTAAAAGGTAAAACGACAGCCGATATTTTTAAAGCCCAATATGCAGCGACGATGACGTCACTCTTAGAAAAAAAATGCAGTGTTCGGAAAATAGAAATTCAAGAAATTTCCCCCGAAATTTTGGGCGCGTTATTTATGCATTTTATGTTAGAAACAGTTTGCGTTTGTAAATTAATGGAAGTCAATCCCTTTGATCAGCCAGCTGTAGATCGTGGAAAAATTCTCACAAAAAAAATCCTGAGCGAAGATGCTGATAAAATTCGATAAAATGCAGGCATTGGGCAACGATTTTATAATGATCGATATGAATCAATTTTCGAAAGAGCCGCTTTTCGATGATTTTTTTTTCTCTAATATCAGCAATAGAAATTATGGCGTTGGTTGTGATCTGACGGTTTTGTACAAATTACGACATGATGATATTTATGCGGAGTTTTTTAATTCCGACGGAAGCGGAGCAGAAATCTGCGGAAATGCCGCACGATGTCTGGGAGTATTAATGAAAAAACGTAATAGATTTTCAAAATGCACGCTGAAAACAGCAAAAAAAGATTATCCAATTTCTGTAAATGGCACAATTTGCATTAAAATGGGGCGGCCAAGTTTTAAACTGCAAGATGCTGGAGTATCAAAATCTGTCGCAAGTTCGTCTGCGCTAATGGATGAATTAAGTTTGCCTGCCGACATTGGTGTTTATCATGCGGTATGTATTTCTGTTGGAAATCCGCACTTGGTTTTATTTTGCAAATGTCTTCCGGAGGAAAAAGAGGTAATCGCTTTAGGAGATTTACTGGGAAATCATTCTTTATTCGAAAATAGAATAAATGTTTCGTTTGCACATGTCGTATCCGAAAGTGAAATTACTACGATAGTCTACGAACGGGGGGTTGGTTTAACGAAAGCCTGCGGCAGCGGCGCTTGTGCGACTGCCGCGGCTGCATTTGCTCATAATATTGTTTTATCAAGGAATGTTTTGGTAAAACAGAAGGGAGGGACGTTAATAATTTCCCGCGATAGTGACGGAAACATTTTTCAGTCGGGACCAGCGTTCTTGGTATTTTCGGGAGAAATAGAAATATGAAGCGCGTCGTAATTTATACGGATGGAGCCTGCAGCGGCAATCCTGGTCCGGGCGGATGGGGGGCGATAATTTTGCAAGATTCGATTGAAAAAGAACTTTGTGGCAGCGAACCTGACACTACCAATAATCGCATGGAAATGATATCGGCCATAAAGGCGCTGGAAGAGCTGAAGGAGATTCATATCGTCGAATTATACACAGACAGTCAATATCTAATAAACGGTATAACCAAGTGGATAAGTGGCTGGGAAAAAAATAATTGGACGACTTCGGATAAAAAAGCCGTAAAAAATAAGGATTTGTGGATTAAATTGCAGGAATTATCTAAACGGCACCAGATTTCATGGAAGTGGGTAGCTGGCCATTCCGGAAGTGAATATAACGAACGAGTCGACAAACTCGCCAGATCGCAATGCAAAAAATAAATCTACTTGGTTTTACTCTGGAGCAATTGAAATTTGAATTTTTAAAAAACGGGCTGAGCATTCTTGATGCAAAGCGTGTTTTTCCATGGATACATACAAAATTAGCCGCTTCGTTTAGTGTCATGACTGACATTCCTTTGGAAATCAGAAAAATTTTGGAACACGCTTATTCGCTAGCTAGGCCACGATGCTTAACGCTACAAAAATCCCGCGATGGAACTTCCAAAGCGCTCTTGGAAATGGTGGATGGAAATCTCATTGAGACAGTGTTGATACCTGAGGAACGTCGAACGACAGTTTGTGTTTCCACACAGATTGGATGTGCAATGGGGTGTAAATTTTGTCATACAGGTACGCAGAGCTTTGTGCGAAATCTAACGTCGTCGGAAATGATATCTCAGATATTTTTTTGGAAAGCTGAAAGAGCAGTAACAAATGTTGTGTTCATGGGAATGGGAGAGCCTCTTTTAAATTTTGAAAATCTATCGAGCGTTTTGGAATTATTATTGGATGAAAAGGCTCATAATTTTTCACGCAATAAGATCACAGTATCAACGTCTGGAATCACTGACGACACAATTAAAAGTCTCGCAAAATTCGGTGTGAAACTTGCGATTTCTCTCCATGCGCCCACCGACGAGAAGCGCTCTTTCCTAATGCCCATAAATAAAAAGTACAACATAAAGATGCTGTTAGAAACCGCTCGCACATATCCCCAAAACAGTAATACCGACTGCGTAACATTCGAATATTTGCTATTAAAAGATGTAAATGACGCCGATTCAGACGCTTTAGCATTAGCTTGCCTACTAAAATCAGTACCATGCAAAGTGAATCTGATTGCATTCAATAACTGGCCAGGAACGAAGTTTGCCAGTAGCACCGAAGGTAGACGGAACGAATTCGTTCGCATAGCATCTAACGGTATTCGCGTTACTGCGAGAAAATCCAAAGGAGGAGATATATTGGCCGCCTGTGGACAACTAAAAGGAGCGTCTAACCTTTTATAAGGCTCAACATTTTATGCGCCGTATCTAGCATTCGGTGAGAAAATCCCCATTCATTATCGTACCAAGCTGTCACACGCCCCATTGTTTCATCAACGACCTTTATCAACGACAGATCCGCAATTGCGCTGCACGGACAATGATTAAAATCGCTCGATACGACTGGATCGTTTGTGTAGGTAAAAATATCATCAGCAATAACATCGGAATATTTAATAATAGCCTGCCGTATATCGGCAGCGGTGATTTTTCTAGCGGTTGCAAACGTAAAATCCATAAGAGAAACATTTGAAATCGGTACTCGAATGGAAGATCCAGACAGTTTTCCAAAGAGTTCTGGAAAAATTCTTTCTATCGTATGAGTTACGCCGGTGGATGTGGGAATTATGTTGGCGGCCGCTGCCCTGGAGCGCCGTAGATCTTTATGATTCGCGTCTATCAATCGTTGATCTCCAGTGTAGGAGTGTATAGTAGTGGCGAATCCATTTAGTATTTTTATATCTGCGTGAATTGCATTTATAATATGGGCAAGGCAATTTGTGGTGCAGGATGCGTTGGAAACCACTTCGTCATCGCCCAAAGCATCGTGATTAACGCCATAGACAATGGTTTTGTCTGCATCATCGAGCGGATATGAAACTAGTGCCTTTTTTGCTCCGGCTTTCAGATGTAACTCGCAAAGCTTTTTCATTTTAAATATTCCAGTACATTCCATCGCCAAATCTATATTCAATTCTTTCCAGGGAAGTTGATCCGGAAGTTTTTGGGAAAAGTACGCTAATTTTCGATCATTCAATATAAATTCATTTGCGGATATTTTCTGAACGCGACCATCAAAACGTCCATGAGTTGAATCGTACTTCAAAAGATACATAGCTGTATCTATATCCTGAATATCATTGATGGCGACAATGTCGAAGTTATATTTTTTTGACGACTCTAGAAAGGCTCTCAGCGTTAACCTACCTATTCTACCAAAACCATTGATGGCTACTCTCATTTTTCTACTGTAATCCTCATAACACTAGAGCATGCGACCAACTTAATCATATCATTTGATCCATTAATTTTGTATGAACAACACGCTAAATTAGCAATTCCAAATCCACAAAATATGCTAATATAAAGCGAGCAATGGAGAGAAAATGGACGAAATTGTTTTAGCAGCGCGGTCTGGTAACGTTGAAAAAATAGTGTTTCTTTTTCATGGTTATGGAGCGGATAAAGATGATTTGCTGCCTATCGGCGAGAGAATTTCTGATGTCCTCCCAGAGGCGGAAATCCGCCTTCCCAACGGTATTGAGAAATGCGGTGAAGGCAGACGGCAATGGTTTGGTCTCGAGGGCGACGACGTACGCTTGTGGAAGTTGGCGTTTGAAAAAAATTGCACGCGGATAACGTCTTACATTGATTCCGTTATAAACGAAAAAAGTCTAACCAATAAAAATGTGATTTTTTCAGGATTTTCGCAAGGAGCGATGCTATCGCTTAGCTTAGGATTAAAATATAACGCGGCTGCAACGATTGCTTTTTCCGGATTATTGTTGGATCCGGAAGTGTGCGCCGACAATTGCGATACGAAAATTCTACTAACTCATGGAGAAAAGGATAACGTTATTCCGATTACTGCTTTAAAATTAACGGAAGAGGCGTTGAAGAAATATGGCATATCCGTCGAAATTGCAATAAGTCCAGATCTTGCTCACGGTATAGACAGTTATTTATTAAATCAAGCCATAGACTTTTTAAAAAGGCTGTAATAGCATCGTAATAATAATTGTTGGGTGAGATTGTATGTCCGTAACAGAAAGCGATGTGAGAAAGATATCCTATTTAGCTCGCATTCGAATTGATGATTCTAAGATCCATGAAGTTCAGGATAGCTTGAATCAAATACTCAGTTTTGTGGAGCAACTCAATGAAGTTGATTGCTCGCAGGTGGATGATATTTTTCAATATTCCACCGGCTTGCGGGAGCGAGAGGATGTGATCGGTGTTGGCGATCCTGCGCTAGCGCGCAATGCGCCAGCGATGGAGTGCAATATGTTTGTCGTCCCAAAGGTTGTTGGATAAAATTAGCCGAGAAATTTATAGAAAGATCATGGAAAAAGTTCATATGACGCCGGAAGGGTTTAAGACCCTGGAAGAAGAGTTAAAGAAACTTAAATTTGTCGAAAGGCCCGCCGTAGTGGCGGCCATCGCGGCGGCGCGAGCGCTTGGTGACCTTTCCGAAAACGCCGAATATCATTCCGCGAAGGATAAGCAGGGCTTTATTGAGGGTAGAATCCGGGAATTGGAATCAAAATTATCAAGAGCGGAAGTAATAGACGTCAAAAAACTCGAGGGAACAAGCGTAAAATTTGGAACCACCGTGACCATATTTGACGAAGCGGCGGAAGAAGAAATCGTCTACCGAATAGTTGGCATAGACGAAGCGGACATAAAGAAGAGGCTACTCTCCGTCGAAGCGCCATTGGCCAGAGCGCTAATTGGGAAAATCGTTGGCGACGAAGTTAAATTAGAAACTCCTTCCGGCAAGAAAAAATATGAAATCATAAAAATAGAATATGTGTAAATCCGGAGGCAATTATTGTTTGATTTAACGGGGAAAATTGCTCTTGTTACCGGAGCGACTGGCGCTATCGGAAGTGCGATTGTTCGCATGCTACATCGTATGGGTGCAACGCTGGTTGTTACCGGTACAAGAATTGAGGATTTGGAGAATCTCGTAATCGAATTATCTGAAAGAATTTATCATTTTGCTTGCGATCTGGATTTGGGAAATGCCGTCAGCAATCTTATGGCGGAGATAGAACGCGTGTGCGGCCGAGTTGATATTCTAGTGAACAACGCCGGCATAACCAAAGACGGTCTACTAGTAAGAATGACAGATGAAGATTGGCAAAACGTGCTGAGCATTAACTTGGCAGTACCGTTCCGATTGATGCGCGCCGCTTCTAAGCTGATGATTAAGGAGAAGTGGGGACGCATAATAAACATATCGTCCATTGTGGGAGCCGTGGGAAATCCGGGCCAAGCCAACTACGCCGCTTCTAAGTCTGGCTTGTTTGGATTGACGAAATCAGCGGCAGCTGAATTAGCGGCGCGAAATATTACCGTAAACTGCGTGGCTCCGGGATTTATTCAATCGCCAATGGTTGAAAAAATCTCGGTGTCTCATAGGGAATATCTAGAGAAAAGTATCCCAATGTCGCGAGTTGGTCGCCCGGATGAAGTTGCTGCTGCCGTTGGATTTCTAGCAAGTCATGAGGCTTCCTATATTACCGGTCATGTGCTGCACGTTAATGGTGGTATGGCCATGATATGATGTAATGCCCCTGAATTCCATAAAAAGTCTTCAATTATCGTTTTACGCTGGGAAAAATGAAGAAAAATGTGTGCTATCCATTGCACGCCCATCATATTTTTGTTCAAATAACAACTGGGAAAATTTGTCTCAGGACGAGTTGAAAAAAATATATTCCATCGGCTCGGAGAAAAGAAAAAAACAGTATTACTGCGGAAGGATGGTCACTAAAAAGGCTCTGAGTTTTTTTACAAATGGGCTGATATTTCGGGATGTTAGCGTGATAAATGAAGCATCCGGTCATCCCGTCATTCAAAATTCCTATTACGCGACATCCATAACGCACACAAACGAAATCGTCGCAAGCCTCGTTTTTAAAATAGAATTTTCCTTTGGGATAGATATTGAAAACATTAGAAAAAACGCGATCAACGCTCTAAGGTCTGTAATTACCGTCGGCGACCATGTTCCAGACGACTTGAATTGTCTTACGGTCGCTTGGACTCTGAAGGAAGCATTGTCTAAGGCGCTAAAATTCGGATTTCGACTACCGCGAGAGGAGCTGGAATTAATTCTTATTCCCCAAAGTGCTAATATTTTTTCCTGCGTCTATACAAAGCACCCACAATTCCTGGGGAAAGCACGGATTTACCATGACAAATCCTGTGCTATCGCCTATCCGACAAATATTGATATTTGGAAATTTTAACTGTCTCGTCCCCCCCCCCCCCCTTAAGTCTGCTTTTTGCAAAAAATTTACTTTATTTTAAGAAAAAGTTGATATTTATGCAAGTTCTTAACAATGGGAGGTAAAAATGAAACTTAAAAACTATAGTTATACTGCCGCAGCGCTATTTCTGTGTTTTTTCGCGGAGGGAAATTGTATGATGCCGCAGAACCCGTCAAGTAAACATCGTGTCAGATTATCAGCATTGTCACAGAAACTAGAAGCGTTGCCACCAGATGATTGGGATAATTTTTTTTCAATGTTATCACGGCAGGATGTAAATGCCATTCTTTCAAATGGTGCCGTAGAACGCGTTAGACAAGATCAAATCTTTGAAGCCGTATTTTATATCAGAAAATTAAATGACTACGATGGCATATTTGTTGTAACAGTAGATGAGCTGGAAGATGCTATTAAAATCCCTTCGATAGCTGAGCTCATTACCAACTTAGATATCCATTGCAAAAAAAGGGAGATTACACTTCGTTTGCTTGGGCATATTCATGATGGGTGTCCTAATCTTACGCTAGTACATCTCCCGCAGGGTACTAAAGTTCCGGAAGAGTCGTTTGCGCAAGTCAATAATACTTCGGACTACATGCCAATCAGACATTAGACTTTTTTTTGAAACTGCGCTTTCAGATTTTGATGAGTAGAGTGCCTATTTAGGATAGCATTTTTAATACATTTGAAGTAGAGACTGACAAGACAAAGACTTTAAGGAAGTTGATTGGATAAATTGGACGAGAATGATTTGAAAATATTACTCACAGACGAAAATCCGACTTATCGTGAAAAACTTTCTCCATCAATATACAATATGTTATATCATTTTCACTTAGAATTCACCGCAGCCATAACGGCAAGTTCTAGTGTTTCATATAAATGGGCAGTATATCTGACTTTATTTTTCATCCAATCCCAAAAATGTTCTATTGGATT
>JAITDT010000026.1 GCA_031282425.1 Holosporaceae bacterium | reverse complement strand
GGCGATAATCACCAGAGCAATGATGAGTGCATTTTCAACAAACGTCGCTCCGGAGAATTTTTTTCGCAACTGAAAATTTCCATGCCGAAAGAAGAACTTTATGAAGCGAAAAAGAGACTCCTTGAGGTGATTACAAGCTTTTCTAAAAGAGAAAATTTTGCCAAAATCTTCTCCGTACCCAGTTTTTCTTAAAGAGACTATTTTGTCGGGATCTCTGTGGCAAATTCTTCTTAAAAAAACAATTTTGCCGAGATTTTTGCCACTATCTTGACAATCCAGGTGCCACAATCACCTCAGCTGGAGGGACTTGCCCCACCCCCTCGGCCAAATAGTCAATTTATCACAAATCTTGCGGAAAGCTTTCTTGACGATCTTAAGAAACCGAAACATATTACCACACCCTTCTTCGATCGAATATTCAATCATCATAGAAGCCGAATGGTTAATAAGTGGTTAGTCGTAACCTCAGACCAGTTTACGCGTTCTACTAATCACGGTAATCGCTACGTCTTATTACACAGAGTACGCTCTTACAGCTAACAGGTTATCGCGTAAATTGTACTAATTATCTCCATCGCGTGAACTGTAGATAGCCAGCACCCTAAAACCGGAACATCCTGCCCTAGTTTTATGTTTAAGATCATCCAATTCACGATTTGAGGTCTTTTTTACGGAAATAATTGCTTCTAGAGAAGCGCCCCACTTGGAGTTAAGCTTTCTTTCAAACCCTAAGCAGAAAGCAGGAGCGCAGACTTTAAAGTTATCATTAGATTCAATGCTATTTTGCTTATATTGATAGGAGCCACCATTTTGCGAAACTCCCATTTTTGCATAGGCAACTGATTTGAACTTGGGCAGTATATAACCACATTTCACCCCAACAAATGGAGATATAGCGTTAGCTTTCAATTTGCCAGTTTTGTTTCCGGCAACAAATTCACCGCGTTGAAGGTCGTATTCGCTATTCAGATCCTTCCAACTTCCATCTTTATTACCTTTTGTTACGCTGAGGTCGGCAGTTACGCCAACCAGAAAACCTTTACGAAATGTTTTGGCATACTCCATACCCAAGACGCCTGTCAACGAATTAATATTGTTGTTGGTAAATTTATTACTATCTCCCACAGTAGCGTCAAATTTATAGGACATTACCCCTAATCCAAATAACCCGCGAAATCCGTCAAAGGAAATAGCGCCATCCTGTGCATCTTTGCTAATGTCGGCAATGACCTTCGGCGCAGAGCCATCGTCCTCTATATTTTCTGCAGAAACAACAAAAGCGAAAAAGATAAAGCAGAGACTGCATAAAATCCGCACATCACCCTCGCAAAACTGGCTCGCATATATATACTTCATTTATAGTTAAAATACAATTAATAATTTTTACCCTCTTTGCTACTTTCTAGATAATCGCGCATAGAATACAACCCTGGAGGTTTCCCCATGATCCATCGCGCACATGCTAGTGCTCCTGTTGCGAACACTTCCGGATTGAAAACATGATGAGTCATGGACAAAATTTCATTTTCACCAGCGAAATCGCAAGTGTGTTCACCAAAGATATTTCCTTCTCGCAGCGAGACAATTTGAGCATTTTTCGATGTTTGTTTGGCTAAGAATAGCGCCGTCCCGGATGGCGAGTCTTTCTTGCGCCTGTGGTGTTTTTCTATGATGCTAAAATCGAAATCTGACAAAATATTTGCACATCTATCAATAAAAATGGCCATTAGATGAATACACACGCTAAAGTTGCTGCTATGCAGTAGCGGAATTATTTGAGAAAATTCTCTAACGCGCTTAAAATCCTTCTCTGAAAATCCGGTTGTTCCAGAGATAATCGGTACTTTACTCGTCGACGCAACGGCCATAACATTTAATGTGCAAGAAGGAGTTGAGAAATCTATCAGCACGTCGCTGCTGCCAACTACTTCTATCAACTTCTCCGAAGAAGTTATGCTAGAGATTCCACCGTTTTTTTCAGCGTCCGGTATAATTTTCAATAGCAGGCTTCCGATTCTTCCAGTAATACCGACTATTCCTATTTTCATGTTTGCCGCCGTTCAATTAATAATCTATCTTCCTAAAATAGATAATTTTCGAGAATAAGTCATGCAAAATTGCAAACACAGCGTCCGGGAGGTTTTGAAATTTACCATCCCAATGGTGCTTACGTCGCTATCGGCAAGCTTGATGTTCAACGTGGACCGCATGGTACTAGCTCATTATTCCGTAGATTCTATGAACGCCGCAGCCCTGGCCGGAAATTTTGTTGCAATGATAAGCTATATCGTCATAAGTATCGCCCAGATTGCCACTGTTTTCGTGGGACAATATAACGGTCTCGGCGAATATAAAAAAATCGGATGGCCATCGTGGCAGATGGTATATCTCGGGCTTCTTTCTTTTTTAGCGTTTGTACTGTTGGCGATGATTTGTCATCACTTTGGCATATTTCCCGAATACTATAGAGAAGATGGAACGAAATACTTGAGAATCATCATGGCATTTGCCGGATTGCAGTCAATTTCTGCAGCATTGAGTTCTTTCTTCGTCGGGCGCGGCGAAAGTTTCATTGTGATAGCGGTAGTTTTTACGGCAAATATATTGAATTTTCTATTGAATATTTGTCTGATTTTTGGAATCGATGGATTTTTTGCCCCTCTGGGTATCGTTGGAGCGGCAATAGCAACCGTTGTTAGCGAGATGATTAGCGCGCTTGTTTTGTTTTGCATGTTCCTAAATAAAACCAACAGAAAACTGTACAACACTCATGATAATAAATTTCGGAAAAAATTATTTTTCGATTGTATAAAAATCGGACTACCTTTGTCTTTTGGAAAAACGCTATCGCTTCTAGCGTGGTTTGTTATTTTGTCGCTTTTTAACTATGCTTCTAAAGATCTGGCAACTATAGAATCCTTTGCAGTCAATGTATGGGTCATCTTTATATTTTTTGCCGACGGATGCGGGCGCGCAATCTCTTCAATGAGCGCAAATCTTATTGGTGAAAACAATCTACCAGCAATAAAAAAACTATTGAAACTGTTTCTGGGTATTAATTTTATTATGTGTATCATTTTTTCTATACCGCTAGTTTTCTATCAGGATTCTATGCTCTGGTTCATGGATGGAGTTGAAGGAGTGGCACATTTGTACACTGAATTCAGATTTATATTTGTTAGCATATGGATGCTATTATTCACAGATGGTATATTTTATCTTATCTGTGGCATATTGAATTCCGGCGGAGATACGAAGTTTCCTGTATACCTGGAGCTTGCGACGCTGTGGCTGGGCTGCGTTGTTCCAACAGCAATTCTGTATGCAACTGGTAATTTAACGACAATTCGAATTACCTACCTCCTGCTTATGGCTACTGGCGTGATAAATTCTTTAGTCATTTACTGGAGATATAAGAAATTAAAATGGTTTACCAGATTAATATAAGCAAGTATATTTTATAAGAAGTTTCTGTTTTTAGGTGACTTTTGCTTACTTCATCAGAGTTGATAAGTCTGGTTAAGGAATACAATCCGGACGCAAATGCAGAGTTGATAAGAAAAGCTTATATATTTGCCATGGAAGCCCATGGAACCCAGCGAAGAGCTTCCGACGCTCCATATTTTTATCACCCACTGGAAGTGGCTAGATCCTTGGCAGAACTAAAGTTTGATGTATCGACTGTTGTTACGGGTTTATTGCATGACGTTCTAGAAGACGCTTCTGTAAATCTTGAAGAGCTAGAGGAGATTTTCGGCGCCGAGATTGCTTTTCTGGTAGATGGTGTTACGAAATTATCGAAAATCAGCTATGTTCCCCGCAGAATAAATCAAGCGGAAAATTTTCAAAAATTCCTTTTGGCCATATCATGCGATATTAGGGTACTAATTATAAAACTCATGGACAGACTAAGTAACATGCGCACTTTAAATTATATACAATCCATAGAAAAAAAGGAGAAGATCTCGCTGGAAACTTTGGAAATTTATGCGCCGTTAGCGGAACGTATGGGAATGAGTATCGTAAAGGATGAAATAGAGGATATAGCTTTTTATAATCTTCACCCAGACGAATATTCAGCTATTTCTAGGAAATTAGATAAAATTAGAAACAAAGGCGTTAATTTTATTGCAAATACTGTAGACGAATTGAAAAAAACTTTCGAGAATGCCAGCATTGACGCCAATATAAGTGGTCGTGAAAAGAAAGCCTACTCCATATGGAAAAAAATGCAGAAGCGCAATTTGCCGTTAGAACAAATAAATGATATTATAGCGTTTAGAGTGATTGTTGAGTCGGTACAGCAATGCTATCAGGCATTGGGTGTAATACACACGCATTTCCCAATTGTTCCCGGTAGATTTAAAGATTACATAAGCGTTCCCAAAATAAATAATTATAAATCTTTGCATACTAGCGTGATTGGTTCGTTTCAGCAGCCTATGGAGATTCAAATTAGAACGGCAGAAATGCATCGAGCGGCGGAAGAAGGTATTGCTGCGCATTGGTTTTATAAGAGCGGAGATATCTTTCCAGGAAAAAGCAAATCCGCAAACTATGCATGGACTAAAAACCTGACTGCCATTCTACAAAATGCCGGAAGCCCCGAAGATATAATGACTCATTCCAAACTGGAAATGTTCGAAAATGAAGTCTTTTGCTTTACTCCTAGAGGAGATTTAGTAATATTGCCCTATGGAGCGACCGCCGTTGATTTTGCATACGGAATTCATACAACCGTTGGTAATACCTGTGCCGGCGCGAAAATCAATGATAAAATCGCGCCTCTTTGTACTGTTCTCCACAATGGTGATCAAGTAGATATTATAACTTCACCGTATCATCACCCAGAGGCGATTTGGGAAAGCTTCGCTATTTCTGGTAAGGCAAAATCCAATATAAAGAAATTCATAAAAGTGCATGAAAAGGCAGAGTTTATAACATTGGGATCGCGACTAATAACGTACCTTTTTTCATTAGCGAATATTCATTTTACTGAAGATTCCATATCTCTAGATAGATTTTCTTGCGTTACGTTTGACGAGTTTTATTATAAATTCGGAAAAGGTATTATTCCTCTTGACAGAGTTCGGGATCTTTTCCTCAAGTCAGAAGACTGGATAACGATTTGTGAAAACCATCTACTTTTAACGGATCTACTCCCAGGCATAGCAGTGCACTATGCCGAATGCTGCAATCCGATTTTAAAAGACAAGGTCATCGGCATCTTTGCACCGCCAAAGGGGCTCGTTGTACACACCACCAGCTGCAATCGTATAGAAAAAAGTGGCTCCACTATGGTGCGTGTGAAATGGAGCGACAATAGAGATGATACTGATAATTCCTTTGTCGCCAGATTGTGCATAGGAACGCTTAACGAAGCCAATAGTTTTGCCACCATAACCAACATTATCAGCTCTACAGGAGCTCATATAATCAATTTGAAAATGGAGCACAGATCCGTTGAATTTTTTGATTTACTAGTAGATATAAAGGTTCGTGATGCAATTCATCTGGATGAACTTCAGAGCAACCTTCGGATCGGCACTAACATTAGATCAGTTAGAAGACTATGATTTCCCAACATTGGGAGGATGAGTTGAATAATGATTTCCGCGTATACAGTTGAGACTCATTATGCGTTGTCAAAAAAATACAGAAATCTAACCGGTAAATGAATGACTATTTTTTTGGGAGGGGGGGGGGGGGAGGATTGCTAAAGTATAGTAAGGCACGAAAAATTTGCTGTTTTTTTCAATGAGTTATGTTACTGCCAGCAGTACTAGTTGCGATTGGCACTTTTGTTGAAAATTCAGAGTTTTTACTCGATGCTATCTATAATCCTATTCTTTGCCCTTTAGTACATCTCACTTGTTTTTTCAAAAAACTCTTGACTTTTGCAAACGTATGTACTATTATATTAGCATATAGACTTGTCGTGTTATTGCGTTTCCTAAATGGGATTAGTGCTCATCTGTTTTCACGGGCAATGCCAAGATCAAATTACGATCATCCTGATTGAATCCGTAGCCTATTTTAAAAGGAATGGCAACGGTACTGTGATTAGAGAAAAAGTTCTGCAGATCTTTTTGTAGGAAGTGTTTGAATACATTCAGAGCGGGTTTCTTATATGTTCCAAATGGATATATTTGATGAGTTGACGAGAGATAGCAAAAGGGAATGCCCGTATCGTCCTGTAGTATTGCAGAAGAGTTTGTCAGCAGAAATGCTCTCATCTGCGATGCGCATTGATCGTGTAAAACATAGGAGGCGCTCTTTATTAAAGTCACAAAAGGAGCACGTTTTACAAAAGTCATCAAATGAGCCAATTTTTCGTTTATGTTAGTGAGATCCGCCCTCACATAGTACACATTTTGGGGAGAATTCTTACCGGGAGGAGTAAACACGACCCTAACGCAAGGTAGCATCTTATCCTGGCGAGCGACTGCCTGGCCGGAAGGATCGATCGAGAGATCTTCCACAAAGTTAATGACACATCCATTTCGAGCTAGCCCGATTAATATTAGATATAACGCTCCTCGAATGTCCCGGTTGGAAAGTTGCGTCATCATTTCCGAGGTAATGAAATATCCCTTTTTCCAATACGAGGAAAAAGCGCGTTCTAGAGCAGGTAGTGTCGATGGATTTGCGATAGTTTTTTTTATGTTATCGAAAGCTCCAATCGGCTCAAGTCCTACAAGAATGTAGTTATTCATGTGCGGGAAAAAGGCCAAGGCATAGGCTATATCCGGGCCGCCGAAGGGATAATACAATGTTGTTGTATTTTGCGGAAGAAAATAGGATAGATGTGCCGCGCTCCAGGCTGGTATGTGGGATAAACTGGCAGCATTGAGCTTTTCCCATTGGGCATTTACGGATTTTGCATAATTCAATTGTTTTTTATCATATGGTTCTATGAAAAGACCCGCTAGTCGCTTGGCAACTTCATCATAATCATTAGCCGGAGCGGTATAAATGTGAAAAGCTGGAGTTGAATTTTGATGCGCGGCGTAAACTTCGGTAAAAACGTCTTCCAACTCTGATTGCGTGTCGAAGCCATCCGCAAAACCGTAGGTCGAAAAAGGAAGAATGCAAAAACACATTAGAATAAGTGAAAACCGCTCCATAAAAACTCCGCCGAAGTCATTATCCATAACGCGAAAATGCATTATAAAGTATTAATTTTTTAAATGTGAATCTTTTCTTGAGCGACAGAAAAAAAAACTATATCTTTTGTACGGATAAAGTAGTTGTGGAGTCGTTTTATGTTTTCATATTTGCGTGGGTTAATTTCTTCAGATATAGGCATCGATCTTGGTACAGCCAATACATTGGTTTACGTGAAGGGAAAAGGCGTTGTTTTGGACGAACCTTCGGTTGTGGCTATTGCCGACGACGGTGGAAAGAGACGCGTTCTGGCCATCGGCGAAGAGGCTAAACTCATGGTCGGTAGAACTCCTGGAAATATTACCGCAATTCGTCCGATGAAAGATGGAGTTATTGCGGATTTTGACGTGGCCGAAGAAATGATAAAATATTTCATACGGAAGGTTCACAATAGAAAAAGCTTCGTGAGTCCGCAAATAGTTATTTGTATCCCTAGAGGAGCGACCGCCGTAGAGCGAAGAGCTATCCAAGAATCGGCAGAGAGTGCTGGAGCTCGACGCGTGTTTTTGATCGAAGAGCCCATGGCTGCCGCTATCGGAGCTGGATTGCCGGTTACCGAACCCACTGGATCGATGATTGTAGATATTGGAGGAGGCACAACTGAAGTCGCAGTGTTGTCTTTGGGCGGCATAGTTTACGGAAATTCCGTAAGAGTCGGTGGAGATAAAATGGATGAATCCATCGTAAACTATATAAGGAAGACCCATAATCTGCTAATTGGGGATACAACTGCAGAAAGAATAAAAAAAGAAGTGGGTGCGGCCACCAATCCTGCAAAGGGAGAAGATCGCTCCATATCCATCAAAGGAAGGGATCTGGTTAGAGGCGTACCCAAAGAAATAAAAATTACCGAAAGTCAAATTGTGGAGAGTTTGTCTGAGCCGGTTGCGGCGGTAGTGGAGGCCGTAAAATTTGCGCTTGAAAACACACCTCCAGAATTATCCGCCGACATTGTGGATAAGGGAATTGTTATGACTGGTGGAGGTTCTCTATTGACTCGGCTAGATGAACTCCTTCGCCTAAAGACCGGTCTTCCGGTTTCTGTCGCAGATGACGCTCTTCTATGCGTAGCTATCGGTACAGGAAAAACTTTAGAAGAATTGAATATTTTGAAGAAAGTATTATTGCGGGCATATTAATAGAGGTGCGACGAATCGGAAATGCGTAAGAAGATAGCGAAAAATGGAGTTTTTTTTGCTCTTTTTAGGCGTTTCAGAAGGGAAAAAATAGCATATGGTTTGGTGCTTTGTTTTGGAATCATCGCCTTTTTTCATACGGAGATTGGCAACGTCTTTATTGAAAGATTCAGATTCGTTGTGAATTCCATGGCGGTCGCGCTAGATCGATACTGCGACATTTTTCAAAGAAATTACTCGAATTTCCGCTACTTTATGTCCAACGATGTAGATGGAGTTTTGATCCAGCTACACAATACCAATATCGCGTTGCGTGAAGAGCTGGAACATTTGAAAGATTTACGCCGCGAAAATGATGAGCTAAGAAAATTACTACAACTGAAAGAATCAACAGTTCCAGTCATAGCTGTGGCTCGTATAGTTGGTGTCTTTTCCAATGATTTTACGCAGTCTTTCATACTAAACGTAGGGGAACGCGACGGCGCAGCTGTGAACGACGTTGTGAAAAATTCCGAAGGACTGATAGGGAGAATCATTGAAGTCTATAATGATTGGAGCCGCGTTCTGCTAATTACCGACATCAATTCATGCGTTCCCGTAAAAATAGGGGAGCGACAAGTTAATGCCATCATGACAGGTGGCAATTCTAACAAATTATATATATCGACAATTCATGAAGATATTCCCATAATGGAAGGAGATATTGTCCAAACGTCTGGGTATGGAATACCGGAAGGTATTTCGGTCGGAAAAATTGTTAAAAATGATGAAAAATTTATGGTGCAGTCTTTTGTAAATTTCAATTCATTAAAATACGCAATCGTTTTGAAGAGAGAATAAGTTGCAGACGAAAAAAACAAGTCAACCTAAGCTATTGATTTTTCTCATTGTAATATCTTTTCTTTTCACTGGCTTAACTGAAGGATTGATGTATTTCGGAATTTTTGTTTCCAATTTTTATAAAAAAAAATATATCGACCCTTTGATTATATTTTTGATTTCTATCTTTTGGGACGTATATTCATATGCTTTTGTAGGAATTAGCCCGGCGCAGCTGGTGGTTTTCTATTTTCTTTCGCGCCAATATAGACCTGCTTTTCAAAGTTTTAAAATTAATACTGGACGCCTTTTTTTATTTCTGTGCTGCGCGAAGCTTCTTTCATTTATGTTGGTAAGTTTTTTGGGATACAACTACGACGTTTGTTCCAATGGCATACAAATATTTTATGCATTGTTGATTCATTCGATCTATCGTTTTTTCTGCATTACGCGGGAAAGTGCTTATCATGTTTGATGATAATAAATCAGGAAATTGCATAAAATTTCGAGCGAAAATTATTTTTGGTATAATTCTATTTTTGAGCGCCGTATTGGCGTTTAATCTATATAGATTGCAGATAGGTAGCGCAGAAAAATATGTGCTACTTTCAAATAAAAATAGAATTAGATTATTGCCAATTTTACCGCGACGCGGACGCATCATGACGGCGGACGGAAAAGTAATCGCCGGGAATATGTGCAAATATAAATTGGTAATGGAGCAATGTAATGAAAAAAAATTCAACGAAAATATAGATCTCCTAAGACAATGCATCTATTTGAATGACGAAGATGATTTTCGCATCGCACGACTCCGGAAAAAAAGAACTTCTTTTGTCGTTATAAAGGATGATTTGTCTTGGGAAGAGTATTCCAAATTGTCAATGATTTTATTTAGACTAAATGGCGTATCTGTGGAAAACATACATGCGCGTCACTATCCGATGCCACTGGGGTTCGGTCATGTAGTTGGGCATATATCAAAAAGTGGAGGTAGTTTACAAATTCCCGTGGGAAAAACCGGCGTCGAAGCTATTTTCGATGATCGATTGGCTGGAAAAGCCGGTAATTTGCAAATAGAAGTGAACGCTGTTGGGAAAAAAGTTAGAATTATTGATTCACAGGAACCGACAGCAGGAAATGACATTGTCATAAGCATTGATTCTCAACTACAAAAATATATTTATGATCTTTTATCGGTAGAAAAAGCCGCCGCCGCCGTCGTTTTGGACATATCAAACGGTGAAGTTGTGGCGATGGTATCAATTCCAGATTTTGATCCAAATATTATTTCCAATCAAATGACGCAATCCCAATGGCAGTCCATTGTAAACGATCCGTTATTCCCACTGATAAATCGCGTCGTCGGTTGTTCCTATCCTCCGGGATCAATTTTCAAAATAGTCGTCGCGTTTGCAGCGCTCAACGAAAAGATCATATCTCCGATGGATAAAATTTTTTGCTCCGGCGGAGTAAAATTAGATGATCACGTTTTCCATTGTTGGAATAGATGGGGACATGGAAACATAAATCTCTGCGATGCCTTGAGGCTTTCCTGCGATTGCTATTTTTTTGAAGTTGCAAAAAAATTAGGAATAGATGTTATAGTAAAATATGCTAAAAAATTAGGTTTTGGAACCGAAACTGGCATTGAATTTCCAAATGAGAATATTGGACTGTTACCCTCCAAAAAGTGGAAATTTTTAAGGTACGGAACCTCTTGGAAACCATATGAAACTATGATTACCGGAATAGGACAGGGGGCGCTTCTGGCGACATTGCTGCAGTCGGCTGTCATGTTGGGAAAGCTCTGCTCGGGAAACTATAATTTTGCTCCGACGTTAATTAAAGGTAGAAAAAAAAATATTGCAATGGCGCCGATCGACGGGAAATGTATAGAAATTATAAAGAACGCGTTATATCAGGTTTGTATTTCCGGAACGGCGGCGGGATCGTGCAGGACAGATTATGGGATTTTGGGAAAGACTAGTTCTTCACAGGTGAGAAAAATCAAGCCCTCAGAGATTGGAATGGATCAAAAGCTATTACCATGGAAATTACGAGATCACGCTTTTTTTATTGGATGCGCACCATTTAAAACTCCTCGCTATGTAGTTGCGGTTTTTGTGGAACATGGAGGCGGAGGCTCTGTTGCCGCGGCTCCAGTAGCTCGTAAGATATTTGATAGGATAATGGAAAAATGAAACGCTCTTTCCCCAATGAATCGAAAATTCTCCTGGCGTTACTGTTCTTTTTGCTGTTAATAAGCATTCTAGGACAATACAGCGCTTCCGGCGGTTTATGGGAAGGGCAAGCGCTGCGTCACATCATGAGAATTTTTCTTGGCATTGCTTTAGCGGCATATATATTCTTCACAGACTTTAGATTTTGGAATAATTATGCCTATCTGCTTTACGCTTTTGTACTTGTTTCACTTGCGATTGCCAATCTGGCTGGAATTACCAAACTAGGAGCGCAGCGCTGGATCGATTTATACTTTTTCGCGTTTCAACCGTCGGAATTTATGAAATTAACCATAATTTTTGCGCTGGCTAGATACTATTCCATGCTGTCTTTTATAGAGACAATGGAATTTAAAAGCCATATTTTTCCCATCTTTTTTGTACTGCTTCCGGCACTGTTAATATTCAAACAACCAGATTTGGGGACTGCGGCTCTAATAATTTGCACCGGTGCGGGGATTATATTTCTAGCTGGATTTCCTCCAAAAATCTTCGCCGCTATTATTGGATCATGTCTTTTGCTATGTCCCCTTGGATGGTTTTTTCTTCATGATTATCAAAGGAATAGAATTTTGACGTTTGTTGATCCCGACCGAGATTCGCTGGGAGCCGGATACCATATTTTGCAATCTAAAATTGCGGTCGGTTCTGGACGTCTATGGGGGCGCGGCTTTCTGCAGGGAACTCAGAGTAAACTAAATTTTTTGCCCGAGAAAAATACGGATTTTATTTTCACCACCATCGCAGAAGAATTTGGATTTGCCGGAAGTCTAACGGTGCTTTTTTTGTTTATACTCATCTGCTACTATTTCTTCTGGGTGGCCTCCATCTTCCGAAATAAATTCACGAAACTGTTATGTTACGGGCTTGGAATGTTGTTGTTTTCGCATGTCTTTGTGAATATTGCCATGGCCATCGGACTTCTCCCCGTTGTGGGCATTCCATTACCATTTTTATCTTATGGAGGAAGCTCGATGATTACGTTTATGATCAGCTGCGGCCTCCTAATGTCTTCTTTAAAGCAGAAAAAATCTGGGATTGTCTAAGCTGAATCCACAACGTGAATTTTTTGATTTAAAATAGCACCGCTACCAGCGGTTTGTCGAAAATCTTAATGCTCTGGTAGTCGACGAACGATACTCCGTCTTCTATTTCATAGTAGAGATATCTGCCAATAGTGACGGCTAAGAATAACTGGATAGACAATTCGTAATACGGTGATTTGCGACGCAATTCCGACATTCAATTCCGAGTATCCACCGTACATATCACTAGAGATGAATATCTTGTTGCCATTATCGGCAAGAGCCACGCTCCAGGCGTACGGACAATCTTTTTTAATTTTACTCTCCGCCCGCTAATAAAAGAAATGCTCTAAACTCCTTTTTAACAATTCATTTTCTAAGATGCGATCTTAGGTACAGACGAAATGAAGAAAGTCGTTTTTCTATTTGCTTTTTTGTGCGTAAACGTCGATGTAACAGCCATGGCCATTAATGGGGTAATGGCCATGTCTGCAGCATCATCGCTAAAAACTCTTTCTGACTCCAAAAGTTCATTTTTTGGTGAAATATTTTCCTCAAAGGGAGGGCTTGCCTTAGAAGAAGTCATGCTATCTGTAGAGGAAAACATGAATAATAACGGCGCTGTAAAAATGCATATCGTGATCGTTTATGAAAAAGAATTGCTCGAGGAGCTGATGAAAATGTCAGCGGAAGAGTACTTTCGGCACATAAAGCAGTTAACAAAAGACCATCCGGATAAAATGAAAATTTTTGAGTGGGAATTAGTAGCAAAGAAACGAATTATGCCATGGAAAAAATTGGACTATCCCGCTGACAATATGACCCCGTTAGCGGGGATTATTTTTGCAAAATATCACGGTACCGAAGTTTATAGGGAACGAATTTCAGCAGATTGCGAGAAGATTAAAATAACATTTGAAAGTGATAATTTTCACGTAGAATGTCCACCTAACCAATAAAAACTGTCGCTATACTCATCCGTGGTAATGATCAATGTCGAAGGAATCGCCCAACAACCATAGAATCTATCCTGTTCGTCTATTAGTTGCAAGTATATTTTTTTAATGCCTTCTCTACGCTTAATTCATCGTTGGATACGGAGTAATAGCGACCGTTTTTCGTGAAAAAGATATCTACTTTTTCTTTCGAAACGTCTATTCCTATGAAATATGAAAAGTCTGTCATGATTTTGCTCTGCCATTTCTAGGTGGGCCACTCGCTCATTCCAGTCCTTAATCGTAATCATCTTCATCCTTTCTCTCAAACTCATCTAAATCCAAATTTGTGCGCTTGATCTGCAAGAGTTTTTACTTGTTTAGACAAAGCACACAATTCATCGGAAAA
>JAITDT010000001.1 GCA_031282425.1 Holosporaceae bacterium | reverse complement strand
GGAGAGAAAGAAAAGATTCCTCTACTGGAGATGGATGAGCTTTGTACATAAAAGAACTCAATCAAATCCTGGAGTGCTGTTGTTAGAAACCGGCTGCGTTTTGCTGGATTTAAGGTCGGTGATGCAAGCTCGGAAACTTTAAGGAAATTTTGGAATAAAATAAAAAAGGCAAATAGAATTGGTTTGCACTGACGGGAATTCTTCGTACGCAAATGTTCTTGTTGAATATACCAATCTGCGACATATAGCAAAATCGGAAACTTGTCTGGAGTCGTATAATTCCGTGCTTCGTTATTACCTTACAAAACAGCATCGATTGGCGAACACCACTAATGTTACTATAAATCAGAGAAAATGCTCAAGTTGTCATTAATTCTTCTACTTAATAAGCATATATTACTATCTTGTGTGGTGCGCTTCCATAAGCAATGGTCGGAAGCGGCACAGTATAGACAGAACATTTCAAATTGGACAAGTGGGTTTCAGCAAACGTAGCAGAGAGTTGGCTAAGTAAGTGGAATGTTCTGCATTGCTACAGTGAGCCGGTTTCGCATCTCCTTGTTATACATGGCCAACGCATCTCATATTGAACGAGATCGGAGGGAAGTCTCCATGGTACAGCAAAATGGCTCCGATTGGCCAATTATTATGGTCGAGTTCATCGCCGACGCAATAGGAATTTTATGAGGCGCGATATCGATGGAGGGGAAAAAATCAAAGACAGAAGGTAGCATATAGTTATTAACATTGGAGAACAGTGCATATCAAACTTCGCGCAGCGAACTGAACGGTTGCCGGAGGCTGTTGCGAGAACTGCGCAAAAGTATCCTTCTTTAAAAGGAGTCTGTGCCGATGATGGCGAGGAATATTGGTGAATTTTGTAACAACCACACTTCATAAAACTGTGGAAATTTCAAAAAAGATTTCTCAAAAATTGGTGGTCATCGTAAAATAATGAATTGTTAGAACTATTGATTATGAAAATTTAATCTATTTTAATTGGACAATTGCTAATGTAGATTTTTCTAGATTTTTGTTATTTGCCTTGATAAAATATGGCTTTTCATAGGAGGGGTTTGTGGCTTTAAAAATTCGGCTGGCTCGCGGAGGGGCAAAAAAGCGACCGTTTTACAGAATGGTGGTGACAGATTCTAGAAATCCCAGAGACGGAGCTTTCTTGGAAAGGGTGGGTTTTTATAACCCGTTTCTGGCCATTGATAATCCAGAGCGCGTTGCGACAAATGCGGAGCGGATAAAATATTGGGTTTCCGTCGGCGCTCAGCTGTCTGATCGGGTAACGACGCTATTGAGTAAGCTTGGTTTGTGTGAAAAAGCAGTGGTGAGAGAGACTCCTAAAAAATCTGCTCCCAAGAAAAAAGCTCTTGAGCGACTGCAAGCCCAGCGAGCGGCAGCAGCCTCCGACTCCGCCAGCGGATGATAGTAATTCTCCGCGTTGTCGGTGCCTTCGGAGTAAATGGCGGAGTACGTGTTTCTTCGTATTCCAGGAATTTAAGCGCTTATAAAAAAGTATATGATAAGGATAGAAAAGAGTATTCTTTTCGCGTCATGAAATTTCTGAGCAACGGTAAAGCTGTGATATCGTTGGAAAATATCCATACAAGGACGCAGGCGGAGAGTTTCAAGGGCGAGTTTTTTTATATAAAAAAAATAGATCTACCAAGCAAGAAGGAAAATGAGTTTTACGCGCATGATTTAGTTGGCCAAAAAGCATATGTGGTCGGTTCCAGAATCAAATGTCTAATAACAAACGTTGAGAATTTTGGCGCAGGCGATCTGATGGAAATTTCTCATAAAAATAAGAAATTTCTGGTTCCTTTTACAACGGAAAATTTTCCTAATGCAGAGAATGAGATATTTATAGCATTGGAAGCTTTTAATGGATTTAAAGAATAATGTGGCAGGTCAACGTTTTTACAATTTTCCCAAACGCTTTCCCTGGTAGCTTGGGTGTTTCGGTTTTAAAAAAAGCAGCTTGCCAGAAAAAATGGAATTTGAAATTAATAGATTTGAAGAAATTCCCAGTAAAATCAGATCGCATCGATGCGGCGCCATATGGCGGCGGTGGCGGAATGATTCTCTCGCCGCGTACTTTTGAACAAGCTTTTGCCGCTCTTTCGGAAAACGAAAGAAAATGGAGAAAGATTTATTTTTCGCCACGGGGACGGCAGATAAATCAGTCGGATTTACATGAAATTAGCGATGCTCCCGGTGTAACGATGCTTTGCGGTCGGTACGAGGGCGTGGATCAAAGGATTATAGATTTTTATGAAATGGAGGAAATTTCGGTGGGAGATTTTGTGCTGCTAGGAGGGGAAACTGCCGCTATGATGATTATTGAAGGATGCGTTCGCCTTCTTCCTGGCGTTTTGGGAAACTATAACTCCATCGAGGAAGACTCATTTCAAAGTCATCTGTTGGAGTATGATCAATATACACGTCCGCCGGTTTTTAATGGGCTTACCGTTCCGAAAACGCTCTTGTCCGGAAATCATCGAAAGATTTCTGAATTTAAATTATGTCGATCCAAAGAAATAACTATGAAAAAGCGTCCAGATCTGTGGGCAAAGTATGTGGAGAGAAAGATAAAATCCTGAAGGAAGGATTCTTAACATGATAAGGCAGCTTAATATTGCAAATTACGAAACATACGTGATTCTAGGTAACGATCCGGTGGAAAAGCTGGAAAAGCGCAATGTCAATGTCCATATAAGCTTACGCTTTTCCCAAAATAATATCGCTTGCAGGACTGATAATATTGAGAATACAATTTGTTATGCGGCGTTGGTGAATTTTCTGGATGATAAATTGAGAAATGCAGAATTTAATTTAATAGAAAAAATGGCGCAATTTCTGTACGACGAGATTTCCGCATATCTAAACAACGCATCGATTCTAAAGCATGTCCAGGTAACGAAAGTAGCGCCCGTTAAAAATTTGGGAAGCGCGTCGTTTGTTTGCGCTGATTGGTAGTGAAATGATATATCTAGCTCTTGGTAGTAATCTTGGAAATAGATTTGAAAATCTAAGAACTGCAATAGCTCAGTTATCGGAGTTTTTCGATTGCAGAAAATCTTCCCTGGTCATTGAAACCGACGCTATTTTACCATCAGACGCCAGTAACGATTGGAATCGGCCATATCTAAATATGATCATTTGCGGAAATTCCACTCTTGATCCGTTTTCACTTCTGGAGTGCATAAAAAATATAGAAAAACAAATGGGGCGCGATCCAAATGCTTCGTCCTGGTCTCCAAGAATTATTGATATAGATATTATCGACTATAACAATGAAGTAGTTGATACGGAACAACTTTCTGTTCCTCACAAAGAAATAAAGAATCGAGATTTTCTTCAATACTTACTGGAAAGCGTTGCCTATAAAATTCCGAAAAATATCAAATGCGATACAAATCGTTATGGAGCTCTGAATTATTTCGTGTTATCGCCTAAATTAGTGGGTGTCGTAAATGTCACTCCAGATTCATTTTCAGATGGTGGGAAATATTTTTACCAGGATGCTGCCGTCATCCGCATAACTGATCTATATAACGAAGGAGCATGTATAATTGAATTGGGTGCGCAGTCCACCCGTCCCGGCTATGAGGAAATTTCTCCGTCAGAAGAGATTGCCCGCCTTTCGGAGATTTTAGAAAGAACGAAAAATATCGATTGCTTGGGAATTGATTCCTACTTCGATAGCGTCATAGAGTATGCAATAAAAACACATAATATAAGATGGATAAACGATATAAAATCACAGCTAAGCGCTGATACCATTAAGTTAATTGCCGATAATAATGCGAAATTGGTGGTAATGCTTCAGGGAATGGACGTTGCATGGCTAGAAAATCGAGCTCGCTATTTGCAAAATCTTGGTATAAAAAAAGAAAACATCCTACTGGATCCGGGAATAGGGTTCGCCAAGAGTAGAAGGGAAAACATAGAAATAATCAAGAATATTTCTCGGATTAAAAGCATGGGATACAATGTATTATTCGCTCATTCACGAAAATCATTTATTTCCGGCTTTTCCAACACCGTTGCCGCAGATCGTGATATAGAAACTATTGCCGTTTCGAATTTTGCCGTTCAAAAAAAAATGGATTACCTTCGCGTACACAATATTCGCGACCATATGAAATTCTTCGTTGCTAGCGGCGCACTCGAATAAAAGTAGCAATAAAATCGAGCACTATATATGTTACAATTGCTGTTTTATTTTTGATTGCTAGTTAGGACTTTATTTTTTGAAGAAGTAATTTATATTGGCTAACGATTTATCTTATTGTTTTTCTTACAGATATTGATGAATTTAAGTTTCATATAAATTTTTCTTCAAAAAAGAAGTTCACTAACAATATAGGTGAATGGATGAGGGCAGTTTATAGAACACTAAAAAAAGATAAGAATCCCGGAATAAAGATTGCCCCAGATATCCCAAACCACCGATGGCTGTAATGACCACTAGAGCAACGACAAGCGCGCTTTCTACGAACGTCGCGCCGGAGGATTTCTTCCGCAGTTGGAAATTCCTGCGCCCAAAGAGGAATTTTATGAAACGAAAAAGAGACTTTTTGAGACAATTGCAAGCATTCCCAAAAGAGAAAATTTTACTGAGATTTCCATGATAGGTTTTTCTTAAGGAAGCAATTTTATCGGGATCTCCATGACAAATTCTTCTTAAAAAAGCAATTTTGTCGAGATTTTTGCTACTGTCTTGCCAATCCAGGTGCAAAAATCGCCTCAGCCAGAGAGGCTTGCCCCCCCCCCCCCCACGCGTCAGGAAGTCATTTTTATTTGTCCGCAGAGACATAGGTTTAGATTCTCCAGTTGTCATAAAATTACATCTGCGTAATTGTCCCATAAAAATGTTAGGAAAAAGTTAAGAGCCGCGGGATTGGTTTTTTGACAGAATTTTGATAGTATGCAAATTGGTGGAAAAGGTGTCACAGCATCTGAATTAAGCACCATTAACGAACCTCCATTTTAACAAAAGCGCTAGCGACGAATGCCAGTGCAATCGAGTTTGTAATCGCACAATCTTCTGTTTTTCTTTAGCTTTTGTAAGAGATTTTCAATTCGATATCGCCATTTGTAGATGGTTTTATCGAGTCTAAATGGATTCTTCCTATTTCTTTTGTTTGGAATTTTAGCATCATTTTCTTTCAAAACTCTGATTTTGTCGTAAGCTTTATCCGCAACAAATCTCCTGATTTCGTCAAGATTCAGAAAATTCATCATCTCCTCGGTCACTTTGGAATCATGAGTTTGAGCTCCTGTGACGGCGACACAAATCGCGTCT
>JAITDT010000054.1 GCA_031282425.1 Holosporaceae bacterium | reverse complement strand
GGTATTGACGTCACAAAAGGCGACGTAGACATTCAGGATGGAGAGCTGAAAATCAAAGGATGCGAAGTTCAAGGAGAGCACGGAAAACTCAGCGTCCAGGGAAACTTAGACGTAAACGGCGAAGTAGACGCTAACGATTTCGTATGGTGATGAAAAAAAGAGGGGTAGTCACCTCGCCCCAACTCTAAACACCTTGTAAGCGCTTTCCTTTAGATAATTCAAATAAACGTCTGGAGAGCTTTGCTTCAAAGCTGTCGTATCCAATCTTTTGGAATAGGTCGTGATCCAGCTGCAAAGTTTTTCTCCGTTCTTATCGATTACCACCTCCGCTTCTCTAGCGTCCATTTCAGAGCAAATCTCATCTTGAAGCTCTTTGACTTCCTTTTCTAAAACGTTGAGTTGGCTTTTTAGTTCGCACAGCTTTTTCAATTTGCTCTCTATCTCTTTATTCCCCTCGATTACTTTATCTTCTTTTCCCATTTCAGTTTCCTTTCCTTACTTTATTGACCAAATTAAATAACATGATGTCAACACCTTTTTTATATTTTTTTATTATTGAGTATTACTGTGAATTATCATATATTAATTTACGGAGAGGGAAATGGTAGAAATGGTATTAGCCGCTTGTAATCGGGAATGTCACACCTCCTCTACCCATCTGACAATTAACGCGTTCAGATTGGTGTTGACGTACTTATCAATATCTATTTTTTTACAACTATCCTCTCCAAACTTAATTCCCAACACTATGAATCCATTTCTATGATCACCTGTCGACAACGTTGACAGCAGCGTCAGCGGCTCTACCAGGAGGGTAGCCCACTCTATCAACATCGTCAGCAGCAATAGCAGCGGCAGCGATGGCCTTGGTGATCTGATCAGCCGTAGTGGCAACGCCGGCAACACCAGCGTCGCGAACAGTAGTAGCAACAGCGACAATAGTAGCGTCAGTAGGTGTGGCTCCAGCTTCAACAGCGTAAGCAGCGCGATACGAGGCGACCCGAAGAAAATCAACTGTAACATTCATACCGACAACGGCGGCGTCAGCAGCGGCAGTAGCGCCAGGTACAGCACTGACAGCGCCGATGGCGGCAGCGAGTAGATCGGCGTCTGCAACTCTCGTAGCAACATTACCAGCGAGAACGCCGCCATCAGCAGCTCCAGCGGTAGCAGCCATATTGGCCACAATCACAGGATTAGTAGGCACAATAGCAAGAGGTGGAGGCGGCACTACAATAGGCGCACCCCCCCCCCGCCCCCCTCCACCAAGCACAATAGGCGCGACAACAACAGGCGCAGGATTTGACTCGGATATCGGGCAATAAACGTTATCCTTGGTATACTTGCGACTTACTCCAAGCCCGACATAAAAACCTTGAAACCTCCAGCGCTGAGATTTCAACAGCGACCTAACTTTCTTCAACGACTCCACTCTAGCGCGGACATCTTCCGATGAAATGCGTTCCGTCAGGGTTTCAATCTTATGATTCACCGACTCGTTGCGTTCGTACTCCAACAGCGATCTAAGCTCTTTCAGGGATTTCGCTCTGGCATCGGCGTTTTCCGACAGAATACGCTTCGTCAAACTTTTAATCCTGCGATCTACCGGCTCGCGTTTGATTTCCAGCAGCGATCTAAGTTCTTTCATGGATTTCATTCTAGCAGCAGCATCTTCTGATAAAACGCGTTCCGTCAGATTTCTAATCTCACGATTCAGCGACTCAACAGTATCACACAAACAAAAGCAGCTGCAGGCGTAAACAAGCTTCAGCACCTCTATCATCACCTCAGCACCTCTATCATCACCTCGCTGCAACAGTTTGCTCACCTGATGTTTCGAATATAAAAATTTAGTAAAGATATCATATAGTTAGGCGCATTGCAAGAGAAATTGCCAAATCAAGGGATTGTACAGTAAAGATAGATAGTATTAAGCAAAATCTCTGAATTTTCAATAAAAATGTTGACCACAACTAGTGCTACTGACAGCAACCTTATTCACTGAAAGAAACAAACAGATTTTCTGCATCTTGCTATACTTATTAGGCAATCCTTATGAACTAGATCATTTGCTGGAAGTATTATATAAATGACTCATGGAGCATGTTAAATTTTCTTCTCACAATGAATTCATCTATAGTAATCTCACAGCTGCCGTACTTTCAAGCGTATTGCGGGAGCTTAGAGGTGCCGTATCCGGCAAATGCGTTTTGATTTTGGGTTTTAAAGACGCTGTCCTTGATCATTTAGATAACGGTAAGTTGTACTATGCAGTTCCGAGTACGTATCCGCTAACTCATTGGCCAAAAATTCGTCCGTTTAAAACCGTAATGGTGAACGTTAATGCTCTGCCGTTTGCACCCAATACTTTTGAGGTGGTTGTGATAAATCACTATTTGGAATTTTTTAATAAAAATGCAAAATTTTTGGACGAAATCTTTCGTATTCTAAAACAGGATGGTAAATTGCTCACAGTTGCGTTTGGCAAGCGTAACTCTAGTGAATTTCAAAGGGAAGTTCGGTCGCTGAAAACGGTTGTTTCAGATATTGTCGAAGCGGCCTTTCATATATCCAATATCTGGGGAATCAATAAAAAAGTCAAGTTTCTCTCATATAATTTTAATTACCGCCAAAATAAACTTAGCGATGCGTTATTGGGATTTTTTCAACTACTATCGAACATTGTTGTGATAACCGCCGACAAAAGAGTGGCGGCTACCGAATCAGTTTTTACTCTTAAAGAAAAATATGAACCGGTCTAAAACATGCCGGAATTCCTGAGCATCTTTACGGTAATTATTTGTTTTTGCACCATTTTTATAATGGCAGATTTTTGGGGAAAGACAGGTCTGTTCGCCTACTCAGCCATCGCCACTATTGCTGCAAACATACAAGTTCTAAAGCTCACTAAATATTCCAGGATCGATAATCCAGTTGCCCTCGGCACCGTGTTATTTTCTACGATTTTTGTCGTTGATAATATTCTTATGGAATATTATGGAGCGAAAAACGCGCAAAAATGCGTCTGGCTTAGTTTTTTATGCTATTTATTTTTTTCGCTTATCATGAAAATTACCATTCTTCATCCGGTAATTTCCCACTCCGAATGTATAAATCTACATCAGGAATTAAAGAATATATTTTCTCCGTGTTTTCCGATTTTTATATCCAGTGCAGTATCCTATATAATAGGTCAATACGCTGATATATATATCTTTTCTGCATTGAAAAAACTAACAAATGGTAAATATGTGTCCGGAAGATCGTTTATTTCTATGGCAATTTCCTCTCTTGTAGATAACTGTATTTTTTCTTTTCTTGCCTGGGTGATTTTGGCGGAAAATCCTGTGAGTCTATCATCTCTCTGGAAAACTTACATTGTTATTACCTATACCATCAGATTAATCATTGTCGTTTCATGCGTTCCTCTTGTAAAATTATTCGGCGTTGTAATTCTGAGAAAATTTCATGTATAGAAACTTTAGGTTTGATATTATCGGTTCATGGGAAAAATCTAGGTTAGGCGTTTTAGAGACTCCGCATGGGTCAATAAAAACTCCAGCTTTTATTTTTTGTGGAACTAAAGCTAGCGTTAAGGGAGTTTCTCCGCAGCAACTGCAGGAGGCTGGAACGCAGATTGTGTTATCCAACACTTATCATTTGTTTTCTTATCCGAGTTCCGAGCATATAAAAAAACGTGGATCTCTACACAAATTTATAGGGTGGTCAGGTCCGCTGCTGACGGATTCTGGAGGATTTCAAATATTCAGCTTAGGTCATGGTTCGATTGCAGATGAAATAAAAGGAAAACGTTCCAGCACGGCTACTCTGGTAAAAATAAATGAAGAAGGCGCGTTTTTTAAATCCTACTGGAATGGCGATTTACAACTCCTAACACCGGAGAAATCTATTGAAGCGCAACAGAATTTGGGAGCAGATCTAATTGTTTCTTTTGACGAATGTACACCATATCACAGTGATAAAAAATACACGGAACAATCCATGGAAAGATCTCATCGTTGGGAAAAAAGATCCCTGGATGAATTTATGCGGAGAAATGATTTTTCACAGGCCCTCTATGGCGTTGTGCAGGGCGGTGTATATGGCGATTTGAGAAAGCGCAGCGTAGAATTCGCAAACGAAAATCCTTTTTTCGCGACAGCCATCGGTGGAACGTTGGGAGCATCTAAAAAACAAATGTATGAAGTCGTGGAAATGGCCATGGAAGGATTGAATATGGCAAGACCTATTCATTTACTGGGAATAGGCGGTATTTCAGATATTCTAAAAGGCGTTGAATTGGGAATCGATACTTTTGATTGCGTTCATCCCACAAGAATAGCGCGGCACGGAGGCGCTCTCGTAAAATCCTCATATCGAAACAGCAAAAACAGAGAGCATATTAATCTAAAAAAGTCAGAATATGCAGAAGACGATAATCCCATTGAAGCGGACTGCGACTGTTCCACGTGCAGGTATTTCTCGAGAGCATATTTGCATTACTTACTGAAAGCGAACGAACTTCTCGCATTGTCCGCGATCACCATCCATAATATTCGATTCATGAATAAATTTATGGACGAAATTCGCAAAGGAATATTGGGGCAAAATTTGAACGACGTAAGGAATAAGTGGTGTTGATAAGAATTATTCTTTTAGCATTGTGTTTCTTTCGCGTAAGCGCCTATTCTGGCGATTGGAAATTCCGGGATTTTCGTTACCGAGCTGAGATAATCATAGAAAAAGATCAAAATCTCATAGAAACTTTTATGGATATAATTTCTGAATCGCAAATTGTTGATGAAATTAAGCGGTTGCGCATTTTTTCCCAGCAAGATGTGCCGGTTAGTAATATGAGAACTTTAAAAAATAGAATAGCCAACGATATCGCGCAAATGCATAAAAGAGCGCACATTTTCGGTTATTACAACGCTAAAATTAACCATAACGTCCAGCGAAACGTTTCTGGAAATGTCATCGTAAATTTCCACGTAAACCTGGGACAAAAATTTAATTTGAAACTAAATTTTCACTGCATAAATCAAAATGAAAAATTTAATAATTATTATGCGTCCCTTTTACAAAAAGATACGCGAAAATTCAAAGCATCCATCGAAGAAATGAAGTCACTCATCACTATTGCCGTTAACCACTTGCAAAAAACCGGTTTTTTTAAACCGGAAGTTCTGGAAAAAAGAGTTTACATAAACCAAGAGACGCATGAGGCAACCTTGACTTTGATAATTTATCCGGGTCAAAGAGTTTTCTTCTCCGACGTAGAAATAAGATCCTTTCCTGGCATCAACGAGGACTTCATAAAAAACAGAATTGTTTGGGAGCGGAACGAAATTTTTAATATTGAAAAAGTCGAATTAACGGCCAAAAACCTAAAAAATACTCAGATTTTTTCTAAGGTTAAGATAAAACCTCGCGAGGACACAGTTAAAGATGGAAAAATTCCGATGATTATTAAATTGCAGGAAGATAAAAAACACACTCTGGATATTGGCATTTTATATTCCGGTATGCGCAGTATGAATTTTGAAAAAAGATCTCAAACTCAGAAAAGTCTTAAGTCGATAATAGCAAGGTTGTCCTGGATCAATTGCAACGCGTTTGGCGGAGGTGAAAAATTAAGCGCAACTGTGGAAGGTACTCCCATGAAGATGCAAGAAAAAAGATCCGATTATGCCTTCGATGTCGCTCTTGCAGCGCCAGATGTATTTTTGAAAAACAATACCGCAATCACCGATATTGCTCGAAGGCAGGAGCTTACGAACGTTTTCTTCAAAAAAAACGATAGCGGATCAGTAATATTTAGTTATCCGCTGCTCAATGATCTGTTGATGCGGGCTGGAAGTAAGATGGAAAAAACCTACGTCGATGCTAGTGAATTTTTTTTCCGCAACGAAAATAATCAAAAGAAATACGATACTCTATCAATTCCGGTGGAATTTATCATCGATCGAACCGACAATCTATTAAATCCAACCACCGGTTATAGAATAGCTTTAAAATTTTCAGAAATGTTTTTTAAAAAAGCAGCCATTGGTAGATTAAAAACCTTCGATACAGCCTTTTCCTATAATCATCCATTGGATGAGTTGCGACGTACGGTGCTGGCGTTCAACGTATCAAGAAAATCCATTTTCGGACAAAAGATTGACGCTATACCGGTAGACAAGAGAATTTATGCCGGCGGAATGGATTCCGTAAGAGGATATGCTAATCAAATGGCAACGGAGATGGTCATGGGAGAAGATACTCCGATGGGAGGAAAATCGTCGCTGGAGTGTAATTTTGAAATTCGCAGAAAATTTTCGGAAGATTTTGGCGGCGTAGTATTTTTTGATGGAGCGAAAGTCTTTCAAAACAAATCCAGCCATACGTACCTTCAAACGGAAGAGAAACGGTGGTTTCATTCAGTGGGAATGGGCATAAGATACTTTACTAGCGTCGGCCCCATTAGATTCGATTTTGCGTTTCCAGTAAAAAGAAGAAGGGGAGTCGACTCTAGAGTACAGTTTATCATGAGTTTGGGACAGGCATTTTGAGACTTTCGACAATTCTAAAATTTTTTAGAAGAATATTGCTGTTTCCGTTATTTATTACGGTGATTCTGTCGGGGCTATTCTGGATCGATTCCGGACGGCATGCTCTGTTGGGTATAGCTCTATATTTTTTTCAACCAAAAGAAGCAGTCATCAGGATAGAAGGGCTCAATAGGAAAGTTACTGAAATCAAAAAAATTCATGTGCATCTATCTAACGGTTTGGAGTTGATTTTTTCGAATGTAATTATTAATAGAGAAAATTTTTTCGATAAACCATCAATTCATATCGGTACATTTATCACAAAAGGGCCCGTAGCAAATATCGGCACTGAAGAAAAGTCCATGGAGATCTTACCATTAGTTATGAAATTAAAATTTTTCCTGAATGAATTATCTATTGAAAATGGAATTTTTCAGATGGTAAATGATACATATTTACTGGAGAGCTTTAATTTTAATTGGAAAACAATGAAATATTGGTTGGTCGCGCAAAACGAAGTAATCAAAATCCAAGCGAAAGGTTTCTGTGAAAATTTAGCGTCATGCATAAAAATCGATACGGCGAAAGTTGAGTATAAAAATACAATCTATGAATGCTGCGGTAATCTAGATCCGTCTACCAAAACCATTGTTATAAAGACTAAAATTAATGTAGAGGATTTGCCGAATTTCAATGCTGTTCCATCGGCTGTTTCAAAAAATTTTAGAGACGTTTCTGGACATATGGACATAACATGCTATTTTGCCGATGAATTTAAATGTAGCGTTGCTGCCATTTTCAAAAAATTTCAAACTACTTTGGGAACAATAAATTGCGTACATGAAAACGGCCAAACGCAGATCATCGGCAATATCGGATGGGTAAACATTTTTGGATTCGATTTTACATCTTTAAAATGCGGAATTGACGGCGAAAAAAACGCTCAGATTCATTTGCATGGAAAAGACTTCGAAATAATTGCCCTCATGAAATTTAATGATCGTATTTGGGTAAAAAAGCTTGAATTGAACAGCCCCAAAGGATTCCTAAAATCAACCAAACCATTTTTTCTAGCGGATAACTCAGATTATAACTTCGCCTTTAACTTTAAGCAGCTGGATTTTTGGAATAAAATTGCTTCGGTTTCAGGGGCTGGTTTCGGTAATTTTTCCTACAAAAACAAAGCGTTTTTTGGTCAAGGAAGTTTTGAAAGACTTACCTATAAAAATCATGAATTTTATTCCTTAAGCTATTTGCGCGACAACGACAGCATCCTGATAGCGGCAAAAAATGCCAACGTATCTGGCATGCGAATGGCAAACGTGGAGTTAAAAGTAAAAGGCGAACATTTCGATGCGTCCGGAAAAATCAATGAAGACGGCATTCTGAAAGCGTCTGGTGAAGTGACGAAATCTTTCAAAAAATTGTCATTGCGGGATGGAAAAATTTCGTTTCCGCATAGCGAAATTCGACTAGAAACCTGCACTTTAGACGTCGCTGAGAATAACCATAAAGTTGACTGCATTATACTTAATAAGAAAAAACGAGGGAAAGCCCAAATAAACTTCAATCGGCAAGATATGCTGTGCAATTTTAAATCTTTTCCGTTGGAGCAACTCTTGGAATTATTCAATCATCGCTTTCCCGTTTGTAAGCTGGATGGAAACTTAAAATTGAAATCGGAAAATAAAAATTTTATTGGAGAAGGAAAATTACTTCTATCGAATTTGATTGCTTATAAACGAAACTTAGAAATATACATAAAAATCTCCCAAGCCGGAACAAAAATCGACACAAATTTAAAAAATAAAAAAGATTTTCTGAATATTTCGGCTTTTCTACCAATTAATTTTGGGACGGACGGTTCAATTTTAAAAAATTTGTATAGCAATCTTTTAGATTGTCGCATAAGCGTAAGCGCTCAGCTAGAAAAATTATTGGAGCTGCCGGATTATTCTGATATTCGTGGCGATTTGAATGGGAATTTCAATATAACTGGCAGTTTTGCTAATCCTGTGGTTACTGGAAAGGCACAATGGCAAAAAGCCTTTATTGCATTTGGAGATATTTTGCTGAAAAATGGTTCTATAGTACTAACTGCTGAAGGAAAAAATACCATTGGAGCAAGTGCTAAATTTACGGACTACAAGAAAAAAATTGCGATGGCTTTCGGATCTGGGAAATTGTTTTTCGATGGTATCATTCCCAACATCGACGTTAATCTCCTCCTAAAATTCGATAATTTTGCGCTTTTCGATTCGGACGACTTGAAAATCGACGTAGTAGGAGAAGGTTCCATGAGCGGTCCCATCGATGATATAACCATACGAGGAAATGCAACCATACCTAAATGTAAGATACAGGATTTCGCCACAAAAGAAAGTCCACTGGGGCTCTCGATTGAGAATGATATTTACCTGAATGAAAACATAGGAAATAATGGAAAAAAAGACTTTCTAAAATACGATATCTCTTTACATTGTTCCAATATAGAATTTATAGGAAATATTTTTAATATGCATCTCCGGGGCGACTTGACGCTGTCATCATATCTGGATAATGCAACATTAATTGGAGAGCTAAAATTATTTGATGGAAAGTTGGATCTATTTGGGAAGCGCATGAAGTTTACCAATGGAAAAGTAACATTTTTTAAAGAATTTCCCTTTGACCCAGTGGCATTTTTCAATTGCCAAAGAAATTTCGGAGATATTAGTGTGGGATTTGACATAAAAAACACTCCTAAAAAAGGCATATCCTTAAATCTATACTCTTCTCCAAGCTATACCCAAGATGTGATTCTCTCGAAGATGCTCTTTGGAAAAGAATCAAAATACTTGACAATTGGGGAAGCCGCTCAACTTGCCCATGTCGTTGCCAGTCTAAATCAAAGCGGATATATATTTTCAGTTCTAAATACATTTCAAAACATAGGAATCGATAGTATTTCCTTTGCGGGCGCCGATAACCAATCCTTTCCTCTATATTCAAATTCTCAAAATACATCGACCCAAAGTAATATCAACGCAAGTGCCGGTAAATATGTTCGTGATAACATTTTTATAAGCGTCAATAAAAAAAATGATGGCGCATCTTTTGATATAGACTTTTCCGTAACACCGCAAATTTCCATAAAAGCCAACTCAAAAGGAGAAGCTGGCCTCAGTTGGAAATATAGGTACTAGAAATCGATCACGAATCGGATTTTGAGGATTTTCTGAGAGATCTTTGGCATAATGCGAAACTACACTTATTTGCCCGTGGGAGATGGTAGCGGGAGAGGGACTTGAACCCCCGACACGCGGATTATGATTCCGCTGCTCTAACCAGCTGAGCTACCCCGCCCCGCGCTCGCATACTATAACACAAGAAATAAAAAGTGAAGCCAAACAAGTTTCATGGAAACAATGAAATAGGACGCTCAAATTAACAGGTACTTCCGGCGGATATAGCTCAATATATCATTTTCGTCTAGATTTTTCCGTGAGGTTGTCGTATAATTAACATAGAGTTTAATTTAGGGGTTATGGCATATTCACTAAAATTCAGAGAAGAAATTATGGAGTACATAGATGGATTTCACACGTACGTTGAAGTTGCGGAGATATTTCATATTTCAGAGAAAACGATGGGGTACAAATGCAGTTGCGATTCAGTA
>JAITDT010000038.1 GCA_031282425.1 Holosporaceae bacterium | reverse complement strand
TAAAAGCGTCTATGACAAAGCTAGAAACAAATTCGAATTATCAGAAGCCGATCCGCAGGTAATCCGAGTTGCCGAAACTATTGCGCTATAACGACCGGCATACTTGCGTCGTCGGATTATTGCGGAGTATTTACGCACAACGCTGTTGGCGTAAGGGAAGCGATGCACTCTATCTTTAGCCGTTGGTTAGCAGACAGAGGCGGGAAAAAAATCAGTGGAAGATTATGCGATTATCGAGCATGTAATCGGATTCGTAGTGCAACACGAGTCCAGATTTAAAAAAATCCGCGACATTGAAGAAAGAACCATAATTAATTGCCTTGGCTTTATAGAAAAAAGGCAAAACGCAACTATCTTCTATATAATCCCCAAACTGTTTCACGAAGAAATGTGCAAGGGTATGAATGTTAAAGTGATTAGAAAGATTTTAAAAAAGCTCAGATTTTAGAAATTGATGCAGATGGCCAAAATCCTAAATGCCCCATGTCCATGAAAGAAGGTTACGTTTAACAACTCTTGTTGTCAAAAATTCTTCGACAAACGAAAGGTAGCGATAATAAATTTCAATGCATTTTTTTAAATGTATCAAAAAAAGGCCGGTCAAACCGATTGACCCGGTCAGGACTGAAATGTGAGCACCTTACAGTCAAGAAAATTAAAAAAAAATTCTGTCAAAAATATTTCTGACCGAAAAATAAAACCGGTCAATATTTTACTGGCCGTATTTTTACGTCTCCAAATGTCTGAAATTTGAGGAGATAACCAATTTGAACGCATTTTTTGATGCATTTCTCTTTTTTGTTTTTCATAGTCAAAAAAAATTCGTCTTTAACGGTAAAAGATATACCCATTAGAGTGAGAAGGACATCAACATGATAATTAAAGAAAACGGCCCAAAATGTTAGTTAGTAGAAACTGAGCTCGAGTCGTCGACATTTTGTAGACAACTGCTCGAACTGTTGCAATTTTTGCAACAGTTGAAAAGTTTGTTAGGTTCAGTTGCATCAAACCCAGTGGCGTGGTTTGTTGGGTTTTGGAGTCGGTGACAATCTGTCACCTACTGAGTCGTACGCAAATTGCGTACAATTCAATTGAATAAATTCACGATAATTTGTTCATTAGAAATAACAAATTTTTCGGATTTATGCTTTTTCTCGTGTTCTTTCAATGAATTCTTTCAACCTTTCCTTGTCTTCTATTTTTTTATCTGCTTTGAAATACATTTCCATAAATATGACAGTATTTAAATGTTTATCCAGTACGTAGGTAATTCTAATACCGCTCTTACAACCTTTTCCTTTTAGACTTTTGCACGCCACTTTTTTAATTATATAGCTTTCAAATCTATCATTACAACATCCCTCTATTTTGAAGATAGAGTTGCTGCCTTTTGCATCAGCGGCATGAAAAAATTCTATGCTAAACCTCTTCAAGATTTCAAAATCTTCCGGAAGACTTCTAAATTTTTTCGCAAGAGTTCTCAGTTCTTTTTCAAACCTGGAGTCAGTCAAATATTTCAACATAACTCCTGACGGACGTATCCGGCGTTCTATAGAAAACACCTTCATACTTCAATTCTTCATTATTTTTAGCTGCTAACCACGGGATATCTTTGTGGGAATAATCCGTCAGTTGATTTGCAGTCATAGAAGAATATTTGTTTATCACTTTTTGTATGTATTCCAATTCATCGCCAGATAAACAATTTAAATCTGCTCCTCTTATTGGTAAATACTTTTGCTGGTGGTTAGTACCGTAATTACTCATTACACTACTAATCTCGCCTTCTCTCTTCATATCGCCTACGATTTTATCGAACAAAATAGGATATGGACCATATTGCTTCTTTATATACCTCATCCCCATAAGCTGGGTTTCTTTCTCTTCATAATAATCAAAATCTATGAAATACAATATTTTTACCAAAACTGTCTTTCCGACATTTGGTTGCGCGCCAATCTTACTTAATATGTACAAAAACACTTCCTTGAACTTTTTTATGTCTTCCTGCGGAGTGTCTTGCCTCATGTCGTCCATTCTATCACCCATATAGCATACCGGTACTTGCTGTGTCCTATAGCTCTACAATACCGCTAACAAGTTAACGCAACATAAATGCAACTACAATGGGTAAATTCTCCAATTAAGAGATTTTCTCCCTCGTCCTTTCCAGGTACTCGTCTATCTCTTGTTTTCTAATTTCTTTTGAGTTTCTTTTATACTTTTTAAGAAATGCTTTTCTACTTCCGACAATTCATTTGCTTTTATTTCTTTATACTTAGCGTATTCTGCTAAAGCCTTATTATCGGCGTCCAGTTTAGAAATTGTGCCTGCATTATCCAACAATTCGCGGCCATTTAATTTTAAAAAATCATCCAACTTTGCTATCCAATCTTTCATAGTCATGGGATTTTTATTAAGAGCTTGCAGTTCCGCGAATTCTAAGTATGCAGAAGTAATACGATTCAAAATATTCAGCTCATCTTTGTTGAGATAGTTTTTAGCAATAGTTACATCCACTTTTTTAGGATTTGCTCCTTTCCATCCAGTTAATCCCATAAATGGTTTTTGACTGTCAGCCCGAAGATATTCAATTTCAGCTGCAGTATGTCCATGAGCAGCAAAGTGCATTTTATTTTGCATTATTTTGAAAAACTCAACGCTCTCTTGTGCATTGGGAGAGTAATCAATACTCGTTGCATAAATCTCTAAAATCTGTCTATAAAATACCTTTTCTGACGAACGAATATCGCGGATACGTTCTAAAAGTTCCTTCCAATAGCTCCCACCGCCAGCTTGTTTAAGTAAATCATCATTAAGCGCAAAGCCTTTCTTGATATATTCTGATAGAATTATCGTTGCCCACTGTCTGAATTTTACGCCTTGAGGTGACTTAACGCGGTACCCAACCGCGATAATCAACTCCAAATTATAAAACATAATTTTATCTTGAATTTCGCCGCGAAAGCCTCTATTTACGACTTGTAAGAAATCCTTACAAGTCACTTTTTCATCTAATTCACCTTCAGTATAAATATTTTTGATATGTTGAGTTACGTTCTGCGTAGTTGTTTGAAACAGCTGAGCCATTTGCGCCTGCGACAACCAAACCGTTCCATCTTCTAAACGAACCTCAATCTTTGTTAACCCATCTTCGCTTTGATAAATAATGAGTTCGCCTTTTCCTTCCATCACCCCTTCTCGTCCTCTCCAGGTACTCCTCTATCTCATTCTGCTTTATCAAACAACTGTTCAACATCGTAACCAAGCACTTTCAATCTGTCTAAAATGGCTTTTGATATCCAAGAAGTACGATTCTCATAATTTCTTTTGCAATAGTAATCTACTACAGCAATAAGTTTTTCATCGATTTTTAAGAGTACAGGTTTTTTCATATAAAATTACCTCTAATATCAATATTATATATCTTTTGGATATATAATTCAATATTTTTTTTGAATGAGATATTGACATAAGTATATTCGTTGTATATATTAAACACATATAAGATATATAAAAATATATCTTAAATAACAAAAATCAAACATGGCGTTTGATTACTTAAGTTAGAAGAGGCGCGAAGTGAGTAAAGAAAAGGAACTGTGGGAGAAATCGAGAACTACAGAACTAAGTTTTGAGGAGGAAATGGAAATGTGGGCATGGATTGATGAACTAATAGAAGGAGAAAAGCGAAGATTTTTTCGACACGTCAGACGATGTGTTGGAAGAAAGGGTCGTAATAGCGGCGGGCAATGAGCTTAAATTTAGAGAAGGAGAATGAAAATGATAGGCACAGAAGAAATGATTATAGAAATCACAAAGAAGCTATTTGCGGAGATGGAGGAGACCGAAACCGATACTGATATTCTTGGCAAGATAATAGGCTTTCTGCTGATGGCTTACCAAAGCGCACAAAATCCACAGGATGTGAAGGCCATTGCATAAAGCCAGGCTCAAGGCGAGGGGGGAGTCTTTCCTCCTTGTGGCCTCGAATTGCAGCAAAATTTCCCTGTGAGGAAAAAAGAACTTGACAACCTTATCACTAACTGGAAAGGCTGTCAAGCCCATTGGATAAAAAATGACAAATTCTAAGAAAAAAAATAAAACAACTGTGACGTCGCTGCCACATAAAAATAATTAAAGAGAAAAACAGCAGCTCCGCTGTATAGCGGCTCTAGAACATTCCGCCGCATTGTCAATCGCTTGGGTTAATAGAAATTATTTATAGTTCAAGTGACCAACGAAGATATTATACAATCGTCGGCTGTAAAATATAATCATTTTTTTGAATTTTTTTTGAAAGTTCTCATTTTTGTTCTAAACTACAAGCATCTATAGCTCCAATCGATTTGCCTTTGTCGTTAAGGGCGAATTTTTTTGACTATAAAAAACAAAAAAGAGAAATGCATCAAAAAATGCGCCCAAACTTGCTGCCGCCTTAAATTTCAGGCATTGCGAGACGTAAAAATACGGCCGAGAAAATATTGACCGGTTTTATTTAATTCCTCAAGTAACAAATTAGCTTCTTCATAGGATAAAAATCTTGAACATCTGTTATCTTTCGACGGTTTTTTTACTTTCGTCGTTGGATTGTCTCCGCTGTATAAATCATGCTTTTTTGCATAACTAAACACTTGACTAATTACCGCGAAATCACGAGTAATCGTGGCTGGCGCTAGACCTGCATCGTTCATCTGCTTTTTTAATTTCTCCAGAATAAATGGTGAGATATCTTTTATTGGCAATTCCCCAAGCAGAGGCAAAAGCCATTTATTGAAAATATACTTTTCTATTTCATTGGTATTTTGATTCTTATCGATGCGTGATTGCTCAATGTATTTTTTGAGTACAGAGGAGAATGTCATAGAATCTTTGGCCGCTTTTATTTGCGCGGCTTCTTCGTTTTTTCTTCTCTAGAGCCATCTTGCGCTTCTCTGCTAACGTTTTTTCTCCTGTGCCTACACATTGATTTTCTTTAAGTTCTGCTAATTTTAACGCAGATTTCTTTTCTGTCCATCCATTGGAAGCCCAGCCCAAAGCTTCTTCTTTATCTGTGCCATTTAGTTTATACCTTATTGTAAAATATTTATCCTTGAACATTCCGTGCTTTCTTGTTGGATGTTCCCTGTACCTTATGCCGAAAATTTTTGTTTTTATCCATTTGCACTTCACTAAAAAAAGCGGGACAGGAGCGGGACAACTTTGACCCACTACATAAAGCGGGACAAAGGAAAAGCAAAACCCGCTAATTATGTATATCATTTTCACTTAGAATTCACCGCAGCCATAACGGCAAGTTTTAGTGTTTCATATAAATGGGCAGTATATCTGACTTTATTTTTCATCCAATCCCAAAAATGTTCTATTGGAT
>JAITDT010000043.1 GCA_031282425.1 Holosporaceae bacterium | reverse complement strand
ACGTACGTGTGAAATCCATCTATGTACTCCATAATTTCTTCTCTGAATTTTAGTGAATATGCCATAACCCCTAAATTAAACTCTGTGTTGATTATACGACAACCTCACGGAAAAATCTAGACGAAAATACTATATAAGTTTTGTGGCTCGAAATGTTTGAGGAAAGAGGAGGATAAGAAGGGGGGGGCTCAAAGGATGCAAATTCTGCAACCGAGCACAAACACCAAGCAATAGCATTTCTTACTGCTGACTTTCTTGAGATTCTCGGATTTTAGAGCCTTTACTTTTCCAATGCCCCTAATAAAGAGTCCTTAAATCATTACAAAGAACTAGATCTACCTAGCCATTATTGGAAGTCTCTCTACTTCTTCTTCAGGAATAGCGCTTTTTATAATATCAAGTAAAACTTCCTCGCCTTCTGATACTTCAAGTGCATACCAACATAGCGGCCACTCTGGAATTACTCCATTGGCAAAAATATACTGCATCATTGCGCATTTTTGCTTCAGTGTGCGACCATAACTATTCGACATTACCAATGTTACAAGATCGTCTTCATCGGAGCTCTTTAATTGCGATAGATCCTCTCCAAGAGTCTCTACAAAGTATCTAACCATGAGCAAATTTTTTGATTCTATCGCTTCCTGCAAAGGAGATGTTCCATCAAAATAAAACCGCAGAGGTGCTTCTAATTCCACGCATGTCCTGTATACGTAATCCACCATAGAAAATGGTATATCTCCGTAGAAGCCTCCGTTAAAAAGTAATACTGTTAGACGGCTGATATCGAATGGATGATGATGCTCATTGACGTATTTTCTTAAACCGTCGAGGTCTTCATTTTTTAAAATTTTCCATAATGTTGGATCGCATGTATTTTTTAATTCCTCATAGCATCTACGTGACATAGTGCCAATGCCGCAGGAATCGTTGCCGTTGTACTGCATTCCAACTGCGTTTATGAAGATTATGCAACAAAACACGCTTATGGCGGATGTTTGAGTTATTAATTTATTTTCCATAAATTTCCCTATATTAAATTATAATAATAATACAATGGGGGAAATTTTTTATTAATAAGATTTAATTGTTTGAGGCTTTGCCGAAAATTTCTTAACAATGGCCAGATGGCGTAGAGACTCTGTCATGCAGCGCGTTTAGTATTTTTGTTAAAAATCTAATTCTTGATAATAACTGGGAGGCGATATATTGGCGATTCTATCCTGCAGAATACCTCGGAATGAAGGTCGTGATTTTATTCTAACATACCAGTCTTTTACGGCTGGATAATTATCCCATCCTATCGAACCGATATAGTCGACGCAGGAAATCTGCGCGGCGGCAGCAATGTCCGCCAAAGAAAATTCATTTCCCGATAACCAATTTCTGCGCTCCACAAGATCTGTTATATAGCTGAAATATCTTTTTATTTCACTATTTCCTTTTCTTATGCAAGATGAGTCTGGAGATGAATTTTCCACATGTTTTTTAATTACCTTCTCGAAAACAATATTTTTCGTAACATCCGCAAAAAACAGTTCGTTGAATAAAATCGCAATTCTGCGAGACTCAGCTTTTTCCTTCTGAGTTGTCCCCAGTAGAGAGCTTGATCTGTAGGATTGCTCCAGATGTTCAATTATTGCATACCATCCTTCCAAAACCGTCCCATCCTGATCAACCAACGTCGGAAGATCCGAAAAAACGTGATGCTGGGAGAATACATTTTTTCTATTCCATGGAAAATCAACAGTCAGCTCATGCTCCAATGCTTTTTCCTGCAGATAAATCCGAATCATACGACCAAAGGCGCACAGCGGGTAATGATATAATCTACGCATATAATTGAGTATAGACGAAAAAAAAATGATGTATATAAATTTATCGCGGAAATGCTCCTACATTGCTTTCACAATAGCTTCCGTAGTTTTTTTTGCGTCTCCAAGAAGCATCATGGTGTTTTGAGCATAGAATAACTCGTTGTCGACGCCGGCATATCCGGCTCCCATGGATCTCTTTAGAAATAAAATAACTTTCGCCTTCTCAACTTCTAAAATCGGCATGCCATAAATGAGACTGGAAGAATCTTTGCGAGCTGCTGGATTCGTAACGTCATTCGCGCCAATCACATAGGCCACATCGCAGGAGGAAAAATCCCGATTGATCTCATTGAGTTCAAAAACTTCGTCGTAGGGCACATTAGCTTCCGCCAAAAGGACATTCATATGTCCTGGCATGCGTCCCGCTACCGGATGAATGGCGTAGCGCACTCGGATTCCAGCTGCCGTTAATATATCACTCATTTCCTTCAGAACATGTTGCGCCTGCGACGTTGCCATTCCATACCCTGGCACAATTATAACAGAGCTAGCGTTTTTGAGAATATATGCGGCGTCTTCGGGAGCTCCTTGTCGAAACGCTTTGGTTTTAGTCGCTTGCCGAGCGATAGAATACTCTGACTCCAATGCAAATACGACGGCTTGTAACGAGCGATTCATGCTTTTACACATTACATAGCTGAGAATGGCCCCGCTTGCCCCTACCAACGCTCCGACGATAATTAGAAGATCGTTGTGTAGGGAGAATCCTATTCCTGATGTAGCCCAGCCAGAGCAGGAATTCAGTAACGATACTATAATCGGCATATCGGCGCCGCCAATTGGAACGACCAAAGTAACGCCGACGATAAAAGAGCAAAAAGTCAGCAGCGCAAAAGCGTTTTCACTTTCAGAAAATGCGAAGTACGTCAATAGACAAACAATGAAAAAGATCATGAACACATTTAACGTTGGACGAATTTTATATTTTCCGCCGACTCCATAGAATTTCAAAAATGCGACTATGGATCCGCTGAAAGTTATCGCTCCGATAGCAGCACCAGTTCCCATTTCCAAAAAACGTAGTTTAGAAAAGCCGTACGGCGTGATTGCGCCCTCTGCGTTCGTAACAAAATACACCGCGAACGCAACCAGAACCGCCGCTAATCCCACCAGACTATGAAAACCTGCTATCAGCTGCGGAAGAGCCGTCATGGAGATTGTTTGTGCGACGGTAACTCCTATTACTCCGCCTGCCAGCATTGCGGAAATTATAAAAGAAAGATTGGAGATATCGACAACTGAACAAGCGGCGACGCAGGCGAGAAACATTCCCACAACACCAAATATGTTCCCGCAAAGAGCACTTTCCGCCGAAGATAGCCCCTTCAGCGCAAAAATAAAACAAACGGCCGCTACTAAATACAGAATATCTTCCATTTGCGACCTATTTTTTATGAAACATATTCAACATTCTTCTGGTAACGGCAAATCCACCGAAAATATTTACGGAGGCCAGCGCAATAGCAATCCATCCCAGAATTTTAGAGCACTCGCTGTCTTTGTTCGACAGCGCAAAAATAGCTCCGATTATAATAACGCTGGAAATCGCGTTCGTAATCGACATAAGAGGAGCATGCAGAGCCGGAGTTACCTTCCAGATGACATAGTAACCAACAAAACAAGCCAAAGCGAAAACAGTTATTTCGTGGATACCATTTCCATCAATCAAGCTTTCCATCGTCTGAGTATAACCGATCATTACTTCTCCGATAAATTTGCTAGAAAGCAAAAGTTCTCACACCGGCTCGGAGTATATCAAAAAGTTATTAACAATTAATAGATAAAATTGCGACTTAGAAAGATTGCTGATAAATCCATATTCACTGCCGTTGCGACTTCAGGTTTTGCCTCTACTGCAATACCATTGATAAAATTTCCGAACACCGTCTTCCAGCGGTATTTTGGGCATCCATCCAAGAGAGCGAATTTTTGTAGCATCAGGCAATTTACGAGGAGTACCATTGGGCTTAGAAGTATCGTATTCGATATCTCCGAAGAATTCAATTATATTTTTCAATAAATCAAATAGATCCTTCAGCAAAATATCCGTACCAGATGTAATGTTCACAAACTCGCCTATATCTTCATAATTTTTATGTTGCATGAGATATACGCACGCGTCAGCAAGATCATCAGAATTCATAAATTCGCGATAAACGGATCCATCACCCCAGACCACTACTTTATCTCGATAGACGCCAAGTTGGTTTAAAATCTGCTCTAAAGCGTCGTTACTATTCGATACAACCTGATTGGAATGCAATCCCCAACCAATTGGATATTTTTCAAGATCCTCTCTTATGGCATCAAAATCGTTGTTCCGAATTAATTTTGCAAGATGAAATCTACGCAATAGCATGGGCAACGCGTGAGCTGTTTCCATATTAAAATTATCATTTTCTCCATACTGATTTGTCGGCATCACAGAAACAAAATTCCTACCGAATTGTCGATTATAGTAGCTACACATTTTGATAATAGAAATTTTGGCTATAGCGTAGGCTTCATTGCTGGGCTCGAGCTCTGACATAAGAAGATAGCTTTCCTTCATTGGTTGCGCAACCAAACGTGGGTAAATGCAGGTAGACCCTAAATTTAAAAGCTTTTTTACCCCATGACGATGAGCTGCGTGGATTACATTTACTCCTATCATAAGATTTTGATAAATAAAATCGGCTGGATATGTCAAATTAGCTAGAATACCGCCAACTTTTGCAGCAGCCAGAAAAACGTACTCCGGTTTTTCCATGCGAAAAAAAATTTCCACCGCTTGCTGGTTTAACAAATCCAGTTCCGACGATGATTTTATGAGAATATTTTTGTATCCTCGAGCGTGCAAACACCGCACAATCGCCGAGCCCACAAGGCCGCGATGGCCGGCGACATATATTGGAGAATCTTTATTCACAATTAAATTTCCTGAGGCACTAATTCCGTATAACCTTTTTCTTTCAGCGTCAAAAATTTCTTCGCATCCAACATATCCTCATCAATCATTTCTTTTATCAACATATCAAGAGTATATTTGGGTTTCCACTGTAGACGCTCGCGCATTCTAGACGCGTCTCCCAGCAAAAGATCGACCTCTGTTGGTCGGAAATACTTCGGATCCACTTCAATAACAACCTGTCCAGTCGATTTATCTATTCCCTTTTCTTCAACTCCGCCGCCGGTAAACTCCACAGAAATACCAACCTCTTCAAATGCTTTTAGGCAGAAATTCCGGACGCTGGTTGTAACGCCGGTGGCCAGAACAAAATCTTCCGGTTCACAATGCTGTAGCATAAGCCACATGCCTTCTACATAATCTTTGGCGTGTCCCCAATCGCGCTTTGCGTCAAGATTTCCGAGATATAATTTTTTCTCCAATCCCAATTTTATGCGAGTGACTGCGCGCGTAATCTTCCGCGTCACAAAAGTTTCACCACGACGAGGACTTTCATGATTAAATAAAATACCGTTAACGGCAAACATGTCATAGGCCTCGCGATAATTTACAGTAATCCAGTAGCCGTACAATTTCGCGCACGCATATGGAGACCGCGGATAGAACGGAGTTTTTTCATTCTGGGGAGTTTCCCTGATGAGTCCATATAATTCGGAAGTGGATGCCTGGTAAAATCTTGTCCTTTTTTCCATTTTCAAAATGCGCAAAGCTTCTAAAATTCTAAGAGTACCCAGTCCATCGGAGTTGGCGGTATATTCAGGACAATCAAACGACACCTTCACATGCGACTGAGCTGCGAGGTTGTATATTTCGTCCGGCTGAATTTCCTGAATAAGGCGAATCAGGCATGTGCTGTCCGTGAGATCTCCATAATAGAGCTTAAACGGCGTGTTTCTTTCGTGACTATCCTGATAGAGATGATTAATTCGCTGAGTATTGAAAGAAGACGCTCGTCTCTTCATACCGTGAACCTCATATCCTTTAGATAACAAAAACTCTGCTAGGTAAGAACCATCTTGCCCAGTAATACCTGTGATTAACGCTTTTTTCATGATCTCTATACTCTCAATCTTTGCCAGCTATCTATACATGATAAAAGCGTAATATTCAAAAAAAGATTATGCAATAATCTTTCATTTCATTGAATGACTGACAGCTACTTTAAGATCGCTTTGCCTTATGAAATTGCAGGTTAAAACTATAGCGATTCTATTTTCCAAAAAATTGCTACATTTTAGTGTCTTGAGTCGTTAAACGAAATTATAAGCGCTGCCCCATGGTTAAATCAAAGTTCTTCCGGCGTTTGATTGTTTATATAAATTCCGGGCGCATCGCGAATGAAATCTACAATTTTCAAAGCGCTTATGCATCGGCCAGATATTTGTCCGATCCATTGAAACCAGTCGGACCACCATGAGCCGGAAATTTTTGTGGCCGTATCGAACCATTCATCGGCAGTGTCAACGTTTTTGGGGTTTGTCCAGTAGCAATATTTGTTTTTTCCCGGATGATTTATAACTCCAGCGACATGCCCCGATCCGCCCAATACAAATCGAATACTGCCGCTGAACAATTTTATGCTATCAAAAGTCGCTCGCCACGGAACTAAATGATCCTTTTGCGTAGAAATTACATAAAGCGGCGTTTTAACAAGTTTTAAATCAATGGGAATTCCGAACATTTTTAGCTGCCCGGTTTTCAAAAGATTATCCCGATATAAATCTGCAGCTAAAAAAGTTTGCATTGCGGCGGTTAGATTCGTTGGATCTGAATTCCAAAATAAAATTTCATGAGCTTCCGGCTTTTTTCCCAACATATAGCTGTTAACGAAGTACCGCCAGATCATATCTTTCGCTCGGAGTGCACTGAAAGTGTTATATAAAATGCTGCCGTCAAGAACGCCACTTTCCTGCATCTGGGCGTCGATCGCTTCCAAATAGTTTTCCGCCATAAATATCGCCAGATCACCCGCATGCTCAAAATCCAGCAATGTTGTCAGTAACGTTGCCGACGCGATATCTGCGCGCGGACGTTTTTTGCACAGCGGATTGGCTAAATATGCTAAAAAGCTAGCGATTAATGTTCCGCCAACGCAATAACCTACCGTATGAATAGATTTAGCGCCGGTTATGTCTAGTATTTTCTCCAGAGACGCCCACAATCCATCCGTAACGTAATCCTCGAATCCTTTATCTTTGTATCTTTTATCCGGGTTGACCCAAGAAATCATAAATACCGTAAATCCCTTGTCTACCACCCACTTCACGAAAGAAGATTCCGGTTTGAGATCCAAAATATAGAACTTATTAATCCATGGAGGAATAAAAAGTATAGGCTTTGCAAATACTTGTGGAGTGGATGGGGAATACTGAATCAATTCCATAATAGCATTTTGGAAGATTACTTTCCCGGGAGTTATCGCGATATCCCGGCCTATTTTAAATTTATCTCTATCGTTGGTTGTGATGGATCCATTTTTCATATCATCCATCAGCATTTCCATTCCTTTTTTGAAATTTTCTCCATAAGTATCGACAGTTTCCTTTAAAACCTTTGGATTTAAAAAAGGGAAGTTATCCGGAGACATTAAATCGATGTATTGCTTCATAAAAAAACGCGCGCTATTCCTTAAAATAGGATCAATTTCATCAAGACTGTCGAGAGTGTCCAACATCCATTGGGAAATGGTTTCATAAAATTTTCGCGAAAAAATCATCATGGCGTTATTGGCGAAGACATTATCTTCGAATTTTTGATTTTTGGAATTGTACTTCATATCTATACAATCGTCGTCTCGGGAACAGAGGGTTTTCACAAACGATTTTTGTAATTCCAGCAGTCTGCTTAGTAACTCCTGTCTAGCCTTTTCTATTTTCTGCGGCTGCGACGCCATTTTCTCTCCAACTTTTAGATAGGAAAGCATAGCAATTTGAGGATTTAATACAGAAAACTGGAATAAATCTATGTTTTTTAGTTTAAAATACTCATCGAAAAAATTTTTCATCACACCAATTGAAATAAATTCTTCTTTAGAGTATTCAAAAATAAACTAAAAATATATAAATTTTTCTAAAAAATCTTTCAATTAACTTTCTAGAAAACTTTTAAGTTTTCTAGATCGACTCGGATGCTTTAGCTTTCTCAACGCTTTTGCCTCAATCTGTCGAATCCGTTCCCGAGTTACAGAAAATTGCTGACCAACTTCCTCTAGAGTATGGTCGGTATTCATTCCTATTCCAAAACGCATACGAAGAACGCGCTCCTCCCGCGGTGTTAGGCTGGCTAAAACTAGCGTTGTTGTCTCTCGCAAATTAGAATTAACGGCAGATTCTACTGGAAGAGCGATATTTTTATCTTCAATAAAATCGCCTAGATGCGAATCTTCTTCGTCGCCGACGGGAGACTCCAGGCTTATGGGCTCTTTAGCTATTTTTAAGACTTTGCGAACTTTATCAATTGGCATATGTAGACGTTCTGCCAGCTCCTCTGGAGACGGCTCACGTCCAATCTCATTTAGAATTTGACGAGAAGATCTTACGATCTTATTTATGGTTTCGATCATATGCACCGGTATCCGAATGGTGCGTGCCTGATCAGCAATGGAACGCGTTATCGCTTGCCTAATCCACCATGTGGCGTAGGTTGAAAATTTGTATCCCCTTTTATATTCAAATTTATCGACTGCTTTCATTAATCCGATATTGCCCTCCTGGATCAGGTCCAGAAACTGCAATCCGCGATTGGTATATTTTTTTGCGATTGAAATGACTAGCCGCAAATTAGCTTCAATCATTTCTTTCTTTGCGCGACTTGCTTCTCGCTCTCCTTTTTGGATACTGGATACCATCTTTTTGAATGCATATACGGGCAATTGAACGTCTTTTTCTATTGCCATCGCCAATTCCAGATGGTTATTGACGTTTTCACCGTGAGTGTCAAAAAATTTTTTCCAATGGGGGAATTGAAGCAACGAAGTTTTCCAAGACGCATTTGTTTCGTTTCTGTAATATTTCTTTATAAATTCCTCTCGGGTGACGCCGCTCTCTTGAGCAAGTTTTAGTAAAAAAGTTTCGCTTTTTATGAGCTTACGGTTAAGCACATATAACTCCTCACACATGGAACTCACACTTTTTTGATTGATACTCAGGTCCTTTATGACAGTAACCAACTCTTCTCGCAAATGAGCACAGGAATTGTCTTTTTTCTTTTGCAATATTTGCTTGTGCAAATCTATGGCTTTTTCTAGTAAATCAAGAGTTCCTGAAAGTGCGTTTTCTTCATCCGTGCTAATGTCTACGGAATTTTTGGATGATTCTTCATCGGAATCTCCGTTATCTTCACTAATAAGATTTTCTTCACTTTCAAATTCTTTTTCGGAAGATCCCGTATCCAATTGAATGATATCTCGCAACATAATTTTGCGACTTTTTAGATCATTCTTCCATTGGTTGAGTTTTTCAAAAGTTTTAGGGCTTTCACATAAACCGCCAAGCACATCGAGATATCCCTGCTCTATTCGCTTAGCCAGCTCGACTTCGCCATCTCGCGACAATAGCTCGACGCTTCCCATTTCTCGTAGGTACATTCGCACTGGATCGTCAGTTCGCAAAAGATCACCGGCGGTATCGGTAACAGTATCTGCTGGCGCGACATTCTCTTGGGGAAGAGCATCTGCATCTTCTGCTTCAATTAGTTGAATTCCCATATCCACAATGCCAGAAATAGCAATATCTATTTCTTCCGTAGAAAATTTTTCCTTGGGAAGAGCGTCGTTCAGATCATCATAGGTGATATATCCACGCTCTTTCCCAATTATCAACAATCTCCGTAAATCCTGCTCGTAATTTTCGCTAGTCTTTTCTTCAGGTAATTTCTCTTCTGTATTTTCTGAGAATTTTGAAACAAAATTTGTATCCATTACACTCTCCGCTTGTTTGTGCGATTAGAAATAACTTCTTGCTTTAAAGCCTTTAGTCTTTGCCAGTCATCTTTTGAGAAGGTAGATTTTAAATTAGAAGTTGCCGCTTGTAAATCAGCATTGATGACTGGTTCAGAACAATATCTATCCATTAGCTCAAACCAACCTTCAACAGCTTCTTCATCAGTGGCGTTTTCGCCAGAAAATCTAGCATGCAGTTCTAGTTCTTTTATATCTGCTGTAATCTCGTTTTTTAACAAGGCAACAGCCGCGGCGCATTTCTCCATATCTTCACTATGATGACTATAACAGTCCAATATGCGCTTTTTCAGTTTCTGCATGTGAAAGTTATCAAATTCCAACTTAACGAGATTCTCCATAATTCTTTCTAGAATATATGGGTGATTTATGATGGTCACAATAAATATTTTTTCTAATTTTTCACGAATGGGTATTACGGAACTGACGCTTTTTTGTTTAATGGGAGTCGAGAATTTTTTGCGATAGAGATTTTGTCCTTTCTCCCTAAAAGCCTGTGCATACAATTTCCTCACAGAAACGTCTCGAATAGTCTCAATTTTATCGGCTAGCATTTTCATTATAGCGGCTTTTTGCTCTGGCGTTTCTGAAGGATATAGTAGGAAAGCCCCTTCCCACATCCAATCCGATAGGGATACCGCATTGGCGATGGCATTCTTTAGCACATCAGTTTGACCATTTGCTATCAGCTGATCTGGATCTAACCCCTCTGGTAATTTTGCAAATTTAAAAGACCGTCCAGCTGTAATTGACGGTAATATCCTATCAATCCATCTATAGGAAGCTTTGACGCCGGCGCTATCCCCGTCGAGGGAAATAATTGGATTGTCGCAAACCTTCCAACATAGATTTATTTGATGTTCGCTGATAGATGTACCCAGCGGGGCTACTGTTCCGTCAAATCCGGCTTGATGCATAGAAATAACATCCAAATATCCTTCCGCTAGTATTATTTCCCGCGTCTTCCCGCGTCTAGCCCAAAAATATCCATATAAATGATCGCTTTTGGTGAAAATTTCTGTTTCCGGAGAATTAATATACTTAGCAGTATTTTCTTCTTGAAAGATTCTTCCTCCGAATCCGATACATTTGCCTGAACCATCTAAAATAGGAAATATCAAACGACCTCGATACCTATTAACCATATCATTATGATATTTAGATCGATTGAAAGCTCCAGTTTTAAGCAAAATGTCGTCGGAAAATCCACGTCTATGCAAATGTTGAAATAATTCTTGATTATCAGGAGCAAATCCCAGTTGAAATTTTTCCATGGACGCATGAGAAATTTTTCTAGACTCTAGATATTTTAAAGCCATCTTTCCAGCGGGCTCGTTCAATTGTTTCATGAACCAATTTTTTATTTCAGCAATTGCTTCGTATATAGGTTTGTGCGTGTCTATAAAAGTCTTTTCTTTTGAAGGAAGTGAAATCCCATACTGATGAGCGAGACATTCAATAGCTTCGCTGAAGCTAACTTTATCGAAGTCTTGCACGAAACTTATTACATCTCCATGGGCTCCGCAACCAAAGCAATGATAGAACCCTCTAGTTGGGTCGACTTTGAAAGAACCGGTCTTTTCCTGATGAAAGGGGCACAACCCGAACCAATCATGCCCGCTTCTTCGGATGCGAATGCGACTGGACACGACGTCGACAATAGGAATTTGACTTTTTAAAAGTTCAATAAATTCTTTATTCATAATGCCATGTATTGGTGATGATTTTCATGCACACCTTAAATGATACAATTAATTATATACAAAAAAGGAAAAAACGAAAAATTTTCAAATCTTATTTACTTTTTTATGTTTTGATTAAAGTTGAAAGTAGTTGTAGAGGTTTGGCAATGTGCGCATGTAAAAATCTAATAAAATCATTAATAATTGTGGCGATATCCCTGGCCATCTCAACAAATGAGAATCTGGCCGCTATTGCGAATAAGAAAGCTGTAACATCGAAAGTTAACAATTCAAGCGCGCCGTCCAAGCGTGCCGTTTCCAAAGTACATTCCGAAAAAACTGAAGAAGAGAATAATTATCCCTTTATGACCGTTCCTAATAAATTTGCGCCGGTGGAGGTCGCTGGTATTCGTATAAAAAATGGAAAGGCCATATTACTAAGTTTCGATAATAAATGCTTTACAGAAAGTTTACCCGACGACTTTTCTTTTTCCGATTTAAATTTTTTCACACAATATCCCAAACTAATTAGCGTAGAGCTGAGCGGTTTGGCCCTTACCAGAGAAATGCTGGAAAATCTGATAAAATTTTTACCTTCCGGACTGAAGGGATTTTTAGTGAGATCCTGCAGTATGGAAGATGAAAATTACTCATTATTGGCGAATCTAATCGAAACGCATAAATCAATCAGTTTCCTGAGCATAGTCATGCCGACCCTAGTCGGGAAAGGGGTAACGACAACGCTAACTGCGATAAAGAGCCGCGCCAATCTGAAATATTTCGGCCTAACTGTTGAAGAACTCTCTATTGACGATAGTAATCTTCTTGCCGATGTTATATCCAATTCGGCGCAAACTTTGCATGGATTGTCGTTAGGGTGGAGTAAAATCAACGGTAAAGGAAAAAATCCATATCAAAAAATATTTGCGGCAATTTCAAAAATTAAGGATTTGAAGAAACTAGAATTCACCGCATTGACGCTGACTGGAAACGATCTTGAGCAGATCGCAGAACTCTTGAAAAACTGTAAGAGTCTAAATGCATTGAAAATATATTTCGGCAACCTAAAAAAACTTGACCACGTTAGATTATTTAAATGCACTCAAGCTCTCCAAGATGCGCTTTCCCATCTAACGCTGCTGGAATCGCTCGATATATCGTCAATGGAATTACCATCGGAAGAAATGCAACTGATGTTCGAGACAATTGGACCAATGAAGAATCTAAATATTCTGAATATTTCAGGAATTGCGTTAAATGAAAAAAGCGCGCAGGTTCTTTCGGAGAATATCAAAAAGTGCCGCTCCTTAGCGACCTTGATGGCGAATCATTGCGAAATAAATCCCCAAATTCTTTCCGTGCTATTTAAAGCAGTGGAGGGTTCTCCTCTGCGCCATATATATCTACGTGGGAATACGATAAAAGAAGGTGTGCGAAGTTTCCCAATTGTTCGTCTGCCGGAGGCTCGTATTATAGATTTTTCACAAAACGGCATTCTTTACGAAGACGCTCGAGCGTTCATTGAATCGACCAAAACGCATCCGAATTTATACGCAGTTAATTTCAGTGGAAATAAAGAGATTGAGGATGCAAGCGGTGTAGAAAGAACCAGTAGAAATGATGAATTAGCCGAATGGAGGTTAAAAAATAATTTGCGGATATTGTTTTTAGGCTTGTAGTATATGGGAATTTCCCATCAATAGATTGGGTGTTTTGATGAGAGCGATGCATCATGAGTTTGGTGAATCTTAGGGTTATTGGCAACCTTTAAAGCTGCTTACATCCTACAAGCTCCCGACTCTGCCGGGGGACGACTTAATAGTTAAAGATGGCCTGCTTCCAAAAGATTTTTTGCTTTTCCATTGACAAAATGCCCCTCCTCGGCCTATTTCGTAAAAGTCATGTACGTCGCTCTTTTCTGCTGCTATGGAACATAGTTCTCCACAAAATCCGCCAGCTCCATTCGGCAATCATATATCCACTGAATAAGTTCTCTCGCCTCATCACGTACACCAAATGCTGCGAACAGTGGAAGGAAATCAAGCGACATTTTTTCCACATACGCTTCCAATGCCAATATCAATGTCATTCCTGAAGATAGTGGATAATTCAATCTCATTTCTTTCGCCAAATCCGATATGAAATATTTTAGTTTTAGTGTTACATTCCCGGTATTTATGTCGTATGTGGCCGTGTCGTATGTGAACATCGAGCCTATATCATCAATATTATTCACACATTCCTCTGCAAAATCATCTGCAAGATCAATTACAGCATTCATTACTTCCGACGACAGGGGGCCGTTCGCTGTTGTCAGGACTGTGGTTGCCACCTCCATTGTTGCCGCGTAGGCTCGATCGTAGATCAACTGCGCATCGGTTGGTTCGGCGTCCGTAAAAGCCACATAGGCTGCTTTTTCCGCCGCCATCGTCGCCGTACGTATCGCATCCCAATCTTCCCCGTATGTCTCATACGCTTGGTCCATTGCGGCTTCATACGTCGCCCAGATTGCAGCTTTTTCCGCCTGGTCCTCAGTTTGTCCCATTTCCAACGCCGCAACATAAGCGTCCGCCGCCGTATTTGCTATCTGAGCGGCCTGCTGCCTCCAACCTGCCTCCAACATCGCTGCCGCCATGTTCGCAGCTGCGGTTGCTATCCTAGTCGCCTGCACTTCATCCATGCCGCCATTTGTTAATTTCTCCAGCACCGTCTGGTAGGTCTGCTTTCGCATTTTGGCGTATGGTTCTTCCATCTCGCCAGTGAGCGCTTCTATGCTTTCTTGAATGGATTGTCCAAGATATCCCAAACCTCCGATGGCAGCAATCACCACTAAAGCAACGACGAGTGCGCTTTCAACAAATGTAGCTCCAGAGGATTTTTTCCGCAGCTGAAAATTTCTGCGTCCAAAGAAGAATTTTATGAAGCGAAAAAGAGACTTTTTGAGACAATTGCAAGCATTCCCAAAAGAGAAAATTTTACTGAGATTTCCATGATAGGTTTTTCTTAAGGAAGCAATTTTGCCGAGATTTTCGCCACTATCTTGACAATCCAGGCACCAGAAGTGCCTCTGCCAGAGGGGCTTATCCCCTCACCCCCCCCCCCCCCCACCCCGCGTCAGGAAGTCATTTTTATTTGTCCGAAGAGACATAGGTTTAGATTCTCCAGTTGTCATAAAATTACATCTGCGTAATTGTCCCATAAAAATGTTAGGAAAAAGTTAAGAACCGCGGGATTGGTTTTTTTACCCCTATCACCCGCCGAACCTTTTTACCTGAATTTTTCAGTTTTTTACTTTTCTATATACTTCGTTCAAGTCATCGATAGTCTTGATGTTTTCCATTTCATCTACACTTACGACTTCATTTACAATTGCCCCGCTTGAGCGTCTAAAGCGTCATTTTCTACAATTTCTAAAGCGTTCATGTAAAGGTATCGTTTCATGTATGTATATGCGGCTCCTAATCCTTGGATTGCAGTACATCCTTTCAACTCCACGTCCCCAACAGGGCTATGATAAACAACGTTTTCGTTCGGATTCTCTTCGTTGATAATGGCCAATGTAGCCACCTTTTCTTGGATGGAAAACATGCTGTACAACCTTAGGTCCATAAATATTTTGTTAATCTCGGGAAGAAAATCCGCCAACTCGTAGTAGCTAAATCCGGAGAATTTGTTTCTGCCGCTTTTCTTCAGATTTTTTTCCTGAAGCCGAATACGAGCCTCCATCAGTTTTCCGTAGATATTCTTTACCTCTTTCTTTTCCATGGTCTTTCCTTTCTCCTTCCCTAAAATCTGTATCCAAGCAGCCGGTTTCTAGCAGCGGCAGTCCAGGATCTTATTTGCTTTTTTTTACATATAAAATTCGTCCATCTCCAGTAGAGGAATCTTTTCTTTCTCTCCTTGCTACGTGCATTCTCAACCATTAATCCCAATTTCTTAATCCAATGAATCATGTATCTTTATTCTGACGTCGTAAAATTCTTGCAATGCGACGGAAGTCGCAACTTTCTAAATACAGATTACCATCTCGCAACTTTAAGATGTT
>JAITDT010000035.1 GCA_031282425.1 Holosporaceae bacterium | reverse complement strand
TCGTTCAGTTTTTTCTCTCCCATGCGGAAATGCATCGCCAGGCTTATACTTAATCACATCCATGCTATCCGCGTTACTAACTAAAACAAAACCCAATGCAGCGACAATATGTTTACAGCTCATTTCTTTCTTCTTTATCTATAATAAATTTTAGTATACAGCAATGCTATAAGAAAGACTCTGGGAGAAATAGAAACAGAGCGATTTTTAGGTGCGCAAGATACCTATTACGTCAGAAATTTCAAAGGAATCGGCAAGTATATCAGCAAGCATTTATTCTATTCCAAAGTGTCATGCGAAAGAAGATTTATACTTTATTGGAAGAGCTGCAAAACCGACACTTGGTTGCGATAACCATGTTCTCAGGCCGGAAAGTATTGCTGCGGTAGGACTCCTAGACCTTCAGGGAGAATGTAAAAACGTAACCATTGCCAATGGCATACCATGAAAATGCTTCAGATAGTCGTTACTTATATGACAATTCGGGAGACTATAAATACGTCGCTGCCGGATTAAATCACATTCAGTACAAACGGAAAACATGTAATATAATCTTACATATCTTCCGTTGTCGATCCGGAATATCAAAATAATCTTTTTGGCTTAAGCGCCTTTGTGTTAACATCAGTGGTTTTTGTGGAAACGGATAGCCGCTGTTGTTTCGTACAATGGAGGAAAGTCCGGACTCCATGGAGGAAAGTGCCAGATAACATCTGGCGGCGCAAAAAGGCGCTAGGGAAAGTGCAACAGAAAATATACAGCCTTCGGGCAATGGTGAAATGGCGAGGTAAGAGCTCACCGCGCAGTTGATAACAGCTGTGGCACGGCAAACCCCACTGGGAGCAAGATCAAGAAGAGTAACGCCATCCTCCAGGCTATGTTATTCGGGTAGATCGCTTGACATTTGCGGCGACGCGAATGCTAGATGAATGGCTATCGGGACAATATGTCTTACAAAATCCGGCTTATAGTTTTCACAAAAACTCAATTTTTAATCAAAAATTAAATATTTTATGTCAATAATTGAATTATTGGACGGGATTTTAACAATGAAAAAAATATTATTAATGTTACTTCCATTTCTTCTGCAGGTAGAAAACGCAAACGGCGGTCTGTTTGGTTCCAGCAATCCAACTGTCGACGAGCTTAAAAAGTTTTCAAGTAAATATGACGCTGTGGCTTCGCCTCTTGCTAAGGTAAGTACTGCATGCGACGCTTTTAGCCAAAAAAATTGTTCCGGAGAACATGATGTTGCCATGATTATAGCATTGAGAATCCTCACAAAAAATACGCATGAATTTTTTACTTGGCTAAAAGTCTGCTCCGATCAACTAAAAACTTTTATAACTAAAAAGACGTCGGCGCAGGAAGCATTGGATAAAGCCAAATCTGACAAGCAGACTACCAAAGCTCAGAGCGAACTAGATCAGGCCACGGAGACTGGAAACAGAATCTTTAGAAGCCTGCTTGGCAACGGTATGCGAGTATTGGTAGCAAATGTAAAAGCTGCTGCAACCATTTATTTGCAACTAATAAAAGCCACAGAGTTTTCGCAGGCTGATATTGCCGCTCTCAAGAAAAATTTCAGCCCAATAAAAACAAAAGCAGACGATCTGCTAACCTCCATGAGGTCATTTAAAAGCTTATCTGATAAACTAAAAGAAGCAGCTGGCGATGATGTTGAAATTGCGCCGGAACAACTTTCTCTTCTGGAAGATGATATTAATGCGGTTTTGGATCTTCTCATCATAATTAACGATTATCTCACCTCCGAGAACGTTCCTGGCAATGTGGACGATACGTTGACGCGGCTATCTCTTGCGGCATCTAACCGTGGATCTCGGGACTCCTCATCCAGGCGCAGCTCCGCCGATGACAATTCATCAACCGGACGTGGATCCAGCAGATCCGCCCAACGCAAATCCAATGCTGACGATGATGCGGCGGAAGATGATGACGATGCTAGAACAAGTCAAAAACGCGGATCTAGTGCTTCTCTCTCGCGTGGATCTAGCGCTTCTACTTCTCGCCGAGATTCTAGCGCTCGCGGTTCAGGCGGCGGGAAAAAATAAATCCGCTTTCGTAGAAGGTCTGATATTTTGAGGCACTCTTTTGGAAAAGTTTTTTGATCCGTGCCTATGGAATTTTACAATCGTAGAATTCAAAAAACCATCTAAAATTCCGGTTGCTTCTTCTGTTTTTAGCGTTATTAAGATCCACTCCGTTTTATAATTTAAATTAAGAGTGATAATTTATATTTTTCCTTTATAGTTTTTTGCATGATAGTATTGAGCTGCACGAGGATTGTGGAACTGGATTAATACTACCGAGTAGGATGCTTGGGAGGTTCATAAAAAGACCACAGCTGTTCACTGCCAATCCATATCGGCCTATGCCATTACCGTAAATTGTGCTGGTACGTTAACTTTAATGACCCCACCGAACGCGCACACCAGCATGGAGTCGCTTGTCAACAGAGGGCCCGGTTTGGCCATAACGGTAGGTTTTGTCGGGATCCAAACGCCAGCTGGCGTTGGAATGCAAGGGCCCGGAGTCAAGACACCAAAAGCGGCGGCGGTTAAGGCAGCGGTCGTCGGATTGGCAAGACTCATACAAACCCCAAAAGGCGCGATGTTCAGGAATGGCACCGTGTCCATGCAAGTACCCATCGGTCCTGCCGCTCCCATAACCATCGATGCGGGCAAAAATGTCAACGCACCTGGCGCAGCTCCAAATGGGCACGAAGTCATTGCGCCGCAACAAACGCCAAATCCCATAGATTCTCCTTTCTAAGAAATCAACATCGTCAGTTTTTTTAGCGCCTCTTAAGCAATCTCAGCTTCTCTCGATTCCACTCCCGCTCCTTGATGGCTTCTCGTTTATCAACGGTCTTTTTCCCCTTTCCCAATCCAAGGGAAATTTTTACAAAACCCTTTTCATTGAAATATATACTGATGGGTACAAGCGTAAGTCCGTCTTTCTTTAATTGTCCCACTAGGCGAGAAATTTGCTTCTTTCGCAGTAATAATTTACGCGCTCTTTTGGGATCGTGATTGGTGCGGTAAGCCAGTGCATATTCCGGAATATGCATTTGATATAGAAACGCTTCGCCGTCTCGAGACAATCCAGCATAGGAGTCCGCCAAGCTAACCCTATGTGTGCGCAGAGACTTCACCTCGCTACCTCGTAAAACTACTCCAGCTTCTATTTTTTCCAGAATTTCATAATCATAGTTGGCACGACGGTTGAAGCCGACCTCCCGGTATTTTGTCATCAACCAAGTTCCAATTTATCCATAAAATTGTCTATTTTGTTTTGCAACTCAGCTCCAATTGGAGACAATGGCGCGCGCAATTCCGACGATAGAATTCCTAACCTACTCAGCGCATATTTTGTAGGCGCAGGGCTTGGCTCTGCGAACAGCAACTCATGCAACGGCGCCATAACGTCTCGTAGAATGAAAAATTCCTCCAGATTGTTTTTTTTAAACGCTCTGTACATTTTTGCGCATAAGTCCGGAACGACATTGGTGCTGACGGAGATCACGCCGCTCGCTCCCATGGCCAATGCTCCGCAGGCAACGTTATCTAGACCGGTTAAAAAATCAAAGTTCTCTCCAACAGCAGAACGCCATAGTGTAAATCGCGATAGATTGTCCGCACATTCCTTTAGAGCAATGACGTTCTTTAATTCACACATTCTTCGGAACGTGTCGAAGGCAATGTCAACTCCTACCCGGCTGGGATTATTGTATAGAATTATGCCTCGCGCAGTGGCGGCGCTCAGTTGCTTGTAGTGTTCATATATCTGCTGTTGCGATGGCTTCACATAAAATGGGCAGATGCAAAGAAAATGATCCACATATTTCTCTGTTTCTTTGATAAGGCGAATGCAATTATCCGTAACGGCGTCAATCACGCCGCCAATAAGACTAATCTTGCCAGCATTGATGGTGGAAATCGCACGGATGAGTTCTACTTTCTCCTGCAACGTCAGCGATACCGACTCTCCCGTCGATCCTGCGACAACTATTCCGGAAATCCCAGATCCATCCAAATGATTCATGTACTTTTCCAGAGCCGAGAAATCGATCTTTCCATTTTTAAACGGAGTCACAATAGCTGTCGAATAACCCTTGAGCATGCGGTACCTCAATTAAATTCCTTAAAAATCTACCATCCTTCTGCTTACAAGTCGACCGAAATCTAGCTAGATCTTCGGTTCTGTTTTTACGATAGCGTCGACTTTTTCAAACATTTGGCTTAATTTACGCTCAACATTTTGGGAGATATCATGAGCCTCCCCAAAAGAAATGATTGGATTTACAGTTATTCTGGCTTCGATGTACTTTTTCATTCCAGCTGATCTGGTTTTTAGGCTACTTACTTCCTCCACTCCCTTTACGGATTTGATAATTTTCAAAATATCGCCTCGGGTTTTAGATGGCAAAGACTCATCCATTAGATCGATGATAGCATTTTTTAATGTTAAAAATGCACCATAGAGCACATATCCTCCGACAATTACACCACATGCTACATCAATATGCGCAAAAAATTTCGAAATTATAAGGGATGCAATGATGCAAATATTCATCAGAAAATCGGATAAATAATGCAACGTCTCTCCACTTACAAGAATGGATTCGGTTCGACGAGCAACATATTTTTGGAAATATATGAGCTGATACACGGCGAAACAGGAAATCACCATTACCGCTACTCCAACTTCACTGTTGATTACCGGCTTAGGATCCAAAAATGCCTCATAAGCTTCAACGAATATCATTATTCCCGAATAAATAACAAGTAGACATTGAAAAAGCGCCATTATTCCTTCCACTTTTTCATGGCCATAATTGTGCTCTTTATCAACAGAAGTTGAAGAAAATACCAAAGTGTGATATGCTAAAAATGATGTTAACGCATCTAATATGGAATCGTTCATAGAGGCTCTCATAGAAAGAGAAGACGTCATCATCCAAGCGGCAAATTTTAGTATTATTAAAAAAAGTGAAGTAATTATCCCCAACACGACAGACTTTTTTGCAAGATCCGAGTGCGAATAATTTTTGAAATAGAGGCTCAGTATAGCATCAACTAATTTTATGCGAAAAAACATAGATACCACTTCCACTAGTTAATTCTTTAGATTGTATAGCATAAATTATAACGTTTTGGACTGGAAATATTTTTCATTAAAAATAATATGCTGATCCGAGTATTGGTTAGAAATTAGGGAAATGGATGAGAAAGCGCAGTTAGTATTGTTTCGCGAGCCGCTTGCTCTTGATCCTCCTGGAGAATTTTCATTACCTTCTTGAATGATTCTTTTTGCTTTTCAGACTCATTTGGATCTAATATTTTTTCCACGCAGTTGAAAATATTTTCAGCTGTGCAATCTTTTTGCAATAATTCGGGAACGATATTTTTTTTGTTCAATAGATTTACTAAACAGACATTCTTTATATTAATCAAAAGCTTCACAATTAAGTATGTAATGCTGGAGGTCTTATAAATTGTCACGAAAGGAAGGCCGACTCGCGCCAACTCCAGTGTTACCGATCCGGACGCCGCTACCGCCACATCCGAAACATAATAGGACAGCACCTTTTGTGCTTTGGTTGTGGCAACTATTGGTTTTTGCAACCAATTATGCGTCATGTCATTGATTTTTTTCTCTAAATTTTCAACTGTAGGAATTATAAATTTTACATTCTTGTATTTGCGAATCATTAATTTTGTGAATTCTTCCAATAGTGGCAAGTGAAGAGCTATCTCTGATTTTCTGCTGCCGGGAAGTAAGGTTATGATTTTATAGTTGTCCTTTTTTTTTATTTTACAGCTGGAACTTAAAAAATTTTGTAATCTTGAGCGATGAGGCCTGTTGAAATCAACATCTTCGGCAATCGGATGACCTACAAAAACACTTTTTAGTCCATATTTTTCAAAGTAAGCCGGCTCAAATGGGAACAGAGTCATTAATTTATCGATAAATTTTGGCATGGATTTGGCGCGCCATCTCCTCCAGGCCCAAACCGGAGGCGCGACATAATGAACTATCGGTATTTTGCGGCTAATTTTTTTTATTTTTTTTGCTATACGGTGCGTGAATCCGGAAGAATCAATTGTAACAACAACATTTGGTTGATAATCAATGATTTTTTGGACAGCATCAGTGATGAGCTTTTTTAAGCGAAAAACTTTACCCACAACCTCCCAAATTCCAATTATCGACAATTCGTCTATGGAGAATAATTTTTTGAGACCAGCTTTTCCCATACATTGGCCGCCAATGCCGGAAAATTCAACTCGACCATTGAAAATTTTGCCAATGGTCTCCATCAGTTTTCCTCCCAAATAATCACCGGACGCTTCTCCGGCGATTAGAAAAACTTTCAAACAACGAGGCTTCACAGCCATCACAAAGATGTTTAGTTCGTTGGCTTTGGCGATGATTTCTTTTTTATTTAACGCTATGCATCTTTCCGCTTCGATAGCTATTCCAGCAAATCCATTTTTATGAAGAATATCAATTGTTTCGACGCCAATGGTTGGCAAATCTAATCTTTCATCCTGCTGCGGTTTGGCGATTTTCACTAAAACACCACCGCAGTATCCTTTCCCACATTTCTCCAGAAGCGCGTTTGTGCCATGTACGTCTTCTTTACCGATAATTTCCCCATTCCATACTGCTACGGACTGTCCCACATCAGAAATACCTAGTTCCGTTGCGGCCGATAATCCAATATCTATGTTTTTGCGATCAGCTTCCGTAGGCTTCCGCTGCGAATAAATGCCCGGTGGAAAAAATATGTCCTCCACCAAGCTAGTTCCGGAAACTGTTTCAAAACCCTCCTGCAGCGCCAAATTTGAAACTGCCCTCAGTAATGCGTCATCGCCGGCTAAAATGGCTTTTCCTAACTTCAGAAGCCACGATCTCCCTTTTGAATCAAGCATTAATCCATAGAAATTTGGGCGTTTTACCATGCCAGCGAAAATTATCTTTTTTACTTTACGTTGATGGAGAAAGTCGATCGCTCTGCCAATTTCTCCGATACCAACAGATATGTTGGCAACTTCTGGCCAACCGTTCCGGCTGCAAAACCCTTCCAACATAATCAAACAAAATTCAAGATTTTTTTCAATGCAAGCTTGCGATACAAGTCGCGGATAATCCCCGCCGCCGCAAATTATTCCGATCATTTGTTCTCTTTAGGAAGGCATAACGACCGCTCAGTATTTCCCTTCATAAATTCAATAAGGCTATCCACACATGGTATTCCTTTAATGGTTCTCTCCACATTTCCCACGCTTTGTGCCATTGTATTTTTTTCAAAAAAAATCATGTTATACGCTTTTTTCAAGGCTAATATGTCTTGCCTATTAACGCCAGTACGCCTTAATCCAATGATGTTTATATCGTAAAGACGAGCCCTTTCTCCTTTTACAGCACCATATGGTATCACATCCCTTTCCACGCCGGACATACCGCCGATAATGGCGCCTTGCCCAATTCTCACTCGCTGGTGAATTGCCGCCAGGCCGCCTACAATTACATCGTCACCTATCTTTACATGCCCGCCTAGCGTGGCGTTATTACCCATTACAACATTGTGTCCGATGATGCAATCATGAGCAATGTGAACGCCAATCATGAACAAATTATCGTCGCCGATTACAGTCTCCATGGCGTCGTTCTCGGTACCGGGATGCATAGTTACGTACTCCCGAATCGTGTTTCGTTTTCCCACCAGTAAGCGTGATTTTTCTCCTTTATATTTTAAATCTTGAGGAGCATAACCTATGGTTGCAAAAGGGAAAATTCTTGTTTGCTCTCCTATAATTGTATATCCGGTTACACAGACATGCGCCATAATTTCCACATCGCTGCCAAGTTCGACGTTTTCTCCAATTATAGAGTAAGGACCCACCTTTACATTTTTTTCAATCCGAGCAGACGAAGATATAATGGCAGTCGGATGTATCATTTACCTCACCATCAATGATCTATCATCGCAGCAAATGTTGCTTCCGCCACTAACATGTCTCCCACATAGGCTTCCCCCTGGAATCGCCAGACATTGCCGCGACTTCTATCTTTCTTTACGCATAGCCGCAGAACGTCTCCCGGTACCACCATTTTTCTAAATTTCACTTTATCCATGGTCATGAAATATACCAGCCCACCACCTTGTCCGGCACTCGTAGTTGTAGCTACTGTAACACCAGCCGTCTGTCCCATTGCCTCCACAATGAATATTCCTGGCATGACTGCTTTTTCCGGAAAGTGCCCAGGGAAAAATGGCTCATTTGCAGATACACTCTTAACGCCTACCGCGCTTTCTCCAGGGACAAGATCCTCTACTCGATCTATCATCAACATTGGATACCTGTGCGGAAGAAGCTTCTTTATTTGATTTATATCAAGAACCTCGCTATCACATCCCATTTTTCGTCTCTTTCCATAACAAAAACCAACGCCTCACTGCGCTGATTTTTGTACTTTTACCATGCAATGCAACTGATAATTAGGAAGCGGCGGGAGCCGGCGCAGGGGCTGGAGCAGCCGTGCCATCCTCATGATAGCGCTCGATCTTTGCTCCCTTCTTTAACCTATCTAGAAGCTTCGTTGCCTCTTCATGCATGATAACTTGCTTCAGCATAGGTACTGCGTCATCGTATTTTTGTGGTGTAGTTTCACGGATATCAGCGACTTTAAATACATGATAACCATTATCAGTTTTCGTGAATTCTTTGCTATACTCTCCTACTTTGAGACAGATTATCTTCTCCTTTATTTGCGGAGGCAACATATCAACAGGGACATAACCTTCTTCGCCACCTTTGTCTTTGGAGGGGGCAATACTCTTCTCTCTAGCCAATTTCGAAAAATCTTCTCCATTACCGAGAGCGGCTAGAACACCTTTAGCTTCTGCTTCGGTATTCACCATAATATGAAACACTTTAAGTTCGTTGCATTTTTTGAACTCCACCAGATACTTAGTGTACCGTGCCTTTAATGCGGATTCGTTTTCGATTTTAGGCGATAACTCAACCATGAGAAGCATTCTACCCAACTGATCTTCCTTGAATTGCTCAACGCTATCGCAAAATTCTTTTCTCCGATCCATACCAGCTTTTTTCGCCTGCTCTGTCAGAAGATGAGCATGCAATTTCTGCTCCACCAATATTTCAAATATTTTTTCTGGCGTTAACCCCTGTAACATATGTGGGGGGATTGTTTTCATAGCGTCAAGAATTTGGCTGCGTCTAAACTCCTTTCTTCCGTTTATTCTCAATACCACTGGATCTCCGACTATTTCCTTCTTTTCGGTAGGTGCGGTTGCTGGCGCTGCTGTCGGAGATTCCGTCGCAGGTTGCTCTGGTACCGTAACCGTTGACTCAGACTTTTGCACTTCAACCGAGCCATTACTGGCAGTGCTGACTACCCCTTCGGAAGAAGCTTTTTGCTCTTCTATGTTGATTTTTTCGGACTGTTCTCCTTTGGAGAAATGTTTCTTTAGGGCGCCGCCGTTGACATCAAAAAACATCGTTGCTAACAGCGTGGATATACACATCACTCTTGCTTTCATTATTACACTCCATAAATTTGTCGTAGTATAGTATCGTTACATCGAATTTGCAACATACAGGGCGTTGCTGCGTATGGTTTTTTGAAAGAAAAAAACAACAGGCGAAAAATAGAGAAAGCCCTTTAAACATCTCCAGCAATTTCTAGTAACTTTTTATTAATATTTTTCTTGTAATTCATTAATATTTGGGAGTATGAAACATGCAGGCGAATTTATTCAAAAGATCCGCTGTTTTAATAGAAAAAAACTCATCGCATCGCAAACTTTACGAAGATGTTTTGATAGCTAATGGTTTTGATGTTTATGTTGCAAGATCGGCGATAGATGGATTAATAAAAACCAAAGAAACACAACAAGATCTGACCGTAATCAATACGGAAGTAGCGGAAGAATCTTTTATCGAAAAATTTATATCTAAAATGCGAGATGAAAGCATGTCCAGCGCCATGCCCATTATAGGGCTATCAGTATACAATCAGGAATATAAAAAAAATATTGTAAAAATATTAGACGCATTCTTAACAAAACCATTTTCTATTGATAGATTTATTGAGTCTATACTTACAAGTATTGAGAGTAGGGCAAATGGTTGCAAGAGTCCTAGTAATTAATGAATATAAGCTTGATGTTGGTCAAATTTCATCAAAACTAGAGGATTTTTACTGTTCTACGCTACTTGCTAAATCCCTTGAAGACTCACTGCGCATCATAAGTTCTCAATTCATAGATGTTGTTTTTTTATCCCTGCCCAAAAATTTCTCCGAAAAATCCTCTAAACTATTTTTTGATTTCTTTTCTATTCTCCGGCAACTATGCGGGATTATTCCGATAGTTGGAATAACAGAATCCAATGAACAAGAAATACCGCCTATTGAGTTAGAGGATATTATTTGCATTAACATCGATAGATTCAATTTATTGAAAAGGGTAAAGCTTCTCGTAAAAATGAAAAATCTGTTTGACGATAATTTGTTAAGTGATATGTATCTTGAAGAACGTAACGCCCAGAAAATAGTTACGATTTTTCACAATAACGTAGATTTTTTGCACAAAAGTATTTTTGAAAACACCGAAGTCGTCGTTTTACGTACATGGCCCATGATAGATAATGTTAGCGACTCCGACCTGTTTATTATAAACATAAATCACACTCACGCTCATGAATGCTGCGCTAATCTACGTTTAAGAAAGATCAATAGACATAAACCAATAGTTTTCACCTTTGATAAATTCAGCGAAGAAAAGATTAAGCAGACTATTGAGCTCGACATGGGATTTACGGATATTATCGACTCAGCTTCAAATCCGCTAATAACAAAATGTCGCTTAAATTCACTGATAAAATATAAAAAACTGTATGATGCGTTTTCCAAAAAATTAAAAAAAAGCCTGTATCTATCTGCTATTGATTCCACAACAGAGGTATATAATCGCTCATTTTTTGAAGATTACTTAAAAAACAAAGATCATAACTTTTCAAACTCCGCCGTTATTATGTTGGATGTGGATAAATTCAAATTAATCAATGATAAATATGGTCATTCTTTTGCAGACTCCGTCTTAAAACACGTTTCCAACATGATAAAAAGATACATAAGATCGTCGGACATTGTCGCCAGGTACGGCGGCGACGAATTTATTATTTTAATGCATGACATCACAAGATCTATCGCTGAAAATGTTGTTCATAGAATTCAGAAAAAAATTAGCGATTTCGCCTATCAGAACGTCAGATGCTCCGTAAGCGTGGGCGTGTGTTATATAGAGCGCATAGAAAAAACATCCATATATGAAGCGATTTCAATTGCCGATAAATTCATGTACATAGCAAAGCAAAGTGGTGGAAATTCCGTTAAGGTTTGCGCGTAGAAGATGTTTGCCCTTCTTTTGGCAAGCTCGGATGCGTCTTCGCATATGTCTCTATTTCCTTTTTATAAGCTACCATAATCTTCTTAGCGTCTACTAATTGTTCTCGAGAAACATATTCGGCGGAGACCACTGCAATTATGATGGTATAATTACCAACGTTTTCTTCAAAGAGGATCATTGTTTTACCACAGCGACCAGAAAAGTATTTCTCAGCTATAGATAATGTCTCATTGTGCGTGTCTTTCGAGAATTTAAAATTTGCCTGCGTACATTTTTCAGTAAACAGATTGATATTATCTGGCACAGTCGGAAATTCCTCATTATTAGTCTGTATAAATACGAAAATTGCTGTGTCGGTGGAATTAAAGCTAGTTCCAAAAGGCCATAGCGCTCCGATGAGCCCATTTTTTCCCGGAAATGTGCGGTAGCCCCATCCTTTCGGGGTCTTGATGACAAACTCGTTCCGTTCGTCAAACTCCGGAGTCTCAATGGGATCGCCATAAATGTTGAAATTTGGAAAAATCATCATTGAGAGAAGTAAAATTAAATTTTTCATCATCGCCTCTAGTTCATTCCTAAACAATTATTTCTCAAAAAAATTGATGGTAGGTTAATACCGGCGTATTTGTTGCAGTTGCAAATTCTATTCGTTGATAATACCATCTGAGAGTTACGCTGGGTTTTGTAAATGTTAGATCCATTGCATCAATTTGTTATATCACCTCTGCTGAAGATTAATGCTTTTGGAGTCGATTTATCGTTTACGAATTCAGCGCTGGCGATTTTGATCGCGTTCGGTATTATGGGAACGGTTTTTATCATTTGTTTGCGAAAAAAAAGACTCGTACCGGATCGCCCGCAAGCGTTTATCGAATTGCTACATATACTGGTGGCAGATTTAATCAAAGCCAATGTCGGAGAATGTGGGCGGCGGCATTTCCCGTTTGTTTTTTCAATATTTTTATTCGTATTATTTGGAAATCTAGTTGGCTTGGTTCCGTATGTATTCACATTCACGAGCCATATAATCGCTACCTTCACCGTTGCAATGCTGGTGTTTACGTTTATAACGATACTTGGGATTGCTTTACATGGCATTCAGTTTTTTAATTTGTTTGCTCCACGTGGCGTTCCGAAATATCTGTTGCCATTATTGATACCGGTAGAAATTATCTCTTATTTCACCCGGCCGATTAGCCTTTCGGTGAGACTTTTTGCAAACATGATGGCTGGTCACACCATGATGAAGGTATTTGCCGGTTTTGTAGCTATGATCGGCGTTTGGGGGGTCGCACCCGTAATGGTAAATGTGGTACTCACTGGTTTTGAAGTAGTTGTGGCAGTTCTGCAGGCATATATATTTACGATTTTGACTTGTGTATATCTGAATGACGCAGTACATTTACATTAGCATTTGGAGAGGTTTGTTATGTCACCAGAAGCAGCTCGTTTCATTGGGGCCGCCGTTGCAATTTTTGCACTGTACGGTATTGGTACTAGTATGGGTAATCTATTTTCCACTTGGATAAGCTCTGTTGCCAGAAATCCAGAAGCCGATGAAAAAATCAAATTTGCTGGAATGTTAGGATTTGCGATTACGGAATCCATAGCGCTTTGCGCATTGCTGATATCTATACTGATTTTGTTTAAATAAAGATGGTGGTGAATTGCCGCAATTAGATACGTCAACTTTTGCCTCTCAGATTTTCTGGGTTTTGATAGGGTTTCTTCTCGTATATTTGTTTGTATCAAAAATATTTGTTCCAAAAATTGAAATGATACTACAAAATCGCGATGTGTATGTGGACGGTATGCTGGCGATGGCGCATCAGCTGAAAAATAAGGCCGCATTGATAGAAGATGATGCGGTTGTTATCTTGGAAGATGCAAAAATAGATGTAGAGGCAGCGGAGGCAGAATCTCTCGCCATCTTTCGAGAGCGAAATCTAAGAGAAAAAAAATCACTCTACAGTTTATTCTCCAAAAAATCCAAGAGAGAGTCGGATATATTGAAGAACTCCGCTCAGGAGGCGTACGCCAACGTTGGAGATCAAATGGATGAGCTAATGAGTCTCGCTATGGCCAATATTCTCAGTCCAGATCATCAAGCATCATGACACTAGATCCAGGCATTTCATTAGTTGCTTCGTTCTTTGGATTTGTTTGGATTTTTGCAAAAAAGGTTTATCCTTTAGCCGCTGGGATTCTCGACGAACATATAGAATCAGTAAAAAGAAAAATAGCCGATGCGGAACAGCAGCGTACTGCGGCAACTGAAGCGCTAACGGAAGCTACTCAGAAAAAGAATGATATTGCTGAAATCATCGCTATCCATAAAAAAGCGTCCACTGATCGATTGAAAAAACTACGACAGGAAAACGACGAACATCTGAAGGCACTATCTACACGGCTGGAGGCTTCTTTGAAGGCTCAACTCGAAGCAGAAGCGTTTAAGCAGCAAGATCTGTTGCTGGAAAAGATATCACAAGACCTTGTCGCTAAAATAACAACGCACCCAAGCTCTTCTGCAATCGGAGCTCCTCCCGCTTATGCTAACGAAGATCTTCAGAAACTAATGTCTATCAATTAATCTCGTCTTGATCCCAATAATCGCAATAAACTCAAGAAAAGATTTATAAAGTCCAAATATAGACGCAACGCTCCGTAGATGGCTTTCTTTTCGCTAGCCTCAACGCTATCGGACTCAAAATAATAGCTTTTAATAACTTGCACATCATAGGCTGTAAGTCCTGTGAATATAAAAACACCTAGAAGAGATATTCCGAACGCAAATGCTGAACTATGGGTGAAAATATTGATGATACTAGCGATAATTATGCCAAATAATCCCATTGTAAGAAAAGAACCCCAGGCAGTAAGATCTTTATCGGTTACATATCCATAGATCGTCATCGACAGGAACATGGACGACGTTATAAAGAATGTGCTTGTTATACTACTGCCGGAATATACAATGAAAATAGAAGCCAGCGATATGCCAAGACATGCAGAATATGTTAAAAACAGCGCTCGAGCCGTCTCCGCCGAGATATGCGCCAACCGCGCTGCCAAATAGATGGAAATACCAAGCGGCGCAAGAGCTACGATTGCAAAAACGAACGAATTGTAAAACAAGAAAGCCATCAGACTAGGCGAACTACTGACAAAATAAGCCACAAGAGCTGTCAAAGCCAACCCGCCCGACATATAAGAAAACACGCGCAGCATATACGCCCGCAAACCCGCATCTACAGCGCCAGCCGCTTCTTTATAGTACGAGGACACTTTCTTTACCATAATCATCTCCAAACTCCACGAATAAATTATAGCAGATGAAGAGCAAATTATCAATAGCAAAATACATTATCCAAATTTTGTAAGACTAGCAAGGAGCTTTATTGAGGCGAGGGGATTGTCAACTGAAGATAGGTTTGCTCGAAAAATATATTGGCATTCAAGGTCGATGATCGCAGTGAAACAAGTTTAAACGATTAAACGATCTATTGGACAACATATCCCACTGCAAGATTCAAATCTTCGCTTCCGATTATTATCCTGTTTATAATTCCGCCATTACTGCTGAAAAATTAATTTAGAGAAAAGCACGCACATTTACGGTGGACTCAAAAAATTCTCAGCTACGGTATTGCCTCGCACGATTAAGAAAAAATGTTATTCAAAATCCGTACACATGCTTGTTGCTTCGCTTAATATCCCAATCTTTCATGATCTATTAAAACTA
>JAITDT010000016.1 GCA_031282425.1 Holosporaceae bacterium | reverse complement strand
GAATGGATCAACAACCCAATCTTCTCCAGCTGGAACTACATCGGAATGTCCAATGAAACCTAATATCTTCTCTCCTGTATTTCTGTATTCGGCAAAGAGATTTTTTATCGCATTGCTTCCATCGCTGGATTGAAATGTCAAAATTCTTGTTTCAAAGCCGATAGCCGATAAAACTTTCGAAATCAGATCCAACACACCGTCATCTTTGGGAGTAACGCTTTTGCAGCGGATTAAATCTGAGCAGAGGGATATCACATCCATATCATAATCTTAGCAATTCGTTTATCGATGTTTTCTGTCGTGTTTGCTCGTCGATGCGTTTTACAATTACAGCGCAGCAGATATTAACGTTCTTCGATGGATAAGTGCCCGGTACGACAACGGCGTGAGACGGAATTCTACCGTAACTTACGTTGCCAGTCTCCCGGTCCAGAATTTTTGTGGAAGAAGACAATATAGTTCCGGCCGCAATCACGGCTCCTTCCTCTACGATAACGCCTTCTAAAATGGCGCAGCGAGCTCCGACGAAACAATTATCTTCAATAATTATTGGCATTGCCTGCGGCGGTTCTAAAACTCCTCCGATGGTAACGCCGTCAGAAATGTGACATCTCTTTCCCACTTGAGCGCAGCTACCTACCAGCGTATGCGTATCAATCATCGTACCCTCGTCAATATATGCGCCCACATTAACGAAGCTTGGCATGAGAATCACAGATTTCGCGACATAGGCTGAGTATCTGATCACGCAACCGGGTACCATCCGAATTCCCGATTCCTGAAAGCGTGCTTCCGTCCATCCATAAGTCTTCAGCGGTATCTTATCGAAATAATCTCCCGGCATGATGTGCGATTTGGTGTATTTAAAGTATAGAAGAATCGCTTTCTTGAGATAATCGTTGATCTGCCATACGCCATTTATTTTATCGACGATCCTTAACGCTCCGCAGTCTAATTTGTCCAAGGCTTCCTGTATACGGGGCATATTTGTTGCATCCGTCTCCCACAATTTTTCTATCTGCCTTTGTAGATTATCAGACATATGCGCTTTTCTTGGCAAAAATTCCTTTTATGAGATTTCTCATTTTTTGGAATAAAATAACGAAGAAATTATTGGCTGCGACGTTTCCGGATGTAGCAATTGGATCCATCATGCCATAGAATGCGATTATGAAAGCGATCATGGAGTCATCAAATTTAAAATATTCTTTCAGAACAGGAACCGTTACCATTATTGTGCCGCTGGGAACTCCACCGCCGGCGAACTTATTTAGCACGAAAAATATTCCAAACATGATAAAATTAGACGCTTCCGGTAGCGGATGATTGAAAGCTAGCATCACGATCATGGCCATAATCGGCACCACTATGGTATCTCCCACCATATGAAAATTCAATGTCAACGGCATAACTGCATCGGCTAGAACCTTATCTTTAGTATTTTTCTCTGCAGCTGCTAACGAAATTGGTAGCGCCGCCGCGCTGGACATTGTACTAAACGCGGTGACGATAGCTGGAGTAACATTTCGGAGTATCTCAGCTGCTCTGGCACGCTGAAAAGACGCCGCCGCCATTAACCATACGGTCAGATAACACCATAGGAATCCACACATTATTACACAGACTTTGGCGTTTTGTTCCAAAAACCCAGATACTCGTCCCTCGGCAAAAAGCTTCAGCAAAAACCCGCCAACAAAAATAGGCAGCATGGGAACAAAAAATTTCTTCATAAATTGCAGCACGCCATCGTGCATAAGACGAATGACAAAAAACACATATTTATTCGGACGCAGAGAATTTACGATTCCAACGATGATTCCAGCGAATAGCGCGTGGATAGTATCGGCTATGCGCGGAAGTTCCAGTTCGAATAACGGTGAAAAAAACACGCCGGATTCCAGTATTGGGTGAGCCTTTGCCGTCGATAGGAGGGAAAATCCAACTGCTCCGGAAATCAATATATTTAGGAAATTAGATACCGAAACAACCAACATTAATCCAAAAACAAAAAACATTCCCTCTTTAGGAATAGCGGAGAGCGCAACGGCCACAAAGCTAAAAAGCAAAAAAGGCAGAACAAAAATCAACAATTCCCGCAAACATACACTTATGGTGAGAAAGAATCGTACGATGTCTGGATGCAATTTCGAATGATACGCCGCTGCCAGAATCATCACACTTAATAAATGAACAATTGGGTTAGAAATCAACTTTTTTAGGGATTTCATACTCATTATTTTTGTCCTCCGAAAACAAATTGGAGCGGGCGATGGGAATCGGACCCACGTCATCGGCTTGGAAGGCCGAAGCTTTACCATTAAGCTACGCCCGCATGCGGTAAATCTATTAATTTTAACTATGCTTTGCAAGGTTTTTATGAGTTTCGAGAAAGGATTTTATAGATCTCGTAAGAAGTTTTTGAGTAAGGTTCCGATAGGAATATCGCCAACAGGATTTTGCGACTCTTAATAGCAAGGATTTTAGGACTCGCAGGAGAGGAATCCAGCAGGAATTACAGAAACTACACCTCTACCGCAAGAGCCTTTAGAAAATTTAACAATTCCTCCGACGGTGGCAAATAACGTATGATCCCTGCCAATACCGACGTTTAAACCAGGCCTTATCTTTGTGCCTCTCTGGCGCACAAGAATATTCCCGGCCAAGACCGCTTGTCCACCATAACGCTTCACGCCAAGACGCTTACTTTCAGAATCACGCCCGTTTCTGGAACTACCACCTGCTTTTTTTGTAGCCATATCTCACTCCTACTGCTTAATACCTTCAATTCTCAAAATTGTTTCCGGCTGGCGATGCCCATTTTTTCGCCGATAGTTTTTTCTGCGACTTTTTTTGAAAACGAGAATAGTTTTATGTCGCTTTTGCGCAACTATATTGGCGACTACCAATGCTCCAGGAATAATTGGGGCACCCACTTTAACATATCCATTATTTTCAATCAGAAGTACGTCAGAAATTTCAATGTTTGTGCCAACTTCATGCGGAAGCTTTTCAACTGAAACAAAATCTCCCTCTTTTACTTTATATTGCTGGCCGCCTGTTCTGATAACTGCAAGCATCTACCCATCCTTTACCGAGATACGGAGTAATTACTAAACTATCTGACGGACATTTTCAAGTGGAAAGCAATACAGATCAACTATTTTTCTAACTCAATTAAATTTCCACCAGCTCTTGGCTTTGCGTCCATAATATCGCCGTTCGGATGACATTATGACAGGTTATCTTGCCGATGGCTTCTTTGTAGAAATTCAACTGCGCGATATAGCTCGGAGAGATGTTCTTTTGAGGCAAACCTGTTTTAAAATCCACAATCCACAAATCATCTCCGCGAAATGCTATTTTATCGATTCTACCTTCCTTTCCGGCATACATAAAGGAAACTTCCGCCAGTGATTTGGCGTCAAACAGAAAATCAAATTTTTTCATCACTTTTAGCGCTTCTGCCTGCGCTTGCTCTTTTTCTGTTTCAGATAAATTGAAACTTTTCATAAGATCTGCGACTTCGTCGCGCAAATTACCGTTCAGATATCGTGGCATTTCGTTTAATAGAAGATGAACGCAATCTCCATAAATCGCTGCGGGACTTTTTTTGATTTCCGATTGCTTGATATCCTCCGGCGGTGGTAATTTTTTATAATACCAGGAGGGAATTTCGGCGATTGTTTCTATGGTGCGTTTCCGTTCTCCATCGCCGGGATCCTTTAAGACATAATTTCCGATTCTATACAGATGTTCCGACTCTATTCTCTTAAATTTATCCACCCTTTGGCATACAAAATTGTACCAGCATTTATCCTTGTTATTTTTTTGTTTTTTGCCGAGTATGTAAAGAAAATCCTCTGCTCTTGTCATAGCCACATAGAGTAATCGATAAGATTCTTCCTCTAATTCTATTCGTTTATCAGTGAATAATTGCTCCGTTTGCTTTGGCCTAAAGTCTTTAGAAAAATTCCACAATAGCAATTCTTCCTCTGTATTTAGTAATTTAATGCTCCTATCTTTCGTGAAATGGGCATCTGCAAGTATCACGAATGGCGATTGCAGGCCCTTAGCAGCGTGAACCGTCATCAAACGAACGGTGTTCTTTTCCGCAAAAGATTCTCTCTTGACCTCATGCTTAAAAGATCTGAACCATTCCAAAAAGCTTTGCACAGAAGGCGTATTTTCCTTTTCATACTCCATCACTAATGCGAGAAACTCATTTAGTATGCCCAAACATTTTTCGCCGAGTCGACCGATAAACTGCTCTTTTGTGCCGTCCATCAGGACATACATAAAAAAATCATAGACTGATAATTCAGACGACTGTTTCACATAATTTTGCAGCTTCTTCACGCGTGGATTTTCTTTGATATATTCCCATAGGCTGTTGTCCCCTCGAGCTAGGCAGACTTCCATAAGCTCCTCTTCCGTCATACCAACAACCGGAGATTTCAGGACGCGCGCACACATTAAATCATCGAGCGGAAAGACGGAAAATTCCGCCAGTGCAATCAAATCTTCCACTATCAATTCATCATCTAAAGAAATTTTATCAATTCCAGTAACGGGAATATTCTTTTTTTTTAAGGCGCTAATGATATACCTCATGGCGTTAGGATCTCGCCTCTGGAACAGAATTAAAAAATCCGATGCCTGCGCAGAGCGTTCCCTAGACTCTACGACAACGCCTGTTTTGATGGCTTTTTCTATTAGATTCGCCATGTGGAAAGATAATTTTTCTTCGGCGCTATGGTATTTTAGGTCGTTTTCAATTGCGTCTGGTTCGTATTCGGCGTCATCTTCGAAAAGATCGACAATTTCTACAACTCCTGTATTCTGGCTTCTACGCGTAGCATGCAAAGTAGTAAATTTTTCCGCGAAAACTGCGTCTACGAAGGAAAGAATGTTCCCGGTCGTTCTAAATGATGTGTTTAGTTGTGTTTGACGAAACTTTTGTTCACATTGCTCAGCGCGTTCTTTGAAATAATTTTGCATTTCGCCAAATAATTTTACGTTCGCTCCCTGGAATGAATATATGGATTGTTTTTCATCTCCGACCGCAAAAATCGTTTTATCCGATCGATAATTTGTGAAAAACTCTTCCGCGATAGTCTTAATTGCCTCCCACTGCTCAGGACTAGTATCTTGCGCCTCGTCAATAAGCATATGGTCAACGCCGCCGTCGATTTTACACCGAACCCAATCTCCGTTTTTCAGCAAATCCGTCGCTTGGAGAATGACGTCGTCGAAATCTAGACAATGATTTAGGGCTTTTAGTTCCCGAAATTTGCCGATTATCTCTTCCGCTATTGTGAAAAACGCTGTGTTTACTCGCGCAGAGGTAATCTGTTTTTTGGTTTCGGAAAAACTCAGCGCTTTTTCTGCGATGGCACGCATTTTATCAGAAAAATTTGGTTCTGTGATTTCTGTGCTGCACAACCGCTTAGGCGGCATTCCTTCTTCCGTCAGAAAAGCCTTCATAAATTCCGCAGTAGGATAGCTGGCGTTTCTTTTTAAAATATCTGCTTTCTTCTTGTCGTTTTTGCCGCCTGTTTCTAAAACCTTCGCCAATTCAGCAAAAATTTTTCTATGATTATTATAAAAAAGCTTTTCAAATAATAGAGCATCGATATCAGCCGAATCCAAATCAATCCAATTGACATCAACATTAAAAAATTCCGCATAAAATTTTTTGAAATCTCCAGACTTATTAATAAAGTGAACGATATCCATGAGGCGATCGCCCCAAATATCAGAAATACTGTCTGTATATTCTGAAATAATTTCTAAATTTGTATGCCCCTGAGCCAACACATGGGCAATGGCTTCGTCCATTAATTGCTTCTTTTGATAAGGGGTACACAGTCGAATACCCGGATATAATCCAGTTTCCAGTGGAAATTGCTCCAATAATTTAAAACAAAAGCTGTGAATTGTTTGGATGGAAACTTGTGAATTTATCACGCTTTGCTCATACAAATCTCGAGCTCTTCCACACAAAAATTCATCGCACTTTAAGAAATATAGCTCCTCCTTTAATTTTTCATCAGAAATTTCGCTTAATTTTTGGAGGCAATCGGAAAGTCGGGTAGACATCTCCGCTGCCGCTGCTTTTGTGTATGTCAAACACAAAATTTTTGACGGCTGAACGCCACTTAGCAAGAGTAGTACAATCCTATCGATCAGACTTTTTGTTTTTCCAGTACCGGCAGATGCTGAAATCCATTCTGATGCGCAGGCATCCGACTGCCGAAAATGTAGTGCGCCCATGTCAACCATCCATCCACTCTTTCATACGAGACAAATGCAGGTAGGCTTTTTCATATGGAGAACCCCAAGTAATCCTGTAGACTTTACCCAAAACATTATACTTGTGTATCAACTCCTCTAGTACATTTAGAACTTTGGTATGTAACTGCTCGACCTCCTCCTTGTTTTTAGCTATATCTACAATCTTTTGGTTGGTTAATTCCCAATAGCTGAGACTTTTAATTTCACTTCCCTTCAATTCGAATCCACCATTTTGGGCAATGAGAGATTCAACCGCCAATTGTATTTTTTCCCCTTTCTCGACCTGCTTTTTTTCCGGAGCATTGCCGGTTTTGTAGTCGATGATGGAAATATCGCCACGCTCATCTACATCTATTCTGTCAGCCTTGCAACTAATACGCGCGGTTTCAGCTATTTTCAGAGTACAGCTTCCACGAATTTCCGTATAATATTTTTGAGCGCCAACGTTATTTATGCTATTGATAATGAATGAAAAAATTTTATGCTGCCGGAAGAACCATAAACCTAGCGCACTCGGATCTAACTTTCTATTTCGCCGGACATTTTGCGCCGTCTGGTACAGTGCCTCTATGGAGAATGTACTTTTTGAGTTTTTAATGAATTCCGCCAAAACTTCGTGCATATAATTACCGCGCAGACTTTTTTTGTCATCGATACTGGGCATTTCGATCAATTTAAGAATTTTTTTCACATAAAAAGCGTATGGATTGCTAATTAAAAGATCCAAATCCGTTGCCCAAAAATGCCGTGGACGTAGTTCTATTCCGGGGTTAGGATTTTTTAACTTTACAGGTCCAGCCTTACTGGACTTTTTTGAATTTTCAAGTATTTCTTTCAACCATTGTGCCTCATTAATCTCCAGGTGTTTAGTAAGCTTGTCGAAATATCTATATTTCTGTTGCTTAACTCCTCCGACCAGTGTTGATCTAGTAACTAGCACATTTTTTTTACACATGAATCTCTCGAAAACGGCGCACAAAAATTTATTTTTTCGATGCTGCGACTGCGTTCCATAATTCTCCAACTGAGGCGACGTCAACCCAAAATCTGTTTCTGCGCTCGACTTGATCCAGGACTCGTCGTTGGCGCTCGTAATAATAATTCGATCGGCCTCTAATAGCTGCGCTTCCAACGCTCCCAAAATTACCACTCCAGGCGTGTATCCATCGACATTTCTCATCGCTTGCGAAATAACATGATTTTTAAAGAATATGCTAAATTCTCTTTGAGTAATTTCCAGTGATAGCAGAGGTTCATGCAAAAACTCTGCAGAAATATTATCAAGCGTAACGATGTTTTCTGGATTGAAAATAGTCTCCAATTCTTGGCAAACGGCATACCACTCGGCAAATGTTCTTCTGGGGAGTTGATTGCTCGTAAGAGCTTCTATCCGCTTTACAGCTATCCTTAACTCTATCGCTTCTTCATCGTATTGCTGCAGAATCTCATTCCAATTTTGAGAAGTTTGTGACTTTTCACGCCAAACGAGCTCTAGTTTCTGCGATTGTTCGGCGAATTTTGGACTTAATCGAAAAACTTTTAGGATAGACGCCATGTCATATTGATTCATCATCATATCCAGAATTGCCGCAATTAATAGACCATCCGCCGTTTTGGAAAATACGCGACCATGGGAGTCGTCGATGTTAATATTCCAGCGAGTTAGTTCCGCTTTTATAATTTCCGTAAGATCCTGATCCGGTGAAACAATCAAAACATTTTGTTTTTCAGCAATGGCTTTTCTGACTGCAATGGCTACTCCCGCGCCCTCTTCTTGACAAGATTCGAACTCTAAAAATTCAATAGCGTTCAAACGGGGTGCGCAGCTACGATCGTAGGCTATAACGACGCCATTTGTTAGTGCTTTTTCTAGCGCCAATTGCGCATATGGATTTTCACTATCTTCAATTCCTATCGCTATGATATTGCTCGCAACAGCCATTTCCATGGCGAATTTTTGCCATACCGCATTAATATTTCGTTTAATTTCAGGCGTAGAAACCGCCGTCAATATGGTGCTAAAAGGTCGACATTGAGCATTCGGTGCATTGGTCATATCTATATGCGGCGTTAGTTCGAGGAGCAAGCTGCATACACGCTTCGCCAATTTATATAATGTACTTAACGGCACGTCAGATTCTGTTTCTTTTAGTATTTTTATCATCGGGAGAAGTAAGCAATGCGATGCTCGTAGATCTGGCAACGCAATTATGCGTGGCAGCAGTAGTTCTCCATAACGACATAAAGTCTTTTTTAGCGTGCGACAACTTCTATTGTTGGGGAGTAGTACGACCCATGATTTTAGTGGATATTTGGTCACCTTAATCCGGACAATTTCTGTCGCTCGTTCTAAAAAATTGGCTGCTGCTGGAATTTCATACACTTCCTCCATATCATCCACGCCTCTTTATGGAGTGTACCACAATGATTTTGCCATCCTTATTAAGGCTACTACAATATTCCTCATGATAAAAATCGAAAAAATGTAACGCCTGTTCAAGTTCCTGACGCCATGTTTTCCCCTTTAGAAATACTCCGCGACCTAGGGCAGTTAACCGTTCTGCAATGGTTAGAAGTTCTTTCATGCTCGAGAATCCTCGGGCGCAAATGGTTCCATAGCTTACGTTTTTCAGATTTTCAATGCGATTCGCTATTAGTGTAACGTTAGTGTTGGTGACTCTAGCAATCTCTTCGAGAAAAAGTATTTTCTTCTTATCAGCGTCGATACAGGTGACCGGAAGATTTCCTGCAATCGCCAATACCATTCCCGGAAAGCCTCCTCCGGAACCAACGTCTAGTATACTATCCCCCTCAATGTAATGAAGTAACTGAAGGCTATCTAGAAAGTGTCTATTCCAGATATCTTCTAGCGTGCTTCTGGATACCAAATTCATGCTACTCTGCCATTTTGTCAGCAGCTCTGCATACTTTTCAAGTTTCTCAATTGTTTCACGTGAAACATTCGGAACGACCTTTAACATTGTTTACGTTATAGATGCGAGCTTATCCAGTCCGCGAGTCTTGTTTTCGACGCCGCACCCGTAATAACCGCACTTTTTTCTCCACGCTTAAATATCATTAATGTTGGTATGCTCATGACATTATATTTGGTCGCTATGCTTGGACTTTCATCGATGTTAACTTTTACTATTTTTATATTTAACTCAGATTTGATTTCATTCAATAATGGCGCAATTACACGGCATGGTCCACACCAATCTGCGTAGAAATCTACCACGACAAACTCTACATCCAACGCTTCTGCTTTGAAATTTTTCTCATCCACTATTTTCATTTTTCCCTCTTAATGCTTTATTTTGTCAATCACAACGCCACATCTCGCCAATTTTTCCACAATACAACAATACCCTCTCTCCAGATGATATACCCGATCGACAATAGATTCTCCCTTGGCCGCCAACGCTGCCAACAAAAGAGAAAATGATGCGCGTAGATCCGTTGACATGACGGGAGCTCCATGCAGCAGAGGTACTCCTCGTATACGAGCCGTATGACCGGTGAGAGTAATATCGGCGCCCATTCGCGCTAACTCGGCAGCATGCATGAATCTATTTTCCCAGATATTTTCCGTTATGTAGGATTCTCCGTTAACTATGCAAAGCATAGCCATCGTTTGGGCTTGTAAGTCTGTTGGAAATCCTGGGTGCGGCGCAGTATTGATGCACGCTGGCTCAAGCGCTCCAGTCGTTTGCACCCGAATACCTCCGTCAATATCGCAAAAAGTTAAACCAACTTGCTTCATTTTTTCAATAAACGCCGGCAACAGTTCTCTAAAATTACCTCCTTGGAGGTCAATACATCCTTTTGTGATTCCCGCAGCAATCATATACGATCCGGCTTCAATACGATCCGGCAGCACGTTATGCTCTGTCCAATGTAGGTCGGAAACGCCTTTAATGCTGATAACCTTCGTACCTTGGCCGGAAATTTTTGCTCCCATCTTGTTTAAACAATTAGCTAGATCCACCACCTCAGGCTCTTGCGCGGAGTTCTTAAGCACCGTCGTTCCCTCCGCCAAAGTGGCTGCCATCATGATATTTTCCGTTCCCGTGACAGTCACAATTGGAAACTTGTACTCGACGCCACGGAGCCCTTTATCAGTAGAGGCACAGATATATCCATCTCGCAGCTCTACCTTCGCTCCCAAGGCTTCCATTCCCTTCAAATGAAGATCGATTGGCCTCACGCCAATTGCACACCCTCCTGGTAATGAAACCTTACATCTGCCATATCTCGCCAGCAAAGATCCTAACACCAATATGGAAGCCCGCATTTTCTTGACCATATCGTAGGGCGCTAAGAAGTTGTAGATAGCGTCTGTTTTTAAACTGATGGAGTTAGCGAACGTATTTTCCTGATCTACCTGACATATTACTCCTAAATTCTCCAATAGACATAACATGTTATCGACATCCAGCAACGGTGGGACGTTTTTCAGCTTTAGCCCATTGTTTGATAATATGGATGCGGCCATCAATGGCAGAGCAGCATTTTTGGCTCCGGAAATTGGAATAACGCCTTCTACTTTTTGATTTCCGTATACTTTTATTTTAACCACTACCACATCCTAAAACGATCACTTTACAATATAGAAAAACCAGCGCGTAATCAAGAATCTGCCTACTAATATTGGAATTGGTAATTTTATTGAAATTTCAGAGATTTTATCTGGCATTATCTACATTTGTTTGAACAATCAAAATCTTTCTAGTGTTTTTGAAAAAAATCACTATAATATATCGTCTTGATGAATTTCTAGCGGAGAAATTTGAGAGTGTCGGAGCATAGCTCAGCCTGGTAGAGCACAGCCTTCGGGAGGCTGGGGTCGGAGGTTCGAATCCTCTTGCTCCGACCATGTTTAAAAGCGGTGAGTGATGTGAAATTTTTTTTCGGTAAAAAAATAACAATTTTATGGGCATTCGTCTTTGTAGTTACGCTGTTCGTCTGCTTGCAGCTGTATAGAGCAAAAAGCAGGCAAGAGAGTAAGTTCACGTTTGAACCACCATCTGTAACTGTCAGCAAAGCCATTTTTGGTCCCGTATCCAAGTATATAAATACCATCGGAACTTTGAGGCCGTTTGACTCTGTTGTGATAAAATCTGAAGTCAATGCCAAAGTAGACAAAATTTGCTTTTCAGAAGGCGCTCTTGTTAAGGAAAACGATCTTCTGGTTGAACTAGACGACGCTTCGGCAAAAGCTCAATTAATGGAAGCGGAAGCGCAGTATCAAAAGGCAAAATGTGAATTTGAACCCATAGAAAAATTGGCGGATAAAGGAGTCATGGCGCGAGTTCAAAGAGATTCCAAAAAGGCCGAAATGAGCATGGCGAAGGCGCGTGTCTTCGCCTACAAGACACAGTTGGAGAAACATAAGATTCATGCGCCTTTCGGGGGAACTGTAGGATTACGAGAAATTAGCAAAGGGCAAATCGTCGCTCCCGGAAATGACTTACTGAAGATAGTTGACTGCCATCCACCAAAGGTCGATTTCAAAGTGGCAGAAGTCGATATTGAAAAAGTTTATGTAGGGCAGGAAATACAGGTTTCTGTCGGAGGAGACAGTGCCAAGACGTATAAAGCGGTAATTTCCGCCATCGATCCAGAAAGCGATAGAGTGACTCATAGCTTTGACGTTAGAGCTACGTTGGATGTGCCGGAAGATGTTGAATCGATAATGCGAACGCTAAGACCGGGAAGGTTTGTCAGCGTGAAGATACAAGTCGATGGCGATCAGCAAGGTATCGTGATTCCCGAGAGCGCTTTAGAAAAGATTGGTGACGAAGACGTATTGTTTAAAGTGGCGGAAGGTATAGCGATCAGAACGCTTGTTACGGTGGGAGTACGCCGCGATGGTAACGTAGAGATCGTTAGCGGAATAAGCGACGGAGATATCGTAATTACCAGTGGTCAAGCGAATGTTTTGGATGGAAAAGAAGTTAAGATCAAAAATAATGCTTCCATGTCAGATATTGTTAAAGCCATTAAGGAGAAAGCATATAACCGAGCGCAAAATGGCAAGAATGTGCAGCAAAAAAAGCATGGAAAGTAATTTATGGAGCTGACAGAAATCTGTATCAGAAGGCCAGTTTTTTCTACGGTCTTGACGTTGATAATCGTGGTGTTAGGTATTGTGTGTCAAACGAAGCTTCAGGTACAAAAAGATCCGCGTATAGAGAGATCGATTATCGTGGTAGAATCGGAATTTCCCGGAGCTAGTCCAAAAGTCGTAGAAATGCAAATTACTAAGATTTTAGAAGGACAGTTTGCCACTATACCTGGCGTTGAATTAATACGCTCGCATAGCTCTAACCAAAAGAGCGAAATTACTATTGAGTTTGCACCGGAACGAACGCCAGACGGCGCGGCGTCCGATGTGAGGGATCGATTATCGCTTGTGCGTAATCAGCTGCCGCACGGTATTCCAGAGTCCATAATTCGCAAAGGCAATACGGACTCTAATCCAGGCATTTACATAGGATTTACCAGCGAACGACATACTATTGATGATCTTCGAGACTACATTGAAAAATATATTAAATCGAAGTTCGAAATGCTATCCGGCGTGGGACATGTGTTTCTATCCGGTGGAAATATAAAAACAATGAGGGTATTCATTGATCCGCAGGGGCTAGCGGCCTATGGGTATGCGCCGGCGGACGTAGTTGAGGCCATCATGGCGCAGCACATTCAAAGACCCTGCGGTCGTCTCATAAGCAAAGATCGAGAATATATGCTTACAGCCAACGGCGAGCTTACGAAACCTCAAGAATTCGATGAGATAGTGTTACCATCCAATGGCAGAGGAAAGATCGTAAGAATAAAAGACATTGGAAAATCAAAGCTGATATCCGATGATATTCGCTCTGGCGCGTGGTTCAATGGCAAGGAATGCGTGACGGTATCCATTACCAAGCAGTCAACCGCTAATCCGATAGATCTTAGCGCTGCCGTCAGGAAAGCCATGCCAGAAATAAATGATATGCTCCCCAGCGGGGTAAAGGCCGTCATTGCAATGGACGAGGCAAACGATATTAAAGCTTCGCTTAACAATGTTTATAGGGCCATTTTTGAAGCAACGTTTCTAGTTGTTTTTGTGGTTTTTTTGTTTTTATGGTCTTTTCGAGCCACGTTAATACCCATCGTAACGATACCGGTATCGCTGCTGGGAACGCTGATACTATTATTGGCGTTTGGTTTTTCCATAAACACATTTACGCTTCTGGCTATGGTTTTGGCTGTAGGTTTAGTGGTTGATGATGCCATTGTTGTATTAGAGAACGTTCATCGGCATATGGAGCGCGGATTATCCAGAATTAAAGCCACTATTGTTGGTTCGAAGGAGATATTTTTTTCCGTAGTGGCCATGACGCTGACGTTGGCTATCGCCTATATACCAATAGCGCTTACTCCTGGCACCGTTGGGCGTTGTTTTCGAGAATTTGCACTGACATTGGCGGGGGCTGTTTTAATATCTGGATTCGTAGCTGTTACGCTTACCCCTATGATGTGTTCGAAGTTAATCAGCGCCGATAGGAAGAAAAAAGCGAAAGGGCTATGGAAAAAAGCGACGAACTATCAGGAACACATTTTAACCTTATTGGAATCAGAATACATACAGGCGCTGACATATGCATTGGAGAAAAAAACAGTAGTGCTGGGAATCGGAGGCGCCGTTGCAATTCTGGGAGCAATGTTAACCAATATTCTGCCATCAGAAAGCCGCCCTTCGGAGGATACGGGACTTGTCGGTATTCATGGAAATGCGCCCATCGGAGCAAGCTATAGTTTTATGGAGGATTCGGCTAAGAAAGTCAATGTAACTTTGGCTCAGACGCCGTTTCTTAAAAACATCTGGCTTAGTGCCGACACTTCCAAAATTGAAGGATTTGTTCAGCTGGTTGACTGGGAAGATCGAAACAAATCCTCCAAAGAAATTGCAGAGGTAATTCGCCCTTTTTTGAAAGAAGTTACTGAGGTACCATGCTCAGCATCTGCGGGATTTGGCGCGTCTAACAAGGATACGGTGAATTTCATTTTGCAGACTAATCAAAACTACGAATATCTGGAAAAATACGGGAGAAAATTTTTATTATCTCTACAAACGCATTATCCTGGCGTTCAGCATCCATTAAATTCATCGATATTACCTCCTCAGCAGGAGTATGTGATTTCGGTGAATAGAGACAAAGCTGCGTCTTTGGGGGTAACGGTAAAAGATGTCATCGAAACGATCGAATGCTTTGTCAAAGGAATTAAAGCGGCAAATGTGCAGCGAGAGGCTAATAGGGACGAATTATTTGTGCAGGCGGAGCAAAAACTACGTCAATCGCCAGAGGATCTTTCAAGAATTTTGGTCAAATCAAAATTATATTCTCAGGATAATGAAATTAAAATGGTGTCCATTTCAGATCTCATCGAGATAAAAGAACGGTCTTCTCCGATGGGATTGAATCACCATAATCAGATGCTATCGATTGTGGCTTTTGGAAACATAGCAAAAGGCTATAATTTGGGCGGTGTGGTAAAGGACTTAATTCAATTCAAGGATAAGTATCTTCCGGATACAATTCAATTGACATTCTCCGGTGAAACGAAAAATTACTTAGAGGAAAGTAAACAGATTGTCATGGTTTTTGCTTTGGCGCTGATTTTTGTGTTCCTGGTTTTAGCGGCGCAATTTGAGAGTTTCATCGATCCGCTAATAATTATGCTGAGCGTGCCATTCTCCATCACTGGAGCGCTCATAACATTGTACGTATTCCCTGACGGTAGTTTGAATATATATTCCAAAGTGGGATTGGTAACTTTGATAGGTCTAATTACTAAACACGGGATTCTTATTGTGGATTTTGCAAACAAATTAGTTGAGCAAGGCAAAGCCCGCATCGAGGCCATTAAACAAGCGGCATATCTTCGCTTGCGGCCAATTCTGATGACGACATTTGCCATGGTCATTGGCGCAATACCACTGGCTTTGGCATCCGGAGCTGGAGCCAGCGCCAGACGACAAATTGGACTGGTAATTGTGGGAGGCATGTCTGTTGGAACAGTCTTCACGTTGTTTGTGGTTCCAGCGATTTATTTACTGCTATCAAGAGCGCGACAAAAAAGTGAAGAAGTGGAGTAGCGGCGCTATTTAAAATAAATTATAGTTTGCCGTAGGCTCGGGTGAAAAAAAATGAGATATAATCGTAAAGGAAAAATAATGGCCACCATTGGTCCGGCCACCAATAGTTTAGAAAGTTTAGAGAAATTGTGTCTCTACGGAATCGATATATTTCGATTGAATTTCTCGCATGGAACCCACGATGATCATGCAAAAGTCTATGGAGCCATCCGAACCATCGGACAAAAACATCGCATTTATCCAACGATTTTAGCTGATTTACAAGGGCCGAAGTTGAGAATAGGAACTTTTGAAAATGGTCAAACTCTTCTAAAAGAAGGTGAAATGTTTCGGTTGGATATAAACCCAGAAAAAGGCAATTCTCAGAGAGTTTACTTTCCTCATACGGAGATTTTAGCTGCGTTTCAGGTTGGAACTCTATTGTTATTGGACGATGGTAAATTGAAGCTGGAAGTCGTTGCTGTGGAAAAAACCTTTGTGGATGCAAAAATTCTGGTGGGTGGACAATTGTCCGATAGAAAGGGAGTAAATGTACCAAACATAATGTTGCCGGTGCCTAGTCTTACGGAAAAAGACTTGAAAGATCTGGATTTTGCTATGGATCTTGGTGTGGATTGGGTAGCCCTGTCTTTTGTTCAAAGCGTTGAAGACGTTGAAAAAGCCAAGAGTTTAATTAATGGACGAGCCGGAATAGTTTCAAAATTAGAAAAACCGCTGGCTGTTACCGAGCTGGAGCCTATTGTGGATGCATCCGACGCTTTGATGATAGCGCGCGGAGATCTGGGCGTTGAAATGAATCAAGAGGATCTTCCCGGTATTCAGCGAAATGCCGTAAAAGTCTGTAGAAGAAGGGGACGTCCTGTGATAATAGCGACCCAGATGTTGGAGTCTATGGTTTCTTCCCCCGTTCCGACAAGAGCTGAAGTATCAGATGTGGCAAATGCCATTCATCAAGGAGCGGACGTTGTTATGCTCTCAGCCGAAACTGCGACTGGCTTGTATCCGTTTGAAGCGGTAAGAATTATGAGCAAGATCGTAGAAAAAACGGAGTTCGATACATTGAAAGCACTTGAAAGTGAGGATTTTTCACCGCAAAAGATGGTACTCGACGCTGTCTGCGTAGCAGCAAAGGATGCTGCGGAGTATTCCGACGCCGTTGCCGTTGTAATGTTTTCTGATTCCTTTGAAGCCGCGTGTCGCTGTGCGCGTCTGCGACCAAGAATTCCAGTGATATTCGTTACCGAGTCACCCAAATTAGCCGACAAAGTCGGCCTATGTTGCGGGATTTTTGCGATAGTGGCAAAAAAAGAATTTAAGACTGAACAGATGAACAGAACTGCCAGATATATTGTGTCAGAACTCAAATGTGCTACCGTCGGCGACAATATCGTTGTTTTAAATAATATCTCAGGCAATTCAGTCACAATTTGCGAAATGTAAGTAATACAAGGTTCTGGAAAAGTATGCATTACTAAAACGCGTCGCTAGTTGATGTTGGGAGCCATTGAAATATGTCCACAATGTCGCTTTGGAGTTATTGTTATCGAAAGCTTAGAGATTTCGTTCGATACTATCTCTTTTCATTTGCTGTTTCGTGTTACATAGCTGGATATGCTGGAGCAACCGAAAGCGTCGGGACGGTTTTGTGGCCAATAGGCTTTCTTTCGGCGATTTCCTTCCGCGAGAACGGTAAGACGTCTCTCGTTCCGGTCTATGGAGTACTGGTGGATTCGGCTTTCACGAGAGCAAATTTAGCGAGCAATACATTTCTGGCGGTAATAATAAAAATCTTACAGCGGTATACGCTAAGTCCATCTCAATATGGGATCATATGCTTAATTAAGTCATAGACGTATCAGACTTTATATGGTAGTTTTTTGGCGCTCTCAACGAAGGCGTTTATTGAAATGTCATACTTACGACGAATTTTAAGAATTAACAGCTGTGAAATTACTAACAAAAAGATCAGCGACGTAATTTTAGCGGTAGTTCTCGTAGGAATCTGTTTTTGTATATTGTGGAAGGCAAACTGGACATTCGGCCTTTGGAGTGCAGTTGACGAATGTCAATTCCTCAGAACAACAGCGGTTGGAAAACCATCGCATGCATGGAGTGGTAACGGTCGATTTTGGCCGCTGGGACTGTGCGACTACTGCATATTGCTATTTTTGCCTTTCGGCAATACTGCAACTGCTCATTATTTATACAACTGCGTCATGCTGATTCTAGCTAGTTTCATGCTACATAAATTTCTGAATAAAATTTGCAAGAATCGCTTTATCTCTGTATTTTCCTTGCTAGTTCTATTTTCGACTTCAGCCTTTATGCGTATTCATGTTTCATGTATTTTTCCGGAAAGAATGTTGTTTTTTATGTTAAGCGCTTTTATGTTATTCACTCAAAAAGGGAGGGAGAAACAGTCGCTGCTCCATTACTTTCTGGCTGTTTTGGTTGCCGCTTACGCCACTTATCTAAAGGAGCCGATTTTTGGTGTATTTATAATTATCGCGGCGGTAAATATCATTTGCGGACAGCTGTCTTTCAAAGATAAAATTTTTAATGGCGCACTGCTGGTAAACTCCGCTATCTTTGTGGCAATCTATGTGTATCGGCTGTTTTTCAGAGACTCTGGCGAGCCCTATGCCCAAATAATTTTTAATTACTTTGAACTTCCCTTTAAGCAGTTTGGAAGGGAACCTATTTTAATTTTGATGGTGATTATCGCTTGTATCCGAGCGTATTCAATTCTGGTAAAAAAAGACCGAAGATATATTTTCGTGGATTCTCTGCTATTCGCTGGAGTCGGATACGCTATTGCCATCATGATGTTTAAGTTTGCGAGTACATATTATTTTTTTCCATCGGTGTTGTTGTTCATTCCTGCGTTTGCAGCTTTTCTCTTGGAAGAGAAAGGATACTTTTGCGGTTATGATGAGCCGTGCGTATTCCTAAGTAAGAAACGTAGTTTTTTCGCGATCTGTTTTGCCTTAGTATGTATGCCTATAACAATTATACCATCGAGCAAAGTGGTATTAAGATGTTGGAAACATAGGGATAACGATCACTTGTTTTTTGAAAATATCGTCAGGGAGTGTCAATTGGGAAAGGCACTCTATTTGATTGACGACAAAGCTTTCCCTTATGAACACTTTCTATGTCCATATAATTCGCATGTAACGTTTCTTCGCTATTATGGAGGTCAAGATTTCCCGATAATAAGCGAAGTTAACCCTGTCAAAATGAACGAAAATTCTATTGTATTATCTCATCGAGAACCGCAAGCTTCCATTGCCAGAAAACTGGAAGAAAATGGATTTAAACTAATACAGACTTTAGGTGAAACAAAGCTTTTTGGAAAGATGGATAAGGTTAAATGAGATCTTGTGTAAAGTAAATAAAGATATAGATTGTGACCTTCGATTAAACCAAAATCTTTAAAAAAAAGATCTTCAACTCACAATCTCTAAATTTTCAACAAAAACACCAATTTAATTAATATCACTGATAGTGGGACAACTTGTTGCAAAACAAGCAGATTTTTGTATTTTGCTATGTTTATTAGACAATCCCCAAATAAATAATCACTTGACATAACGTCGATGATGTGTTATATTCAACTATTAATTGAGGAGAATGATATGAAAAGCTTAAAATACGTTTGTTTTGCATCCGGCATGTGCTTGAGTGTTCACTGTATGCCTGGACCTGTTATGAGTGTATCTGATCTAAACAGAAGCGAGAAATATAATGTGGAAGAGTTCCGTAGTTTATTGGACGAAGCCGCCATTCGAGATTATGGGGCCCACATAAAGAAGATGTATCTTAATGAGAGTAATGCGTTGGTGTTATTAGACAGAGATCCAACCATCTTCTCTGCATTAGAAAACATTGTCATAAAGGATCTTGAAATATACTCGCGAAACGTTGAACTTTTTAAAAGATTGGCTGCATTGAAAGAAGTGGAGTTCGATGGGTGTCGACCTCATGGATCAGAGGTGTTGCGCTTGCTCGAGGAGCACTTCCAGTTAGATGGCGGAGAGAAAGGCGATCTTAATGGAAAGTGGAGAGCAAAGAAATAATTCTCGTCTTTTGACGATTATGGCTCGGAGAGCGGAAAAGTCTTGCCGCTCTCGATGAGTTTTTCACAATGAAAAACCCCGGATTTGTCTGACAACATTTGTATTGTTTATTTTTGATCCGCCGCCCCCTCCCTCCCCCACCTCGTTTGCTGTTTCGTGTTACATAGCTGGATATGCTGGAGTAACCGGAAGCGTTGGGGTAGTTTGATGCATCGGAACAATTGGAGGTGGTGGTATCTGTGTCGCTGTTCCGGGAAATTGCGCTGTCGGAACCGGAGGCGATGCATAAGTCAGAGGAGGTAGCAGCGTCTCCGGAATGTCTTTTTCAGCATTTTCTGGAGGTCCAGCGCTGTCATTTAGCGCGTCGTAGAGGGTCTCCTCTATGGCTACTTCCGAGATTTTTACCATCCTCGCTTCGGAGAAGTCATGTTTCCGCAACCACTTGACCAGCATTTGGGCATTTTTTTCTTTCTTAAAGGGGCCACAAAATACAAACGATTCGCCATCTCCGGTTTTGGAGGTTTCCAGGTGCGCTTTATATCCTTTGGTGATGAGAAGTTTTTGAATTTCAAGGGCTATTTTATTTTTGAAATATCCTACAAACACCACTCTTTTCCCGTGCAAGCTGTTGGGATTTACGGGATGTGGAGTGTTTATCTTCTGGAGAGTATCGTTAGGAGAACAGTTGTCATTGGTAGAGTGTCCTGCTGCAATTTCCCTGAGTAAAGAATCGACGGAAACGTGAGTGGAATTGTCGCCAGTCAACATTTTCCCATGATTAGCGACGTTAGAGATCGTAGAAGATGCAGTTTCTGTGGTGGATGCTAGTATTTCCATAATTTTGTCTGACATAGAGGCGGATTTAGTATCTATGGCAGCTTCAACCCTCTCTAGGGAAATGCCATCCGCAGTGACATCTTTCGTACTTTTATCTGAAGAGGCAGTTATAGTGGAAAGCGTCGTGGTTCCAGTAAAAAATCCCGCGCAGAAAAATAATCCGCCAAGAGTTATCAGAACTATAATCCCTAGTATTGCAACGACCTTATTCACAATTTATTATCCATGACTGTGGTAATTTTCTAAAAAATTATTATATTATGCCGTGTATCGCTTAGAAATATACCGAGAACAAATTTATATATGGTAAATTTTGGCCTCCAGGAGAAAAAAATGGGAATAGCCGGTGATTCTGTTGTTATATTGGCTGCTGGAATTGGTTCAAGGCTACAATCCAATCTTCCGAAGGTATTCCACAAGATAGGGGGTTTGGCACTGTTAGATCACGTAATAAAGGCTGCCAAAGGGATAAATCCAACCGAGATCGCGGCTGTTTTGAATCCAAAGTATAATGACGCTGATCTGAAATTTTTCGCCGCCGTTAAAAGGGCAAATCAAGATACTCCCCGAGGAACCGCAGACGCTGTAAAATGCGGTCTAAAGTTACTGTCGGACGATTCTTCCGGGTGGGTATATATACTTTATGGCGATATCCCGCTGATATCTTCGGAAACTTTACGACGATGGTTTTCGGTTACCGAAAAGTGCGCCAAAACCGCTGTCGTTATTCTGGCGATGAATTCCGACAAGGACAACGATTTAGGGAAATTGGAACTGACGGACGAATCGGGAGTCGTACAAAGTGTCGTTGAAGCAAGTGATGCGCCGCATACCAATGTGGTAAGTAATCTTTGCAACGCTGGTCTACTCGTTAAAAAGAGCCTGTTAAGAAAATTTATCGGAGAATTAAAACCAAATCCTCAAACTGGCGAATTCTATATTACTGATATTGTGCAGTTGGCTTGCAAAGCTGGTTACGTCTGCAGATATTATGAAGGAGATCGAAAAGAATTATTGGGGGCAAACACGCGCGCAGAGTTGGCTACTCTGGAGAGGATTTTTCAGGATCGAGAGCGGGCAAGACATCTGAGTAATGGGGTTACCCTTGTCGCTCCAGAAACGGTATTTTTTTCTCACGACACACACATCGAAAGAGATGTTACCGTACATCCATATGTTGTATTTTCGGAGAATGTTTACATCCGGAGCGGCGCGCAGGTCGGTCCTTTTTGCATGATTGAAGGAGCGACCGTTGGGGATGCTAAAGTGGGTCCTTTTTCTCGTCTTAGAACCGGAACGGACGTTCGAAGCGGCGTGAAGGTCGGAAATTTCGTAGAGATAAAAAATAGTATTATTGCAGAAAATTCTCGTGTAAATCATTTGAGTTACATCGGCGATGCCAGTCTTGGAAGAGATGTAAATATAGGAGCTGGAACAATTACCTGTAACTACGACGGATTTAAAAAATACAAAACCGAAATTGGAGATGATGTTTTTATCGGATCAAATACGGCGTTGGTCGCTCCGATAAAAGTACAGGATCATGCCATAGTAGGAGCCGGCAGCGTTGTGGTCTCGGACGTCGCTAGCGGTGCTTTGGTTATTGCTCGTGGAAATCAAAAAAATATTGAAAATGGAGCCATAAATTTCAGGAGAATAAAAAAGTGTGCGGAATCATAGGAATAGTCGGTAAATCCGGCGAAAATATCGTAGATAAGTTAATCGCTGGATTGGAGAAGTTGGAGTACCGCGGTTATGATTCTGCAGGAATTGCGGTGATACGAGAAGGGCAAATCGAAAGACTACGCGCTGTCGGGAAATTACATAATTTAAAAAATAAATTAGAAAGCGTTTCCATCGCCGGAAGCGTAGGGATTGGACACACACGGTGGGCAACCCATGGGAAACCCATCGAAAACAATGCTCATCCCATTGTATCAGGAACCGTCGCTATCGTTCACAATGGTATTATAGAAAATTTCAGAGAGTTAAGATTTGATCTGCAAAAAGAGGGTTTTGTTTTCGATTCAGATACAGACACGGAAGTTTTTGCTCATCTGCTGCAGCGGGAAATAAACAGAGGATGCTCTCCGCGGGATGCTTTTAAAAATGCTCTAGGTGTTGTGTCTGGCAGTTATGCCGTGGCGGCGATATTTTCTTTCATGCCAGATACGATAATCGCAGCTAAGTACAAAAGCCCGCTTGTAGTTGGTTTTGGAGAGAGTATGTGCGTTGGATCTGATTTGAGTTCCGTGTCCTCTCTCTGCAGAGAAATTGTGTATTTGGAAGATGGAGAATACGCAGAAATTACCCAGAACAATACTTTATTTTTTGGTAAAAATTTTCAGCAAACGTTTCCACCGAAACAAAATGTGCCACTGGATTCTGGTAGCGCAGAAAAGGGGAAATATCAAAATTTCATGCTTAAAGAAATAATGGAACAACCGAGTACTATCAGAAAAACTCTTCTCCACAGTGAGATAAATGCTGAAATATTTAATGGAATTTCAAGGATTTTAATCCTTGCCTGCGGCACATCGTATCACGCTGGTATGGTTGCGAAATACTGGTTTGAAAAATTTTTAAAAATTCCAACCGATGTCGAAATTGCGTCCGAATATAGGTACAGATCTCCCATTATCGAAAAAAATACCATCGCTATCGCCATTACTCAGTCTGGCGAAACGATTGATACTTTAGAGGCTGTGGAGTATGTTAGAAAAAACAGCAACTCTCGGGTGATTGCCATTGCAAACGTCAAAAATAGCGCAATTTCAAGAATCTCCGAAGTCATTTACTACACGGAAGCGGGAGCCGAAATAGGGGTTGCCTCCACAAAAGCATTTTCAGCACAATTGACGATATTGGCCAGCTTAGCTTTTTGCAAGAATGAGTTTTTGATGCAGGAATTTCAAAATCTTCCAGCTCTGTGCGAAGAGACTCTTAGCGTACAAAGCGAGATTGAGAATTTAGCTCGAAAAATATGCGTTGCTGGCAGCGCGATTTATCTTGGTAGAGGATCTTTATACCCAATATCTCTGGAAGGCGCTTTAAAATTGAAAGAAATTTCTTATATTCACGCCGAAGGCTTTGCCGCTGGAGAGTTGAAACACGGACCTATAGCATTGATCGATGACGATATTCCGGTGATCTGTCTATGCCCCCACGACGAGTTATTTGAGAAAACGTCTTCTAATATTCAAGTGGCCCTGGCTCGAGGAAAAAACATTATCGTTTTTACAGATTCAAAGGGAAGTAAACTTTTGCCATTGGAAGTCATGAAAATAATTCTTCCGCGAATTTTGGAGGAGTTTGCACCTATTTTGTACGTAATACCACTACAACTACTGGCCTATTACGTGGCGCAATTGCGTGGTACGGATATCGATAAACCTAGAAACCTGGCTAAATCCGTAACGGTGGAATAGAAGATGAAGCCAGAGCTGGAATATGCTAAAACCGTAATAAAAGAAGAAATAGCCGGTTTGGAGGCGATGCATAATTTTTTGGACGACGGTATTGTGGAAGCGATAGAGCTGTTTTACAGGAAGAAAGGTCATGTTATCGTTTCCGGTATGGGGAAGCCGGGGCATATTGGTCGTAAAATCTCCGCAACCATGGCTTCCACCGGTACTCCGTCGTTTTTTTTGCATCCAGGAGAAGCGAGCCATGGAGATCTGGGGAAAATTTCCGACGACGATATCTTACTAGTTCTTTCTTTATCCGGTAATACTCCTGAGTTGATGCCGATGCTTTCCTACGCTAATCGTTTTGGTATAGATGTGGTGGGAATAACTTCTGATGACACGAGCATTCTCGCCAAAGCCTCTACCGTGTGCATAACAATGCCAAAGCTTAGAGAAGCATGTCCGTACAATTTGGCTCCGACTACTTCCACTACCATGATGTTGGCCATAGGAGACGCTCTTGCGCTGTGTTTATTGAAGCGAAAAGAATTCAATCGCGAAGACTTCAAAAAACTTCATCCAGGCGGTGCTTTGGGTAAGCGTTTGCTGACCGTAGAAGATTTGATGCATCAGGATATACCCCTGGTTCGTGAGCATGAAATCATGAAGTCTGTTCTGTTGGAAATGACGGCGAAGTCATTTGGATGCACCTGTGTGGTCGACGTTCAAAACAAAATTGTCGGGATTATCACGGACGGAGACTTAAGGAGAGGCATCTGTTCAAATTTTCTGGAAATGAAAGCCTGCGAAGTAATGAGTAGGAACCCGAAAGTTGTATCCAGAAAAATATTTGCGCAGGAAGCTACTAAAATGATGAATGATTGTAAAATCACCAGTCTATTTGTCGCGGAAAATGGTATTCCCTGTGGTATTGTACATATTCATGATTGTCTAAGAGCTGGTCTTGTATAGAAGAAGGACTAGAATAAAATTTATAGCGATTTTTTTCGTCGTTGTCGCGGTCACTATTTTTGTGGCTTTGATGATTTTCGTTTTTGGTACAAAAAAAACATTTTCAGGAGATTTTTTTTTAACTAAAGGGAACAATTTCTTCTCCAAGGTGCGCTTTATTGCTTACGGCAACAATGTTAAAGGGGTCAGTTTACTTTCGGATGACATTCACGAAAGCGGAAAGGATAACTATATTTTTAACCATATGCTTTCTACTTTTACTTTGGCAAATGGAGAAATTTTAACTGTTTCGGCTGATATTACCAAAGCTATCGGCAAAGATAAAATGCAATGTGAATTTACAGGAAACGTGAAATTATCAATGAAATCCGGATTAGCGGCAAAAACTGCCAAAATGTTTTTAGATTTTGATAAAAAAACCGCGCATGGAGATACGGAAATTGTGATTACTGGCGACGGCGCAAAGCTATCTGCCGAGAAATATCTATGCGATATGAGCAATAATATCCTTACATTAAACTGTAATGCGGAGGGAATTCATAAAACCGGTAAAATAAATGCAGATGAGTTGATTATTTACTTCGACGATGCGAATAAAAAAAACATGAGGCGTATGAATGCTACCGGAAACGCCGTTTATAGCTCTGGTGTGTATACCGTAAAAGCTAAAAAACTTCGATATGAAAATGATATGATTGAGGCAAGGGACGATGTTATGTTGCTCTTCTCAAAAGATGGAAATAACTACGAAGTTCAAGCCGCATTCATGCGTGCGCACATAAGCCAAGGAACGATAGCTTATGTAGAAGCAAACGGTTCTTTGCGAATAAAAACAAAGGATGCTACAATTCACGCTCGTGAAGGAACTTTTAAAGGCGATAAGATAAAAGTTATGGGAAATGTTGTTGTTTCCGGCAAGCCGGGACGTTTATTTGGAAATGTTGGAACATTAAATATACAAACCGGCGATGTTTCTATTAGGCAATCCAGCGGTATCATAAATGACTACTGAGAAAATTGCCTGCCAAAACCTAAAAAAGACCTTAGATGGACGCGTTGTTTTAAATGACATAAGCTTCACAGCGTTCAGAGGAAATATCACAGCTCTACTGGGCCCTAATGGTGCTGGAAAAACAACGACGTTTGCTGTGCTGTGCGGGTTGATAAAACCGGATTCCGGTCATATATATCTGGATCAGAAAGAAATAACGAATCTCCCTATGTATAAACGCGCGCGCCTGGGCATTGGATATCTGCCGCAAGAATCATCCATTTTTCGCGGCTTAACGGTGGAAGAAAATATCTATGCGATTCTTGAGAATAGAAAAATTGGCGCTAAAAAAAGACACGCGATTGTGGAAAAGCTTCTGCATGATTTATCTTTGATGGATATTCGAAAATCACCGGCGTTAAGCGTTTCTGGCGGTGAAAGACGCAAATTGGAAATAGCTCGATTGTTGGCGACAAATCCCAGTTTTATTTTATTGGACGAGCCGCTTGCTGGGATCGATCCACTGGCCATCAAAGAAATGAAAAATATGATTTTTAACCTCAAAAAAATGGGAATAGGCGTGGTTATCACGGATCACAATGTTCGAGAGGCCATTCCATTGGCGGATCATGTATATATATTATTCAATGGAAAGATTTTGGTAGAAGGCAACTCAGCGGAAATAATAAATAGCGAGGTTGCTCGTAAAATTTACCTCGGAGAAAGTTTTTCTGATTATAACTTCCCTCATGCAGATGAGAAACTGTAATTGCCCAGTTGGTATTTCTGGCAGAATTTATAATATTAATCGGAATCAAGAGGAAGATGAGTTCTGTTCGATGCGTAAAAATATAAATTGTGACGATCCGAAGAAAATGTTTCAAAGATTTGTACTCTTTTAAAATGCGGAGAAAAAAATCTTTTTAAATCCTCTTTAGAAGAAAACTCATACTCATGTTCATGATGCGACTTTGTTCCATCGGGCTTTTCTACGATAGTATAACCGGATAAAATTCCGTCTCTTGTAAGGCATTTTTTGATATTAGCAATGAGCTTCGCAATTTCTGCTTCAGTGAAATGCTCAATCGCACCATCCCAGATTATGTTATCAAATAGTCCGGAAGGAAGCGAAGTTCTTATATCGCAAACTTCGTAGCTTATTTTCGGGTTAACAAAATTTTTTTTCGCATGTTTGATGGCCAACTCATCAAAATCAACCGCTACTATTTTACTTAGATGGTCGGCATAGAAATTATGCGCGTTAAATCCGTCACCACAGCACAATTCAAGAGCTCGTCCTCCTTTTTTAAGTGCTAACGCCGAGAAAAACCCTCTCTCCCAAGGCATGCCGCCTGCCCAATTCCAATGCTGATTAAGAAAGTGATCGTACCATTCAGGAGGGGGGGGGGGGGCAGTTTCCCATTCGATGATATGTTGGAAATGATGCGTACACGCCGAAATCTTTCGTATTGCACGATTAAGCGCCTTTACCACAGAAAGCCCATTTAATTCTTTTGTTACTTTCGCAAGATTATGCAAAAAATCCATAAATCACCACAATCAATCTATCTCATTATTTTATATCAAAAATCGCTGCACAATACAAATCTAGAATCATGTTTTTTCAGAATCTTGACATTTGCTGTCCGTACATCCGAACCGCATCATTATGGAAAATCTACATTTCCTCGGAAAAATGGGTTGCAGCGCGCAAGGCGGGATACAGCTTTAAGACTTCCCCGCAACGCGCCGTATTTTCTTATGGATAGGAGCGCGTACTCTGAACAAGTGGGATAAAACTTGCATTGGGATTTCAGATAACAGGATAATGTTTTTTGATAAATACGAATTAAAAGCGACAAAAGCTTTTGCATTTCAAGACTCTATTGTTCAAGAACCGTATGGAGGAGATTGTATCCTCTATCAGCAACGCCCATTTAACATTGTAAGTCGATCTTCTTGCAATGAAAACATAATCGACACCCACAATAGCTAAGCCGTCAAGGATTGCGTCAGCAACGGCTCGGATTCTGCGCTTGCAGCGATTGCGAACTACCGCGTTGCCAACCCTTTTGGAGGCTGTTACCCCAACTCTGTATGTGTTCAAATTATTAAAACAGCATTGCACGACTACAGAATTCGTCCGCCAATAAAAACCCTGCTGCGATACTCTAACAAAGTCGGCTCGCCTTCTGATTCTAAAACTCTTTTTCAAGAATTACACTCAATTCATCCTAGCTTTATAGGATACAAGTAATTTATGCGGACAATCGAGCGCGACCATGTGCTCTACGGGCTCTCAGTATGCGTCCACCAGCAGCTGTGCGAATTCGAAAACCATGTCTCCGTTTGCGAACTAACTTGCTGGGGTTATAAGTTGGCTTAGCCATAACTCCCTCTACATCACATCAATAGACGTATCCTACCGTTAATGAAAAAAAAATCAAGGGATTGTGCCGAAATTCCTTGATTGTTTTTCTAAGCTTTTGTATATAGCTAGATATTGCCTCCGTGGCGGAATTGGTAGACGCGACAGACTCAAAATCTGTTGTTCGTAAGAACGTGGGGGTTCAAGTCCCTCCGGGGGTACCATAGTGGAAATGTATAATGACCAGGAAAATAGTTCTCACGGGAGATCGACCAACGGGAAGTTTGCACCTGGGGCATCTGGTAGGATCTCTTGAAAGTAGAGTTGCGCTGCAATTCTCCAGTGATCAGTATGTTATGGTTGCAGACGTACAGGCCCTTACCGATTACTTTGAAAATCCTCAAAAAGTAATGAATAATATGCTAGAGGTCGTTGCCGATTACATCGCCGTAGGGATAGAACCGGAATTGACGACCATATTTATTCAGTCCCAAATTCCGGCATTGGCGGAATTGACGGCGTACTACATGAATCTAACGTCCATTTCTCGATTGGAGCGAAATCCAACCGTTAAAGCTGAGATAGCTCAAAAGAGCTTTGGCGAATCTATTCCGGCTGGGTTTTTGTGCTATCCTATAAGTCAGACGGCGGATATTACCGCTTTCCGGGCAGATTTAGTGCCCGTCGGAGAGGATCAACTTCCTATGATTGAGTTATCAAACGAAATTGTTCGAAAGTTCAATCGGATATATAATACTGATTGTCTGAAGGAATCTAAGGCGCATCTGAGCAACGTTAAACGGTTGGTGGGAATAGATGGAAAAGCTAAAGCCAGTAAGTCTTTGAACAATGCTATTTTTTTAAATGATTTACCACAGGTCATTCATGACAAAGTTTATTCTATGTTTACAGATCCAGATCATATAAGAGTATCAGATCCTGGAAAAGTCGAAGGAAACGTTGTGTTCACGTATCTCGATGCGTTTTATAAGGAAAAGGATGAGATTGCTTCTTTGAAAAAAAAGTACGCCCAAGGAGGACTTGGAGATGTTGTTTTAAAATCGCTTCTAAACGATATTCTGCAGAAAAAAATAAAACCAATACGCGAAAAAAGAGAAACATTGTCCAAAAAAAATTTATTGGAAATATGCTTTGAGGGAACAAAGAAGGCAAGAGATATTGCTCAAACGACACTACAAGAGGTAAAAGAAGCCATGAAAATAAGTTTTTTCAAAGAATGAGCCTATAATTTCAAACTTTTTTGATTTTTTAGTGAAAAAGGCTATTGCATTTTGAATGAAAACCATTCAAAATCTTGGAACGGAAGATTGGAGAGTGTTATGAATAAATCTGAGCTAATTGATGCGGTGTCGAAAAATAGTGGATTGACAAAGTCGGATACTGAAAGGGCCGTCAATTCCCTCATCACAACCATGGAAGAGACCTTAGGGAAAGGCGATGACGTCGTTCTCGTTGGGTTTGGTAGCTTTTCCGTCAGGAAAACTGCCGGCCGGAGTGGGCGAAATTTCAAAACAGGCGTTGCTATTGATATTCCGCCGCGCAAATCTGTACGGTTTAAGCCTGGTAAAAATTTGAAGGACTCCGTGAACTAGGGTGTCTAAAAACGGCTAAGCATCTACGAAATTGGCGATTTTCGTTCATTGGAAAGCGTTTTTAAAGATGGTGTGTTGCATGAAAAAGTTGATATGGCTGATGCTTTTGATTTCGACAGTTTCAGATGCAGCATTTGTAGGTGCATCTCAACAGCCAGTAGGTGATGCCGCAGAAGGTGGGGACTTTTTACTGCTTGGTGAGCCGGAGCGGCGAATTGGTGGGGCGTATCTTGGTGGAGGTCTTGCTGTATCGCGTATATCTCATAAGTTGAATGCCGAAAAGACGGGCGAAGATCGGATAGATTTCAGCAGATCTGGTAGTCAAATGGATGTTTCTGTGCTTGCCGGGTTTGGTTCTGCATTCCATAAGAGGGACTACATCGGAATAGAGATGGAAATCTTTAGAAGGTTTGGCGGAGGGGAGTCCTTTCACACCAGTGGAAAGGTTGGTCTTCGCCACTGTTCCGCTCTGGGTATGAATTTGGATATACGTCCCGGGTGTCTTTTTTCACTCCAAGGGGCTTTGGCGTATGTCACCATTGGAGTAGCGAGGATTCAGGGACAAGTTATTAGTAAAACCAGCGATCATCGAGGAACGTTCGGCTCTTACTATCCGACAGTAGGCGTTGGAGTAGAGCAAATGATAAATTTCAAATGGAGCATTCGCGGAGATATAAGAATGTCTATTACCTCGAAAGATAATGACAAACAATTAGACAACTGGAAATATGACGCCAAGCCAAACCGGATAGCGGTGAGAATCTTGTTTATTAGGAATATCTAAAGCTTTTCCTGGTCGATTTTAGCTATGATAACATCGCTGAAACGCTGCGGTAGTTTTAGAATGTTAATCCAGTCGGGGCAGTTGTTGTTGATGAGCATCTGAGCAAGACTTTCGGGTTTTGAGCGCTTTTTGTCATACAAATATTTTTTTATAAAAATATATGAGCTGCCGGTCGATTTTAGGATGGATTTTACTGTTTCTTCATCGTATTTAGCATCCATAATTTTATGAGAAGAAATTATTCCTCTTTCTTGGCGATGATACGGAGCGCCAACTACGCTATGTTTTGTGTGATATAGCAATGCGGGGCCGTCGTCGATACAAGCCATTATTACTGCTGGTGTTTGACTTAAATTATCAATTAATTCGAATAATTCCCTCGGAGTATAGGCGCGCGACACGCTTTTTGAGCAGGCAGAGTCGCTGAAAAATCCGGTAAGGAATAAAAAGAATGTAGTAAGAAAAAGAGCTCCTACCACTCGCCACAAACGATGAATAGACTTCCCAAAATCGCCATTTACGGCGAAATCAACAATTATCGGCAGTCCAAATAATATCGCGTAGGGTTGCATTCTATACGCCATAGCCGCTAAAATAGTATAGATAGCGGCATTACCCATCAGAATGTACCAGATTATATCTGCAACGGCGCGCTTTTGAGATAGTAATCTTGTGACTTTACTGCCGATCGATATGACCAGAATAACGCAATAGATCAGGAAATCAACCTTTCCACTCCCAGCAAGTGGCGATTGGAGCTCTCTAACTTCATTCAGCCAGATTTCCTTTACATAGTCGTCGATGTTTGCGCTCATGCCACTAAAAAACTTCGGATACAAAAATAAAAACACAGTTGCTATAATCACAAACCAAACTGCGGACAACACTGTTCGGCGTTTCAACTCTAGTCGGCAATGTGCTATGCCAATGCCAAAATAAACGGCGCTACAGACGAACAAAAATACATGCACGGCGGATATTTTATCATACTCGACAGGAGCGATAAGAGGGCATAGATATAGCATTAAGGTAATTACAACAATATGCCAATATTTCAAAATTCGATTTTGCTGGTACCAATTTGTGGTAGTTGCATAAGGTACTACCACCATTAGCAAAATACATGCAGTCAGAACATAGCTAAACATCTGATGGGAAGAAAAAAATGCTATCATTCCGACGCCGCATGCTATCAATGTATTTTTCATATGAAGAAATTTTAGCTTCTCCATGTCACTAAATGCGTAAATGAACAAAATTCCATCTGTTAGGAGGATAGGAATTAACGTTTCTGGAGAAATCCAAACGCACAACGTGGCAACTATTGCAGGTTTTAGATATAAATTTTCACCGTTGAATTTCGTCAACACAACCTCTATTATGCTTTTTAAATAAATGACCATAAATAGCATTATGAAGGCGTGATGATCCGGTCGCCCGAAATGATTAATGCCGAAAATCAGCGGATGGCATGGAAATGTCGCCGTCGTTAAAAATGCGTTATTCTTTTTCATAAATTTTTGACATACGCTGAGAAGCGTTATAGTGGTTATGCTTCTTAGGGCTGGTCCAATCAGAAGTCCCACGTATTCAATGGATTTATTAGAATCAGCAAAAATATTTAATATATATGCTGGAATAATTATAAAAAAATCGTAGAGTCGCGTCCAATGCAGGTCGCATCCAAATGGAACGTTACATCGAGATATAACGGTGTTAGCCAGATCGTGATGAAGAAAAAAATCTCTTATGCGAACCAATCTCATGTAATCGTCCGTATCCATAAACGTTACACAAGATCCGCATATTTGCCCATAGAATCTGGTATCGACAATCATTCCTAGCGATAAAAGGATGGTTATCTCGAGCTTATTTTTACTCCACCATGCAGTCACGTACTTTCTCTTCACGATCGTTGATTTTTTTCAAAATATCTAAAAATCCTTTATATTTTATTAACGAATCATAGCCTCATTATTTAAAATTTACTAAAAATTGTTTTTTTCATTTTTATCGAATAATTAATATTTACAAATCAAAAAAGTGTTGATATTTGTGTAAAGTCTTAATAATGGAGATGAGAAATGAAGCTTAAAAAATATGGAGGCGCTGTTATTGCAGTACTTTTATGCCCTTTCACAGATGGTAATTGTATGATACCAGCAAGCAGTGGATTTCCTGGTAGGATGGCGGCGCGCGTGCAGCAAGATTTGTCAGATAAAACTGCATCAAATAATGTCATGGGAAACCTTAGGCGCGGTTTGCTTGATAAGGCTATCGAGTCTGCAGAGGGATTAGAAGTACTTCACATTAGGACATTTGAGGAATTAGAATTAGTCCTTGGATGCAGAGAGCTGTGTGAATTGGTCAAGGCAGTAAAAGTTTCGAATGGCGTTGCTTCTAAGTCCCGTAGCACTATTGAGGCTAAATTTCCCAGTCTTCAATGGATATGTGTTGATGCAGAAGTAGAACGTCTGGAGGGAAGGGGAGCGCGAGTAGTTCAAGCAGAGCCGCCACAACCACCAACCCAAGTAGAGCCAGCAGAGAAGCCGCCCCGAAGGTGTCAGGTATCTTAATAAGATCGAAGAAATTGCAGTGTCGGGATATGCTGCAATATTTCATAAAAACATTATGATTTCTAGAAGACATGCTGAAAATACTAGGGCAGTTTGGAGAGTGGTTGGCTACTCAGTAAAGTATGGGTGAATTGTTTTCATATTGCTACGCAAGAAGCTACTATCTTATAGGTCAGTAGTAGCTTCGTTGTAGTGCGGAAAGTTCTGGACTAATATCTCCTTTTTAAGAACAATTTTGTCAAAATCTTAGAGGGGTTTTCTATCTCTATTATTATATCGAAATTCGTATTCTTTTAAATGCCGCAAAAAGCTTTCGTCCTTCAAACCATTGAGCTTATCTAAAGCGTATCAGTCAGTGAAAACAGCCTGTTGGATTGAGATTCTGCTTTCACAAATTAAAGACATTTATCGACGAGTTTGTGTTCTGGTGTTGATGGTTCAGAAGGATTTTGCGCGTCAGGTTGTTCAATAGACATAGCAAGATACGGGAAGGATGCAATCTATAATTTGAAAACAAAAATTCACGCTCAAACTTGGTCATCTCAAGACAGCGGAGTCGATTCGCTAGGCGTTTCCCAAAGAGTTCAAAAAAACGTTTGTGTTGGACCCGATTTTTAGCCAAGCCTTACTCCATTTGTCCGCTTTGGGATTACCGAATATAAGCGCTTCGTCTGGCTCTATGGGGATCCAGTAGCTAGATGCCACCTCGTTTTCCAGTTGATCCATTTCCCAAATGCAACAGCCCATACAGAGTATTTTTTTCTCCGGTCCTGTAGTGGATGTAAGCACGCTGAGGATATCCGCGTTAATGGTTAGAGCTATGCGATCATGGATTATCGTACTATTTGGGGACATATAATCGTTCGAATGTAGGATAAAGCAGCGATCTTTTTCTTCTGCGCCGCCGAAAAGAATATCAAGGTCTTCCACATCGCTAGCATCTATTTTCATTTTTTTTAAAACATTGCAGACAGTCATATTTGGAATTATTTTATTAATAATTATCCCCATTGCGCCATTTTTATCGTGGGAACATAAATAAACCATAGATTTACTTAAATATTCATCTACACTTGATGAAGTTGAAAATAAAATCTTTCCTGCAAGATTTCGTATATTGTTATCTTCGTTGCTCATGCATATTTCTATATCTATAATAGGACAATATAGTATATTTATTAATTCTTTACTAAAATGGAAAAATATTGTGCAAAAAAAATGTGTCAACCATTGCTATAATGTTGTTTTTTCTTAATTCCGTTGCCGAACGTATAGTCAATGTAAAAATTTTTTCCATAAAAATGCCAAGAGTAACGTGACATATGGTAGGAAATAGTATAAGTTATAGGAATTGGTCGTTCTTATTGGGCTTGTTTCATTGTTATTTGTAGTAACGGAGTGTAATTATGTCGATCTCAAAAGGGGAAGTTAACCCAAAATCTGGTGAACCGCTATACGTTTTGAAAAGAAACGGAGCAAAGGTAGATTTCGATGCAGAAAAGATCGTAAATGCGATAAAAAAAGCTGGATTTGAAACCGGCGAGTTTTCAGAAGAAGATGCGAGACATATTACATTTAAGGTAATAAAGGTTCTGAAGCATCGAGAAAGTCAAGACACTCCAGACATAGAAAAAATTCAAGATATCGTCGAGCAAGTTCTCATTAGCGAGAATTACATCAAAACCGCAAGAGCTTACATAATCTACCGTGAAAAACACGGTGAAATCCGCCGAGACAAGAAGAATCTTGTAGATGTAGTTTTGTCTGTTAATGAATATCTGGATCGTCTCGATTGGCGAGTTAAAGCCAACGCCAACCAGGGCTATTCGCTGGGTGGTCTAATCCTTAATATATCTGGGAAGATGGTGGCGAACTACTGGCTTAACAAGGTTTATCCGGAATCCGTCGCTATGGCGCATCGCAATGGAGATTTCCATATTCATGATTTGGATATGTTGTCAGGATATTGCGCTGGATGGTCTTTGCGGATGCTTTTGAATGAAGGATTCAACGGCGTGCACGGAAAAGCGGAATCTCGGCCGCCAAAGCATTTTTCAAGCGCTTTGGGACAAATTGTGAATTTTTTAGGAACCCTCCAAAACGAATGGGCTGGCGCACAAGCGTTCAGCTCCTTCGACACATATCTTGCGCCGTTTGTAAAGGTGGATAATCTTTCCTACGAACAAGTGAAGCAAGGTATTCAGGAACTCATCTATAATTTGAATATCCCCTCCAGATGGGGAAATCAGACGCCATTTACGAACTTGACCTTTGATTGGGTATGTCCGGAGGATCTGAGCGATAAAGTTCCACTGATCGGCGGCAAGGAGGTTGGATTTACCTACGGCGATCTGCAGCGGGAAATGGATCTGATAAACCGCGCCTACATAGAGGTGATGACCGAAGGCGATTCCAAAGGAAGAGTTTTTACATTTCCCATCCCTACATATAACATCACGAACGACTTTCCATGGGAAAGCGAAAATGCAAATCTTCTATTCGAGATGACCGCTAAATATGGGCTTCCATATTTTCAGAATTTTGTAAATTCCGATCTAAAACCAGCTATGGTGCGCTCGATGTGTTGCAGACTGCAGTTGGATTTGCGCGAACTATTGAAACGTGGTAATAGCCTGTTCGGTTCGGCGGAACAAACGGGATCCATCGGCGTTGTGACGGTCAATTGCGCTCGTCTTGGATATATATATAAGGGAAACGAGGATGCCGTCGTCAATCGTATGATTGAGTTAATGAATTACGCCAAGATGAGCCTTGAAATCAAGAGAAAAGTCGTGCAGATGTACATGGATATGGGGCTTTTCCCGTATACAAAAAGATACTTGGGCACTTTGCGTAATCATTTCTCCACAATCGGAGTAAATGGTATTAATGAGATGATTCGCAATTTCACAAATGATCAGCATGATATCTCGACGGAATATGGTCATAGTTTTGCCATTCGTTTTCTGGATAAGGTTCGGGAAACATTGCTGCAGTTTCAGGCGGAAACAGGGAATATGTATAACCTCGAAGCAACTCCAGCCGAAGGCACTACCTACCGCTTCGCCAAAGAAGATAAAAAGCGCTTTCCCGATATATTGCAGGCGGGAACTCCGGAAATGCCTTACTACACGAACTCCAGTCAGTTGCCAGTCAGCTTTACAAGGGATGCGTTCGAGGCGCTTAGGGCGCAAGAAAGTCTCCAAAAGAAGTACACCGGCGGAACAGTTTTACACTTGTACATGAATGAAGCCATATCAAGCTCGGAAGTCTGCGGTAAGTTGGTGAGGAAAGTTGTGGAGAACTTCAGTTTACCATACTTTACGATTACTCCGACTTTTTCCATTTGTTCTAAACACGGCTACCTTTCCGGAGAACATAAATTCTGTCCAAAATGTGATCAGGAAATAATTGAAAGAAAAAAGCGCGAGCTGTTAGCTCAACAAACGTCCAGTTAAGCAGTTTGCGCTGTTGTGCTCCGCTATATACAAATTTGATCGTCCTCTCGAACATGGGGTAATAATTTCGCGTCCCAATCGTTTCCTTATGATTGTAAAAAAGGAAGATGCGGTAATTGTATGCCACTGTCCCAGTACGGGAAAAATTGGAAGAGTGATTTTCGACAGCGTACCGTGTTTATTGTCCTCGTCGCCGGACGTCAAAAGAAAAACAACACATACGGTGGAAGCAATCTCGGTGAATGGAGCAAAATCCTGGATTGGCATAAATCAGAATGCCGCCAATCGCTACATCGAGCATTTCTTTCGGATCGGAGCTTTGAGCGGTGTGGTCTCCAATGGTCATATTCTACGTGAGCAAAGAATTGGAGGTTCCAAATTAGACTTCAGGATGGGAAACATCTATGTAGAGGTTAAGATGCCTCTACAATTTTTGGCGTTATCGGAATCAGATCTGCCTAGCGGTATGGAATGTGTTAATTCTGCCGAAAGATTTGTGCGGCACGTCGCGGAGCTAGAGCAGTGTTGTCGAAAAAACGAAAACAGCGCGTTAATGCTGTTATGCTTTGTTTATGACGCGCCGATTTTTACGCCGCCGGTACGTACAGTGCAAAATAAAATTATTGGCGACGCTGTGCGACAGTCTCTAAACGCTGGCGTGAAGATATGGCAGGTGAATATGAGCATCGATTCCAGCGGTGTAAAATTATTGAAATATTTCGATATTACCGATCATCTAATTTCAGGAATGAACTTTTCGCCAAAATAAATCGACGATCGAAAAAATTTAAGTACCTCTGGCAATCAGATCCAATATATTTAAGTGTTTTTTAATATTTTGTATTGTATAATATAGTCGTTGTTTTAGCAACTATGGTGATAAACATTGTGATTAATAGGCGCTGCGGACTCGGGGGCAGAGCCCGACATCTCCACCATTTTGAGGGGATGAATAGATTCGACGCACGTTGAAAAGCATGATTTTCACTCGGTATGGTTTCCGTTATAGAACCGAAAATATAAATGCGAACGATAATTTTGTCGCATGCAACGATAACTTTGAAAATGAGGCCATTGCCAAGTTTGCCTAGTTAGAGTAGACGCGGTCTGGGGAGCCGGGCAACAGAAATCCCCATTTAATGTGAAAGGTCTGTGGACTACGGTTTAGAGAACCTATTGGTGCGGAATGTGTAACGACTGCTGAAATATCGGCAAGAATGTGGTGCATAGGGCCAGCTAATTCTGCCATTATAAAAAAATGAAACAACGCAAGTTGCCGCAAGCGTTTATTTCGCGAGGATGCTGGTTAGAAGTCGGATATCCTCTGAAAGATTGCTGTCTTTTGCCATAACGTCTTCTATTTTTTTAAATGCATGAAGAACCGTCGTATGATCTCGTCCTCCGAAATTTTTTCCTATTTCCGGCAATGATAGTGTGGTGAATTTTTTGGATAAATACATGGCCACTTGCCGCGGTAGCGCTATCTGACGCGTACGCCGAGGAGTCGACATATCGCTATATTTAATGGAATAATGAGCGGCTACTTTTTTTTGAATTTCTTCAATAGTGACCTTTCGATCGCTGGTGCGAAGCAGATCCGCTAGAACGTCGCGCGCGCTTTCGATGGTAATTTCGCGACCAATGAAAGTCGCGCTTGCGACAATGCGATTTAACGCGCCTTCTAATTCGCGAATATTGGAAGTTATTTTATGAGCGATGAACTCCAGTACCTTCGCCGGTATTTTAACTGTACAATGTGCCGCTTTGGATTGCAGAATACCGAGCCGAAGTTCGTAAGTAGTCGGATGTATATCAGCTACCAGCCCCCATCCTAACCGAGACTTCAGACGTTCTTCCATGCCGTCCAGATCGGACGGAGATTTATCGGCGGAAACTATGATCTGCCGATTATTATTCACTAGCTCATTAAATGTGTGAAAAAATTCCTCCTGCGTAGAATCTTTCCCACAAATAAACTGAATATCGTCAATCATTAAAACGTCAACGGCTCGAAATTGTTCCTTAAATGCCATTGTGTCTTTATACCTTACGGATTTTACAAAATAATACATGAACTTTTCGGCAGACATATAGGCTATGTTCCGATGAGGCGATCTTGCTTTAATATTCCAGGCTATAGCGTGCATGAGGTGCGTTTTCCCTAATCCAACGGCTCCGTATAGGAACAATGGATTGAATGCCACCGAGTCTGATTCAGCTATGCGTCGCGCTGCGGCATGAGCAAATTCGTTGGACTTTCCAACAACGAAATTATCAAAGGTAAACTTAGGATCGAGGGAAATTCCCAGAGCGACTGTGTCTTCTGAAGTTTGTTTTTCGGCAATTTTTTCAACTTTCACAGCAGATTTTTCTTGAACGGAAGAATGAGCAGAGGAAACAAATAGTTCTATGGATTTAATTTCTCTATTTTCTTTTTGACAAAACTTTATCATAAGATCTAAGTAATTATTAATAACCCAGTCCCGCAAAAACAAACTTGGCGCTCGAATGTACAGAACTCCAGAATAGAACTTATCTACAGACAACGGAGATATCCAACTATTTACAACTGGATTTCCAAGCTCATGCTGTAAGTTCCGATAAGCGATACTCCAAACTCTTTCTAAATCTGAATTATTCACGAGAATAAATTATTTCACTTCCGCGGATTTCAATAATTTATGTAGACGAGAAATCTTGCGATTGGCGGTATTCTTGTGCAGCACGCCCTTCGCTACACCCCTTTGAATTTCAGACTGAACGCAGGAAAAATTGGGACTTGCTTCGGGAAATCCTAAACCAGAAACAAATTTCTTTACAAACGTCTTAATGCGACTAATTCTGCCTTTGTTAATGAATGTCCTTTTCTCGCTTTGCCTTATCCTTTTTAAGGCTGAACTATGATTAGCCATTTTACACCTTTTAAAAAAAACTCGCCCAGAACAGATACATCCAACCAAAGAATTCAGCAATTGCCTTATCTAAGGCTAAAACTTTCGAAACGTTTCGATATATCCTCTAGGAGTACTTTATCAGAAAAGATCGGATGTTCAACTATATTCTCATTCTCGTCTCGGCATTTCTGCAGCGCGACCGTCTTTACACCCTGGGCGGCGATTCCTTTGAAAGCGTTCACAATAGCGAGCGAATCCAACGATTCACATACGGTCATCCGCACTTCGTACTTTACATTGGAAGATATCAGCATATTCAAGCTTCTCTGAGCCAAAAACCCGCTCTCCGGTATGCCAGTAATGTCATAATAATTCTCAAATTCATGTTTGATATCAAATCCAACCCAATCCACCAGCGGCAGCACCAGCGCGAGCCTTTCAGGGAAGGCGCCGGATGTGTGCAGACCTATCCGAAACCCCATTCTCTTTACATCCTCAATCGCCGCTGGCAGATGCATCTGCTGCAACGGCTCGCCTCCACTGAAGACAGCCGCTTCTATAAATCCAACGCGAGTCTTCAGTAGATGCAATACGTCTTCCCATGGCAAAGATTCCGACGACGAAACAGCCTGCAAGTGTTTATTGTGACAATAAGAACACCGCCACGGACACCCTCGAAAAAATATCACCACTGATAGAAAACCAGGATAATCCAAAGTCGTTAAACCAGTCACTCCGCCAACCAGCATAGTTCTCCCCACTATTCTGTGTCAGAATCACAATCTTTGCACGTCAACTTTTCTTCGAAATGAACCCTTTCAGCGTGCTCCCCTCTTTTGCCGACATTGAAATCATCGACCGGTCTGTGATATCCCATCACACGAGTCCAACACTCGCATCTGTTCCGCTCTTCATCCCGCAATTTTTCATTATTCATTATCATTCTCCCAACTAACACGAAAAATTTTACAATATAATATAGGTTGTATGCAATATCTAGGAGAGTGCTAATTTGGAAATTGTCTAATTAGTGTAGTTTTAATAGATCATGAAAGATGGGAATATTAAGCGAAGCAACAAGCATGTGTATGGATTTTGAATAACATTTTTTCTTAATCGTGCGAGGTAATACCGTAGCTGAGAATTTTTTAATTCCACCGTGAATGTGCGTGCTTTTCTCTAAATTTTACCTCCGGAAATGGAATTATAAACAGAGGAGGATATCCACTTTACAATGCGACTTCCAATAAGTCACTTAAAGTGGAATTAGCCTATAAGCATACATTAAATTTTTGGTTAATGAGTAAGCGAATAGAAAGTTGGAGCATTTGAAGTGATTTGGAGTAGCATTTAGTGGCGTTCGCCAATCTGTGGAGTCTAGCGAGATGATATCTCAAAATTGAGTTAAACGACTCTGCCAGACATGTCTCCGATTTTGTAACAACGTGCTCTGGCTTTATATCCTCTGCAAAAAGTTCTGCATACGTCGGATTTCCATCGGACGATCTATCCTGTTCACATGTAGATTGCAACAATAAATTTCAAAAAGTCATTTCACCTTTTTTTAGTATAGCATTAAGTTGAGCGGTTATTTTTCGCAGCTATAATCGCGATCATTTTACAGTTTTTCTCCTGTTTTTTAGCGTTGTAGAAATTAGCGATGGATTCGTTAAAGCGAATAGCGCTGAGGGCAGCCATGAAGATAATCTTTTTTACCAAAGGCCTTCCTCTGCCTCGAGTAGAACGATAACCATTTCCCACTGTCGTTAGCCTTGGGAGCTAGTCCGCACAGAGAGAATATAGCTTTCTGCTTGATGTTGCCTAGCTCCTGCAAGTGAGCCAGGTATTTGGCCGTAGTGTCTCCAATTCCATTCGCGAATCAAATTTTTTGCTGAGATCATCGTCTTTCCGTATCAAATACTCTAACCCTTTTTCTAAAACCTCGATTTGTTTTATGAGGCTTATCATCAATTCTTTGCAAGATTCCCCCAATCGCATCCTGGACTTTGGAGACGATTCTTTTCCGCCGCTCGCAACTCCTTCAGTGAATTCGAAATGTGATTTGCTTAATTTCAGATAATGAACCTTTGATTTGTCTACTTTCAATTTACTGTGGAGATCAATCCAGGGCGTTTAGATATTTTTTTACAAACGAAGAATCGCAAAAGTTGGTTGCAACGTGCGAGCAATGCGAACCGAAATTTAATAGCCGATTAATTGAAATAA
>JAITDT010000019.1 GCA_031282425.1 Holosporaceae bacterium | reverse complement strand
ATGCACGCGGCGTATTACCCCTAATTCACATAACATCTTCAAGTGATTCCGAATGGTTCTCTCGCATACGCAAAGAAAATTACAATTAGACGAATCAAATGGGTCGACCCATACCTCCGGTCCTCCTCCAGACTTTAATGACCGTTTTGTCAGATAACATATCCTTTCAAACCCACGCTCCGTCGTCGGTAATATCTTTATTCCGGTACTCTTAATATCTTTTTTGCGGAATCTATAAACTGCGCTCATCCATTCACCTACATTGTTAGTGAACTTCTTTTTGAAGAAAAATTTATGTTAAGGTTGAATTCATCGTAAAAACAATAAGATACGTTAGCCAATATAAATTACTTCTTCAAAAAATAAAGTCCTAACTAGCAATCAATTTAGTACAGGTCCTAAATCATGGGATTATGTCGATAGCTTCATACCCAAAATTTGTATAATGAACTATCAACTTTATGGGGCATCCCTGTTCAATCTCGGTTAATCTATGCTTTTTCAAAAGACTGGAATGTATGAAAACATCTTCTCCGGAATTCAGTTGCGCAAATCCGAATCCTTTGGAAGGATTGAACCATTTCATTATAGCTGTAACATGTTTTTTCTCCTGCCTTCCCACTTCATATTTGTTGGAATGCAGCAATTCTACAATATTGCTAACCTGAAATCCTCTCTCCGTTCTAGTAATATCACATAAAATTATATCTTCATTGCTTAAATGCTTGACTTCTGACTTGTCGATTACTGAAAAGTGCAAAAATATATCTTCTGGTATATTTTCTACTTCCAGAAAACCATACCCCTTAAATTGGTTAAACCATTTTATACGGCCGGCGACTCGAATGGATAATACTTCTTCCTTCATATGTAAACTCACAACATTTAATGTTATTAGAGTAAGACAATTTTTTTTACATAAAGTTAATTTGGTGAAAATTTTTCGGCCGTTCTTTGATAAATTGAAGGTAAAAGTTATTGCCACCAATAGTGGGTCAATATATCATTAAAGAAAAGTCAATGCTCACATACAAAGACGACAAAATAACCGATATTTTAGGGAGATTTTATTTGTTAATGAATAAATTGCGCTGCATTCTCATTATTTAGCGAGCATAGGTGAGTCCCAATATCTGCCAGCCAGGATTTTCCACGTAATTTTTTATGTTTGATAGAAATTCAGAAGCCTTTCGAGTATCGGAAATCCTATGATCATAGGAGAGGGAAATATATAGCATCGGCTTTATTGTCATGTTGTTATCAGAAGCAACCGGACGATTGTGCATTTTATGAACGCTAAGAGTCGCCACCTGTGGCGGCGTTAGTAGATCTGTTCCAATGAGCGATCCATAAATTCCAGCATTAATTACCGTAAACGTACCTCCGGAAACTTCTTCGACGGATAATGTTCCTTCTATAGCTCTTTTAGAAAGGGTAATCATGGATTTTTCTATTTCAGCGATCGTTAGAGTATCGGCATGTCGAATGACGGGCGTTGCAATCCCATCATTTCCGCAGGTAATAATTGATATATCGAAATTATTTTTGTATATGATTTCATCATTATGAATGTGGGCATTAAAAATGCGATACTGTTTCAGCGCTGCTATGCAAGCGGATATAAAAAACGGCGTAAATCCAAGTCGGACATTGTGTCTTTTGGAGAATGCGTTGCCGAAGGTTTTTTCTAAAGCCAAAACGGCGCTCATATCAACCTCGTTTGATACGGTGGAAATGACGGATGCGTCATATGTGCTCTTTATTTTTTCCGAAATTCTACGCTTAAGAAGATCAATTGGTTCTTTGTAATCTCCTGGCGATTCAAAAAATTGCGGTTTATTCCAATTGTCCGCATATAAGTCAGGCGAACTGTTTTCCTCTTCCACCCGCAGTAGTTTTTTGATGATCTCTGACTGCTCTTTTGTTTGATAATCTTTCTCAGCCTTTATTTTTTGGCATAAATCATTATTACTTGTGTTTAGAAGAGTTTTAGCGATGGCATTCTTTTCACCAGATCTACTTTCGATTTTTTTCTCAATCTCACTTTTTATGCTTTTAATATTGCCATTTGTATCTTCAATGGCTTTTTGGAAATAACCTGTCATGCTCGTAACATTCCTGCGCATACCATTTTCAATGGAATTTAACAGCGAATTCGACGCTACTTGAATTTCTTCTCGAACGTTTCTGAGGATTTCCTTCCGCAACGAATCTATTTTGTCCAAAGAAGGATGAATTGCCGATGCCACGAAATCTTCCATCTGTTTAGTATGAGTTTTGGCAGATTTTCTTATGATCTTGGTAGATATCTTAACCGCATGCTTACGTGCCGAACATATGATATCTTTTTTAACGGCTTTGGCTTTGGCTTTTGATTCGGCAATGGCTTTTTCGATAATCTCTCTAGATAGTGATTCTGAGCGTAGTTTGGCTTCTTCTCTTGCAGCGTCGCTGGCTTCTCGTATTATTTTTTCAGCCTTCAGATTTGCTTTTTCTCGGGCATCGGTAATAATATCATTTTCAAGTCTTTTAGCCTCCAGTATGGCTTTTTCACGGGTTTCTTCTATTAATTTTGTTTTTGTGCTTCCTGCTTCCTGAATGGAGCCCTGAATTATCTTTTTATGCATTTCACCGGCGTCTATGAGGGCTTTTTCCTCGTACTCTTTTAATGTTTTAGCCTTTAGCTCCTCCGCCTGAAGTAAAGCTATCTTTCGAGTATCCTCCAGAATTTTTTCCTTTAATTTTATGGCTTCTTCCCTGGCTTGGTTTTCGGCGTTCTTAAGAATATCTTTATATTTTTCTTCGGCATGTTCTGAAAATTCTTCGACCACCTCTTCAACGATTTCTGCATCGGCATTCAGCGGAACCGATAGGTCGTATTTGTTGTCGTAGGTCGATTCCATCGGTGTGCTCTTATATTCTTGAATCGAGATGGCAGCATTGTCGTCTGGCAACGTTTCCGCTTTTACAACTTTTGCCTCTTCTTTGATTTCGGAAATAGTAGCGTCCAAATCTGTCTCAATGACGGCAATTTTTGTTCCAGGCGCTATAGTTTCTCCTTCTTTAACCAATATTTTTACCAATATACAATCATGACTAGAAGTGATACCGCATGCTACAAATGGCGTTTCAGCATCCGCAACAATTTCATTTTTTGAAATTTTATCTCCGACTTTTTTGTACCATGAAGATAAAACTACCTCTTCGGAAGAATTATCAAAATTTGGAACAATTATGTCTATTAGCATTGTTAATTTTCCAGCAATCTAAGATGATTAAACATCAAAAAAGTTTCCATTATGTTAATTTAACCAAGGATTTATATAGAATTATATAAGACAGATTTATTCTCGTTGGGGGGGGGGTGTGTGTGTCTCAGATATTAAGCACACTCTCGCTCAATAGATAAAGCCTGTCAGACATAAAATACCTCTCGCAATATGACTTTTCACCATAAATATACGTTTGTTAACAGTGCCTAAGATATGAGAGATTATAATGATGTTTTTAGCAGATTTTGTTGATATCTCATAGTCCTTAGCTAATCGTTTAAAATTGCTAAACTAAGCAAAAGTTCTCTCGACGGTCCATTGTTTTGCAATGATCTCACATTTGGTAGAGATCTTTTTAGAAATTGCCACTGTTTTGCGAAGTGTGGTTGTTACAAACACGGTTCCTCGCTGCCATCGGCACAAACTCCTTTTGAAGGCAGACATTTTCGCGAAATCTTCAGCAAACACAAAACTTTCGGCAACTGTATCAGTTCGCTGCGGTGAACATTGATATGTAATCTTTCAGTACCAACGACCATGTGACGCTTTCTGCCTTTATTAATCCCATTGATTCTCTGTTACATCACTCTGATACTTCATTTATAAACCTCTTAATACTAAAAAACACCTGTTATATTAACAAATCCACACTAATTCATGATTACTGGTTCTTAGTATCATTTAATTTACTTTTACATCCTAGAATTTAGGGAATTGCAGTTCAGGAGTAGAAGTGCATAGGTTTGTGTTAGTTTTTTATTTGTTCTTGGCAAACTACGCTACTGTGAGAGGCGACTCAGCTCCGTATTTCGCGCCGCATAATTTGTGCGAATATGAAATTGAGAAAGCCGAAAAAAAATATGGTATTCCATGTAAACTGTTTATGGCTATGGGGACAGTAGAATCAGGATATGCCCTGGATTCAAAGCCAAAGCGACCCTATCCGTGGGCTGTTTGCGTAGACGGGAAAAGTTATTTTTTCCCCACCAAAAGCGCTGCAATTTCTGCTGTCAGGAGACTTATTGCAAAGGGTAAGAGAAATATCGACGTCGGATGTATGCAGGTGAATCTGTTGCATCATAGTCGTGCTTTTAAAACTCTGGAAGAAGCTTTTACGCCGAAACACAACGTCGATTATGCCGCAAGATTTTTTATGGAACTGAAAAATACATACAACTCCTGGACTAGAGCGGTCGGCTATTATCATTCGAAAGCGGCAAAGTACTATAAACCTTATTGTGCAACCGTTTATAACGCATGGACAAATGTGAGAAACAGAGCAACTAACTGCTCTCCAAAAATGTGGCAAGCTTCGTCTGAAGTGAAATCCAAGATATCGTTTTTACCATCCTACTACTCTCTTGTTGATGGCGAAATTACAGCAAAACTTCATCAATTGAGCAGAAAAACACTTAACCGCAACATGCCGAAATTTTTTACATATGGTGACAGATAATATATACTTTCATCAATTGTAGAGGAATTGTTATGAAGTTTTTGATGTGTGGCGATGTAATGGGACGATCTGGTAGAGATGTAATTCTACATAACCTTCCGGACATAAAAAAGAAATTCGCCATAGATTTTACGATAGTTAACGTAGACAATGCTGCCCACGGCTTTGGTATAATTCCGGATATGGCGCATCAATTTTTGAAATGCGGAGCTGATGTTTTAACGGGCGGGAATCATATATTTGACCAAAAAGAAGCGTTTGGTCTTCTCGAGAGCGAAAAACGATTACTACGTCCGGCCAACATGGTCGACGCTGTTCCGGGAAGCGGCGTTTTAGAAACCACAACTGTCGGAGGACGAAAAATCGTTGTGATTCATCTGATAGGTCAAGTGAATATGCCCATAATTGGCGACAATCCGTTTTGCCATATGGATGAACTGTTGTCTAAATATCAGATTGGCAGAAATGTTGATGCTATTATTGTTGATTTTCACGCGGAAACAACATCCGAAAAAAACGCCCTCGGCTACTATCTTGACGGACGCGTTTCAGCAGTGATCGGAACGCATACTCATATTCCCACCGCAGATGAAAGAGTTCTAGAGTGTGGAACAGCCTACCAAACCGACGTTGGAATGTGCGGAGATTATAATTCGATAATCGGGATACAAAAAGCTATCGTCGAAAGGTTTGTGAATGGCTACTCCTATAAAAAAATGTCTCCATCATTTGGCGAAGCGACGCTGTGTGGAACTATAATCGACGTTAATGACAAAACCGGTCTCGCCGCGTCCATAAATTCCATTAGAGTTTGCGGAGCTTTACATAAAAGTCATTGAGCTGTTTACAGAAAATATGGGAAAAGCATATTTATTTGTGGTTTCAGGACCATCTGCAGTTGGAAAAAGCTCCATCGTCAATGAAATACTCAAAAGAGATAATACACTAGATAGAATTATCACGTGCACTACTCGCGAGAAGAGAAAATCCGAAAAACACGGAGAGGATTACTTATTTTTTCAAAAAAACGACTTTTTATCGGAAATCGATAGGGGAAATTTAATCGAATTTTCGGAAGTTTATGGTAATTATTATGGAATCATGCTTTCCACCGTCGAAGAAAAAATTAACGCTGGCAGAGACTCCATTTTAATTATTAATTGGGATGGTTTTTTGAAAATAAAAAGCATTTTTAAAGAACGCGTCTGTGGCCTATTTATTCTGCCGCCAACCATTGCGGCGTTGGAGATGCGCATTCGACAGCGCGGAGAAGATTCGCCGGAAACGATTGCGCGCAGAATCGGCGTGGCTCGAAAAGATATTGGCAAATCAAAATTTTACGATTTCCGCTTCAAAAATTCTGATATAGCCACAACGGCTGGAGATATTTTGGAAAAAATAAATGATGTTAGGCAAGGTAGGGTGCGATGAGAGTGCTGCGAATCTTGTTGACGTTTGTCTTTATCCTTGCAAGCAGTACTGCGGCAGCGATTAATATTATTCGAGACGCCGAAATTGAAGAAATTCTTAAAGGCATGGCAAAATCTATTTTTAAAGTGGCAGGACTTCGCTCGGAATCGGCAAAGGTATATGTCATAAAATCCGAAACCATCAATGCATTTACCATTGGGAATGGATATATCTTCCTGAGCTCCGGATTACTTCTTCGATTTAGAAATCCACTGCATGTTTTGGGAATATTATGCCACGAAACCGGACATCTCGCAGGCGGGCATATTCCTCGGCGTATTGGCATAATGCAACAGCGTTCCCAAAATTTTTTGTGGGCGATGTTGGCGGGAATTTTAGGGACCGTCGTTACCGGATCAGAAGAAGCATTGGCTCTTATGCTCGGCTATGCGATAACTGACGAGAGATTTTATTTAAGATATTCTCGCGGAGAAGAACTAGCGGCAGACGCTTCGGCGGCAGCATATTTGGAAAAGCTAGGGTTCGGAGCTGACATTCTGATAGAAGCATTTGACATATTCCAGCGTATGGATATTTTGAATGGTGAAATAAACCTCCCCATTTATATTAGCACGCATCCCAAAATCTGCGATAGAATCTCTGCGCTTCAGAAACGAGCAAAATCAAAAACTTATAAAGCGCCCACAGAATTGGCAGAGCAGTATGATCGTGTTTTGATTAAGCTGGAAGCGTATTTGAAGAAGCATTCTATTGGAATGACAGTCCCCAACGACAACTACTCGAAAGCCATTTATTTTCACAGGATCGGCAGATCAAAGGATGCAATTGATATACTAAAAAAGTTGTTAAAAACCAATCCGACAGACATTTTTTATCAGGAAACACTTGCTCAGACCTTTTATGAAGCTGGTCAATTAGACGAGTCAATAAAAATATACGAAAAAATTTATAACAAGAATATCAATGTATTAATCAGAATTGATTATGCCAATGTACTAATCGAAACAAATAAAAATATCGAACTTGCCATATCAATTTTAGAATCCGCCAAATATGAGGATTACTTTAATAGCGATATCTATAGATTATTAGCCAAAGGATACGGCAAACAAAAAAAGGAAGGGCTATCTATGCTCCTGTTGGCACAAGAACAGATGCTGCTCGGCAATCATATGCGCGCCAATGAGTTGCTAGTTTGTTGTTTGGAAAAACTAAATCGCAAAACCGAATCCGCTCAGGTTAAAAAAGCGAAATATTTCAAAGAGTTACTGGAACGAGACTACAAAGAATATCTACGATCGGATTAAGCCGGTTTCTGATATATAGAAGTTAGAACAGAACTGCGAAGTACCGTATCTATGCGCAATTCTTTATGTCCGAAAACGGGGATTGCATTGTATGATAGATTTATTCGGAAAGAATTATTATCAGCTCTCTATGCTAAGGAGTAGTTGCTGAGTTCTTATTAGGCGCTGAAACATTAGCAAATCTACAGAACTATATCCATCTTTGTAGGGCAATTCCCGAAAACAGCAATTGCTTTTTTAGCAGAAAATTGATATTATATCCACGTTAGCGGGTGTAGCTCAGTGGTAGAGTACAACCTTGCCAAGGTTGGTGTCGAGGGTTCGAATCCCTTCGCCCGCTCCGGTTATTTCGGCAGCGGTTCTATTTGTCATTGCAGTATGGACAAAAAGCGCATGCGCTGTACGTGGCGCTTCTCCGACCATATACCCACTTCCTTCTTGAACCGAGACCATTAAGCCCTTCTAGGAAAGAGATAGTTTGATGAGAATTCCATCGGTCTGATCTGCTCTTTTTTGCTTAATTTACAATGCATTATACGTTTTGAATGTTATTTGAGTATCAGACACTAAAGTTGTCTGAAATCTATGGAGACTTTATCACTGCAGAACTGATCAATTAGTCGAATCAATGAATCAAAATACACTTTCGAAAGAAGTTTAAAGTACAAATTTAAAACCGGGCTTGCCTACCAAAGGCATAATGCAGCAATAGAGCAACAGAAAGTTTGAGCATTTTCATACTCTTGCTATAACACTTTGTTTTCGATAAAGTCTTGCGAGATAGTGTCTAAAAATTCGTTTGCATGGATTGTTAGTTAGAACTTAATTTTTGAAGGTTATATCTTTACTAGCAATCTACCTCGTAGCTTTTTGCTTATACAAAAGAGGGATTTCGAAGTCAATAATATTTTTCTTAAAAAAAGTTCACTAACAATCCTCTCTTGTTCAACTCGTCGCCACCACACCTCTTGCAATTTGTTATGCCTTCCTACATAAAAACAATCCTTTCCTATCACCCTCCCCCCCCCCCCTCCCTAAAAAAATTAAAAAAAATGATTCTATTTGCAACTTATAGTTGGCATAATGATTTTGTCGGTCGCTTAATTCATACAACCCGAGCGACCGGGGGTGCTGTGAGATGTAATGCTGTTGTAAATCTGCTCAAATGTTTGGTCTTTCTGTACAATTATTAGTTTACATCATAAATTTGATTAAATTCTTCAACCACTGCTTGCGGAGGGTTACCAAAAACAAACCGACTTTTCCATCAGAAAACGTTCTTATGAAGAGCCTTTTCCTCGGAATCAATTGCCGAAAATAACGGAAGGAATTCTAAACGCAAAGACTCTACGAAATCTTGATTGCATTAATAAAGGTATTAAAGGGAAGTTTACCGTCGGATATAAAACTGTTGCGTATCCGGTAAGGAACGTTATCGAATTTTTGGAAGAAAAAGTTCAGAAAACCGGATCGAAGGGAGGCATGAAATGAGCCGGGATGATATGGTTAATTTCGAAGAGCTAAAATCCCGGTACCGTTTTCTTTCTCGCGATGAAAAGATTGTGGTGCTTCAGCGACTCATTCCCGGAAGAGAAACCATACAAGGTAGCGACTATGTTGCTCTTAACCCAGGGCGAAATGACAGTAAACCAGGCTCTTTTAGAATAGATATTGAAACAGGAAAATTTCACGATTTTGCTTCCGGCAATAAAGGAGGCAGCATCATTGATCTGACGGCATTTGCGTATGGTTGCGACTTGCCCACAGCAGCGAAAAAATTGTCCGATATAATCGGAAACAATTCTGTCGCATCGTGTTCGAAAATTTCATCTTTCGTAGCAAAACTCGCTAAAAAGAAAAAAATTAATCCGAATTATATCTGGAGCAAGTCTTTCAAATCTGAAGATCACGAATATTTAAAACGAAAACGCATCTCAATCGGTAACGCAAAAGTTAATTGCTACCAAGATAAAAAACAGCTTGTTATACCGCTAATTGATTCTATTCCGGAGAATAAGAGTAATCTTTGCATAAAAGGTCTTCAATTCATTCGAGAAGACGGAAGTAAGAGTTTTCCAATGCCTTTTAAAGAATTATTTTACGTTGCATCCGACTATGATTGCAAACAAAATACAATTGTTCTTGCCGAGGGATATGCTACCGCATGCAGCATATCGAATCAACAGAATTATATACAATCGCCGCTATATCAGCCTGTAATATGAATGCTGTTGCTATGCGAATCAGAGAATTGTTACCGAATTCCAAGATTATTATAGCAGCAGACAACGATGATGTAGGGATAAAAGCCGCAAATGATACATTTCATGCGTTGGGGTACAATGCTCAAATTATCTGCCCAACGTATGAAAAAGATTTTAATGACATGCTCATTAAAACAAGTTGCGACGATCTCAGATTTTTTATACTTCAAAGCACAGAAAAGGAGACCGTCAATGGTTAATGATATCAGAGTTTTTGTTGTTGATAAAGAAAAAGGTCTTTTTCATGACGGCAAGAGAGTAAGCAATTATATTGAAGTTATAGCTCTATCACGAGATACAAGTAGCAGTCGATGGAAAAAGCGCGTTCTGTTTAAGAACATGGACGGAAACGAATTGTCGATTGATATTGAACGGAAAACTTTATGTACTCCAAAAGAGATTATCGAGATCCTGTTTGAAAACGGATTCGATACATCGTGTAATCGTCAGAAACTTATAACGTATTTAACAAGCGCAAAACCAAAAAAAAAGAATCACTGATGTTTATACTGTGGGATGGATAGGCGACGATTCATTTGTATGCCCGTCGTTCTCGACATCGCAGAACGAAAAGTCTTCTTTTTCTTTAGTCAGTAATACTAAAACCTCCGGTTTTGCCAAAAGAGGAACCCTTGCGGAATGGACGCAAAATGTGAGCACGCTATGCGAAGGAAATAAAATCTTGACTCTAGCGTTGTGCGTCGGGTTATCGGGAGTATTACTGAGGAGATTAAAGCATTTCAATACTGCAATCATTAATTTTATAGGTAAGAGCTCAATAGGAAAAACGACGGCATTGCATGTAGCAGCTTCTGTATGGGGAGAACCGAAAAAATTCATCCAACAATGGCGATCGACCTCTAATGCCTTGGAGGCTGTTGCCGAGTCTTACAACGATTGTCTGCTGATTCTGGATGAATTAGGGCAGGTTCAAGCCAAGGACATCGGAAATACAGTCTATATGTTGGGCAACTCGAAGGGGAAGAGCAGAATGAACGCCGACTCCGAACTGAAGAAAAACAAAGAATGGACTTTGTCCATTCTAAGTTCCGGAGAAGTCAGTATTGCGGATAAGATTGCCGAATCGAAAGAAAAAGTCAAAGCGGGACAACTTATAAGATACATCTTTTGGCATGTCAATGGATTTTTTCATGCAAATTGATAAAATTTTAATGCTTTTGGTGAAGAATCTAATGGAAGAGGTGTCGCAGTGTCTGGATTGAGTGATAACATTCCCACGATATTTCAGGTGATAAAGAGATTAAATTGTGAAAAAGGCTGCATGGACTGGATAAATTAATCTACCGATGCGGTACCTCTTCCACCAACTCGCATACTATCGGAATTCTGTCAAAAAACCATTAATCCCGCAGCTCTTAACTTCTCCATAACATTTTTATGGGACAATTATGCTGATGTTTTTAGGGGAACTGGAGAATCTCAATCAATGCCTCTGCGGACAGTTCAATTACTACGTGCTAAAGCACGAAGAATGCTAAAGACCTAAAGGTTCGCCGAGAGCGGATAAATCCTTCTTTTCATTCCAAACTTTGAAGACAGAATCTTCATCTTTTTGGTCTTCGATATACTTTCTTATTGTTTCCTCGGTAACTGCTCCTACTGTGTTACAAAAATAACCTTTAGCCCACAAATGACATCCCCAATATCTTTTTTAAGTTCGGAGAATTCCCTTAACATTGCATGTGCCGTACGTCCTTTCAGATATTGAGCAATTTTCGCCGGAGACAGATAACTTGGAGCTCTTACAAGAATATGCACATGATCAGCTCTGATATTTCCGCGCACAATTGTCATTTCCTGCAAGCCACATACTTCTTTCAGCAAATCTCTCAATCTGAGAGCAATATCACCACTTAGTACCTTATAAGAATACTTTGTCTTCCACACATAGTGATACTGTACGTCCAATACTTGTGTGTGCACCTTTAGCATATCTTTCTCGAGTATTATTCATGCCTCAACTTACAACTACTAGTATGCTAAAGCAGTTCACTTCGTGATCTTCGATTACATGCTAAAGCGTAAGGTTTACACCCGGCCCCATGGAAATAAAATTCAAGATGCTCATGATATATTGTGTCGTATGAGTTGGTCCGCAACATAAAAGGCAAATAGCTCTGCTCAAAATGCCAGATTCCGTCTTTTTCTAAGCACAGTTTAATGTCTTTTACAAATTCACATGGGTCTTCGAGATCATAAAACATGGCAATCGACGTTATTACTTTCGCTTTCCGCCCGCCCGATTGTTTCAAAAATTTGCTGGCAGAGAAAAAATCTGCAATCAGGCATATGTCGTCAGTATAAAATTTTTTGAATTTCAGACCTGTGGGATTAATCCCAATTTTTACACACTTTTTACTATATGCTTTCAATAAAGTCGCATCATTGCTGCCTATATCTATTACAAGATCCTGATCTTTTAGAGATACATATTTCTCTAAACTTTTGGCTTTTTGCTCAAGGTGTTTCACCATTGAAACATTTAACCCCGATCTGTATCCGTAATTCTCTCCGTACATTTCATTTAAGGAATAAGACTGTTTTAACTGTAGTAAGCTACAATCTTTACAAAAAACAACGTCAAGCGGTCCTGAAGAAACTTTTTTTTAAGTGATCGAAAAAAGGGAGGGGGGGGGGGAATACTCCAGTTAAACACTGCTTTCCCAACGAAATTACCGTCTCAATGTTCGCCGAACTGCATATTCTGCAGGAAATAATTTCTTTATACACGGATATTTTTCTCCTGAGACTAATTTTTATCCCTAAAAACCTTAATACCTTATATTTGCCTTGATTTTTAACGGAAAAAATACGCTGCCAAAACAATTTCTGCAGCCATAATGATTTCCACCACGACCATACATTATCTAAACAATCCATAAAACCACATATTTTTGTGGAAAAATAAATAAGATATTTTACAGACCTCAATTCATTTTTTCTTAGGAAGCGACTATGTTCAGGATCTTTGTAGCACTTGCACCAATAATAAATAAAATAGTATTTTTTGCTGTAGTACAAACCATCCTCCATGCATTAAATTTCATCTTTTGATGTTTTAAATAATTCTTTAAATATTTTGTGTACCCAAACATGAAAGGTCCACAGCTATAACCGACGGGAAGAATATCGGCAAAGCAATCTACATAGCACGTTTTCAAATTTCTCATGTTATCGATCATTGTTTATGTTGGATGTACATATTCGGAACGATTCAAAACTGTTAATTTCACGCCATCATTAAGAAAAAGAGCGTTATGAGCTTAGATCCAGAAGATGCAGCAAACTCCTCGCATTCATTCAAAATCGATATCATCTCCTTTGTTCCCAAACACTCCGGAGCGAATATACTAAAGCCGTTACTTTTATACAGATCTACGGCTAAGTTTTCTCCAATACTTCTGCTCGGCAACTTTGCAAAATAAACCTTTCTATATTCAGCTGCAGGAACATATCCTTTGGCAAAATCAATTAGCTCTCTATATTTATTATGATAATTCGTATTTAATTCGTACGCCTGTTCCGGAACAATCACAGTGCGAAATTGTGTCGCTTCTTTTATTTCTATCAGATTTCCTGGATCTACGCCTATGCATTCAAAAAGTTCGTATATAAGATCAAAATAAGGAGGATTTTTAACATTAGACAAAAATGCCCCTTTATATTTTAGATTGTTTCTGTCAAGGAAAAACCAACACCGACAAAATGTCTCTAAAAAAATGGGAAAAACAATTTGTTAGAGGGCCAATAAAAACGACCTCTCGGACAGAGCGCTTATTAAGGAAATCATTGACGGAAATTCTCGGATTACGACAGATTTTATGGTGCAAAAAGTACAGGAGTGCGGCAAAAAAATAAGTCGCAGCAGTACGCGAAATGCAAAAGTTGAAATATTCTTAACTCCTCATCCGCAGCACTAGGATAAGGCAGAGGTTGAGACTTTTTAAAAAACATCAACGAAAGGTTAAAAGAAAAAGAGCTATGTCGACGTTTTGTTTTTTGATGAGGCGAGATTCGGAACTCACGCGAAAATCAGTTACGGGTGGTTTAAAAAAGGCAAAAGAACTCCGGTAAAAGTAAAAATCGGCTATAAAGCATTTTATGTTTATGGAGCAATTTCTGCTAAAACCGGCTCAAATTACAGTATAAGTTTTCCGAACGTAAATACTGAAAGCATGAATGAATTTTTAAAAAATTCTTTCGAGAAATTATTTTTATCAAAAAAATTGCAATCATTATGGACGGAGCCGGTTAGCACAGATCAAAAGATCTTAAAATTCCTGAAAACATGGATATCTTTTTTTGCCTCCTTACTCTCCGGAGTTGAATCCGGTGGAACGATTTTGGAGATATCTGAAACAAAATGTTCTGCGCAACAGATTATTCCAAACACTCGAGTAACTCTATTATCCCTTTAAATTTTTATTGATTCGCTGTATGACTCAACAATTGCTCAATTATGCAATAATAATTTTCGGATGCTTAATATGGAATTTGGTATGATATTTCTAAAACGGGATGTTATCATCGGTAAAGTCAGAACTTGAGTTATTTCCCATCATAAAAACTTTCATCGCGATTTGGCGTGGAAAATTCATGATCGGCAATAGAGTTTAATTTCCGCTATAGGTGGTTTCATTTATAAGTGCTGGTCTTAATTTTCCATTAACTCTGTCGTGCTAAAAAAAAGACAAAGGGAAAGATTGTACGAAGGTTATGGCAAAAGCAGTTATTCCGAGCGGCCGGAAGCGTAAATTACGGCGACGGAAGATCGGAGCCATTTGGATTATATTGTGTGCAGCACTACCTCTGCTATTGCTGTTATTTCGCTACGGCATTGATTTGATGAACTATTATCGGGCGAAAATTTACGGAAGCGGTAGCGTTACGCTCTACAAATCCCGCGCGCACGAAGCGGCATTAGCGGTGGCCAAGAAATGGAATCCTGGCTTGACGCTGAATCAACAGAAAATATCGCTGCTGCGCATTGCGGACGATATCTACAACACTTCTACTACCAATCGAATAGCGCCGGTTCATGCGGCGATTCCGGGACTGGAAGTTTATACTGTTCATACCGTCGCGGGCGGAATCTTCGATCCCTACCGCTGGGTTTGGTTCGGCGCCGGCTTTGAGGGCGAACCCAATATTCCCATGACCGAAGACGTCATTCCCTACGAGACCGTAGATACAATGCATACGCGTCGGGTGTTCACTTTCGGCGGCGCCCAAGCGTTTTATCGCATAATGTATGGAAGCACCAAGGACCCTCGTTTTCTACTGAAACGAGAGCTGGGTAATTGGATATCGGAGGACATGTTTTGGGACTACATACCTGGCATTGGGCACGGCTACCGCGCCGCTGCTCTGACAGCTCGCACTGAAGTGTTCGACGGTGGACCCTATAACACCGCATGGGGCGACGGCTATGGAGCTACAGAGCAAGCGACTTATACAATCAGAACGGCATCCGCTACAGACGATCCAAGAGTGCAAATAACAGTTGCTTCCGATAAAATAGCGGTACAAGCCGATTCGGACGTTGCTTTTGCGGTTCCGGCGGAATGCAACGTTGATATTGTTTTGGCGATTCCAATTAACGGCGCTGCTACCAACGCAAATAATTGCGATTCCACAACGCCGACGATAGGTGCTTCTCATATAACGCTTTTGCCACATAACGACAAATGGTACTCCACAACCATAAATGGCGCAGAGCTAGAAGCGAGCGAGTTTGTGGCAAAATCCATCAGAAAAACTCCTATTTATCAGATAGCGCAGGAGTTAAAGACGTTTTTGCGAAATAATTTCGAGTTTACGCGCGGAGTCAATGTGGGACTAATACCCTATTCCGGGAAACTGTCGCTGCCACCGGATCGAAACTATGAGTGGACCGTCGATATTTCACCGTTTGATGCCACAAAATTTCTGACAGATCAGAATGCATGTCTCGCCTATCTACGCGGCTGTTTTCTTTACAGCGTCAATGGCGCCCAAGCCGGTACGAATTTAATTCCACCGACAAATTCTCCCCAAAATCCTTATGTGGACAACTCGTTTAGGCCGCAGACTTCTTCTTTAAGTATTCCTGCGTCCTATAACCTGTCTAGTTACGTCGCGCTTTGGGGCGCGCTAAATGAGCAGACCATCTATAGTAGAAGCGAGGGACCAGGCACCGGCGTTATGTGCCGCTGTGGCGATGGAGCTAACTCCGACTATATTGGCGATCCGCTGTCAACGGAAGCGCCAACCCAAAGGAAGTGGCGCCGTGTTAACATGTATCCTTGCTATCTTGGGTACGCGAATTTGCTCAGCATGAAAACCAATGAAGGTCTGCTATATCCACATCCGTATCATGGCGCCGGTTGGCCGCAGGGGCATACCCAGAACCCGTATTTTCTTATCGAATTGCAGTCGGATGTTGGAAAAATTTGCGATTTGCTGTCAGTGATGGGGCCATTTTCCGAGCGCGCCGTGTCAAATTTTCTTTTTATACCAGTCTCCTGGGCTCACAATCTTTTTTGCGACTGGACAAACGATCCAGGTTGTGGACCCGTGGACACGGCGGACGATAGTGAAACAGGCGGTAGGCTATTACATCAAGGGAAATTCATTGTTGCGGACCGGAAGAAAGCTCTGATCCTCATCATCAACAAGCCAGATTGGTTTGAGCCACACGAGCTTACATATCTGGGCTTCGACAACGACTATTCGGAAATCCCCATGGTAGAATCAGATCGAATTAGGTTTGATGTGGCCAGTGGATCGCAGTTGATTACAGGTCTTAAGCAAATTCTAAAATTCTCCATAAGCGATGGTAATTTTGGTTACAATGCTACTTCTGGCTATTATGAAACTTCCACCATTAACGCGCCGGTCTCTGCTCGTCTATCCTTTCCACAAAAGTATCTACTGAAGATGGTAGCCGAACCGGTAAAGCAGCAGCAGGAATTGAAATGGGAATCCGTTTCTGAATCGTCGTCGCTCCACGCTTTTATGAATTCCGGCTGGGAAGCTATTACTAGCATAGGCAGTACGCTAGTGGCTTTGAATTGCGATGGTTCAGTAGCTACCAGCACAGACTGTGGCGCAACCTGGACGCCTAAAACCAATCTAACAAGCAACTCAGACTGGAGTGCCATTACTGCAATCGGCAGTACGTTGGTGGCTTTGAATTACGATGGTTCAGTGGCTGCCAACACTGACGATGGTGCAACATGGGTGGACAAAGGTTCTATCAGCATCAGCGAATCAGGCTGGAGATCCATTACTACCGTCGATAACACGCTAGTTGCTCTAAATGATAATGGTTCAGTGGCTGTTAGCGCCGACGGTGGCGCAACATGGGTGAATAAAGGTTCTATCAGCGGCATCGGCTCTAACTGGTTTGCCATCATATTTACTGGAAGTGCTTTGATAGCTCTGAATGAGAATGGCACGGCTGTTGCTAGTATTGATGGCGGGGATACATGGAGCGAAGTAAACGATACTTCGAATGCCGCACTTGAATCTACCGATTGGAAAGCTATTACTCTCAATAATGAAAAACTAGTCCTTTTACGCAAGCACGGTAATATCATGATCTCAGACTGTATTAATGGTTCCATCACCATCGATGACGCTTCTCATAAACTCGTCCATCGACAGGAATTTTACATCGAGTCGGGAAGCATTGCCAAGCAGAATACCGACAGCAGTTATTATGTGGATCTAGAGTTACGTAATAGCCGTCTTATTTTCGCGGAAATTACAAATCGGCCATATTCTGTAGAGAATGGCGTCTATACATATACGGCGTTGCGATTGCCGGAGATGTCTCGGGTAGTGGACTTTTCGAAAAAAACCGGTGACAATAAATTTGTTTATAATATCGGTGATTTGAAACTCGACGCCGGCAATGATTATATATCGTGCGGCTCATCTGCCGATGAGCCTGGTACTATGGGTATCCGCTGGAATGCGATTATAGACAGATGGGAACTTTATCGAAATGCCGGCGATCATTCCGACGGCAACTACCTTCGTTCGGGAACATTTTGGGGAGATTTTTTTATGATGACAGACCTAGAAGTAACACATAATATTTTACTTTATCACAAAATTCTTTCCAGTCCGAATGATATTAACGACTATTTTGGGACCGGATTGAATCGTAGCTTTTGGCCGTTTCTCTCTCACCGAAATATGGAGGTCGTCGGCGAATGTGGATACCGCTGGAAAACCTATAACACCGACATGCCGCTGATTTTTGCTGGCCTGACATTACCAATTAACGCAACTCTGTACCACGGCTTCGGTAGCACCAGAGTGGGAGAGGGCGGATGGTACTTCGATGGTAACAATCAGATGGATTACGATGCTACTCGAGCGTGTCAGAGACTCACAGTTGCCGCATGCGCTAAACTTAAAGAGGCATACGGCAACAATCTCCGCATCTACGTCGTGAAATATCGTAAACAAAGTCAATTTAAGCATAAAATCACTGGCGCTAACGTCGACTTCGACTATTCTTACATCGACGAATGCGCCACGAACAAAGATTACGTCTATGACGCAAATGAACTAGACATCAAAAATTATCTTCAAGATATTGCTAACGACATAAAAGTATGGGCCACTTATACGCCCGCAAAACTCTGCGATTGACGAACGTCTATGCTTTTTAATTGAGTGCTTTTATTTCTCTCATGAAGGAGAAGATCTTCATGCTTTTTCCCACTATCCAAAAGGCCAAAACGCCAATTCCAGAAACGCTGAGTAGAACAATGTTTCTCTCGGCGCCTCCGGCCATATAATACAACGCGGCGCTATCGTTCAGAATTAAAATTACTCCCAACATGATCGCCGAAACTAACGCCTGTTTTGCGCACTCTTGCAGAGTATGATAATCCATGCAGATTTTGCAACGCTTCTTCAATTTCAACAGTAGATATATCCAATTACTCCAAGTAGCGAACGTTGTTGCCCAGGCAATGCCCGTGTGCTTCATACATGGCATAAGTAGTCCGATGAATAGTAGGTTGACGACTATTGAAATAATACCCCCTCGAAATGGCACAGCGGTGTCTCGATTGGCGAAAAACACCGTGGAAAACACCTTTGCCGCCATATATGCTGGCAATCCAACTGCAAACGCCGTCAATGCTGGTGCTGCTGCGGCCACATGTTCTGGAGTAAAGTTCCCACGGCCGTAAATAGCTCCTACGATGGGCTCGCAGAGCGTCGTCAGAATTACGGCGGCCGGTAGCGTAAATATAAAAGCAAATAGTAGACCAAAATTCATTTGTTTTTGAGCGACTTCGTTGTTTTTGGCATTTATCGCTTTGGTTATGGGAGGCAGAAGCGCCGTACTAAAGGCAATCCCTAAAATCCCTATGGGAAATTGATTTACATGATCCACATAGTAAAAATAGGAAACCGCTCCAGTCGGCAAAAATGATAATATGGCAAAATCCACCAAGATATTTAACTGCAACACGCCAGATCCAATAACTCCAGACAAAAGCTTCTTAAAAAAAACTTTCACTTCTTTTCTTCGGGAAGAAAAATCAAAATCTACGCCAAATCCGTAACGTTTTACGTTGCCCCATAGAATTATAACCTGCGCTATTCCACTCAAAAGCGTTGCTAATGCCATGGTATAGGCTGTGCTGGGAAAGAAGAGTGGACCGATAAATAAAGCGGCAATAACGGAAATATTTAGTATCAGTTGCACTGCCGCCGGCATAGCAAACCGGTTCAGCGTGTTCAAAATACCTCCGAACATCGCCGCCAAAAATGACGCGGCAACATATGGGGAGCAAATCCTTCCAATGTGAATCAAATGTTCAAATTTTTCACTGGAGGGATCTATACCAGCGGCAAATCCGCACATGATTTTTCTGAAAAAAATCAAACAAACTATCGAAAGAAATGAAACCATTAGCGATAGCCAAGTAAAAATCTGAGAAGCGATTTTTTTTGCTTCATCGTGCCCTTTATCTCTTAATGCATTGGAAAATATCGGAAGAAAAGAGGCATTGAAAGCTCCTTCGGCGAACATTTTTCTCAGAGAATTGGCGAATTTAAACGCAAGAGAAAAGACATCAGCAAACAACCCGGCTCCCAAAATATATGACTGAGCCACGTCCCTGATAAAGCTACTAACGCGATAGGCCAAAGTCCATCCGCCAACGGTAAGAATGTTATTGATTAAATTCAAACGAGCGCTCCAATTGTTGAACATCTCGAGATATCACATAACCGCTATCTGTACAAGGGCCGTTACAGATAGATAGTGTCGAAAAATCGTAGAGTAACTAGCTGTCTATGCTTATTGGGTAATATCACAATACTCTTCAAAAGTTAGTGCTTTATCCGGATTCTTGATTGCCCACTGCCGCAACAAGGAGTGAAACCTCCCATATGATTCATGAGTATATGGGTCGACATATCCAGCAAGACCGACTACATGTTTTAAGATGTTGATCTTTGTAGGTTGAGACAGCTCTCCAGAAATATCCATTCTTGAATAATGCATCTGATACGCACGAACCATATCGGCTACACCAACACCGGCAGGTAAACGATATCCAAACGCTCCTATGAAATCAATATAATCAGAATCTATAAATTTCCCAAAATGATCAAAAACTACTTGGTGAGTTTCTTCAGGAAAGTATCCAACACCAAATTCTCTAAAAGCTCTCTCATAATCCCACATTGGTCCGACGTCAGATTTCCTGCCGACTGCCACATCAGCATGCGTAACAAAATTCCAACTTGGGATCCTATATTTATCATGAAGACACCGAGCTAACGTCATGCTGGCGGTAAATTGACGTTCATCAAATGGAAACCACCATCTTTGATCTCCTGATATTCTAATTGGAGGTCCAAAAGGCGGAATTTCTTCATATTCATTTGTAAAACCTGGATTAATATTTTCTATGCCGATTGAATAATAATTCAAACTTTCTCGATCGTCGAAAGCGGATGGTCCCGCATGAAATGCTATGTATTTTTCGGGGTCAACCGTAAGATTTATTGTACCATCATTTTCTATTGTATAATGCGCAGAAACTCCAGCCCCCTCATAAGCGGCACGTGTACTTCTAAAGTCCTTACATACGGTATAATGCGCAATTATGTATTCATAGGAATGACTTTCTCTATCAACACCTTTTCCTTGCCAAGCTTCCCTCCATGGTTTATACATTACCCCGCACTTGCATTTGCTATTATTCAAATGGCTGTCCACTATTCTCATAGAAAATACATTACTTGCCATTAGGAACAATATTGTCAGCGTACAAATTTTCTTCATATTAATACCTTTTTAGGATTCTGTAGGCTATCAAAAACCTTATGGAAATTATACTGCCAAAATTCAAATTCTTTTTTTGTGAAGTAGAATTTATGAAAATCCGAAATGTTTGAGCAGAGAGAGGAATCGTGCTAGCCTAGCGTCTGGTTTTACGATGGTTTTGGATGAAATTTCTTGATAGAGCAAAAGTTTTTCTAAAAGCCGGAAACGGCGGCGATGGATGCCTAAGTTTTCGGCGGGAAAAATTTATCGAATACGGCGGCCCCGACGGCGGCGATGGTGGAAAGGGAGGAGATGTTTACTTTGAAGGGTCCTGCGCTCTAAATACGCTCATCGACTATAGATATAAACAGCATTTTAAAGCGAAACACGGAGCAAATGGCAGCGGCAGTAATTGCGTCGGAGCCAGCGGGGCCGATTTGATATTGAAAGTGCCAGTCGGCACAGAAATTCTAGATGATTCCACTCAAATTATCATTGCCGATGTGTTGCAACCTGGTCAGCGTGTCCTTGTGGCTCGCGGCGGCGATGGAGGAAGGGGAAATAGTAAATTTAAATCATCCGTTAATCAAGCGCCGCGTCGTGCCGATAAAGGGGCTGCAGGAGAGGAATTCAGCGTCTGGCTTCAGCTGAAATTAATAGCTGATGTTGGATTAATTGGTTTGCCCAACGCCGGGAAATCAACTTTTCTTGCGACCACCACAAGAGCTAGACCAAAAATCGCCGATTATCCATTCACAACATTGATTCCGCAACTCGGCGTTGTCTCTATTCATGGGGAAGAATTTGTTTTGGCGGATATTCCCGGGCTAATCGAAGGCGCACATGACGGTCGCGGCCTTGGAGATAAATTCCTCGCTCATCTGGAGCGGTGCGCCATTCTAATTCATCTAATTGACGTGACTCAGGAAGACGTTTTCTCTGCCTACGAAACAATACGGCGCGAATTGCAGATGTACGGTCGCCGTCTGGATAAAAAAACGGAAATCGTCGCGTTTAATAAAACCGACGCTATCGATCTCAAAAGTGCCGAAGCTTTAAAGAAAATATTTAAAACAAAGTATGGGAAAAAAGCACATCTAATATCCGCTTTAAAACCAGACAAAAATGTAAAGTTCCTCCTGGAGAAAATCCTTAAACTGCGATCTCTTGATGTTGCGTAACCACTTTAATCATGACTTATTTGATAGAACAAGATAGCAGAAATACAATGGCTGACGAGTTTAAAAGATTCTTAAAGTGATAAATCTTTCACTATTTTCTCTTTTCTAATCAGTTGGGTAATCCTTATGGTCCCTTTCCTCAAACCACAGAACTCACACTTTTCTAGTGTTATTATAAACCGCTTATTGACTTCAACAAAAAGTACAGTATTCTAAATATCCTCAGGGTAATAAAATATGAAGGCTTGTAGGAATGTAATCTTTTTGCTTCTTCTTTTGTTTGTAGATGTTTGGGGAGCATCAACGGATTTTGAGAGTTCAGAAGAAAATAACGAAGGATCGTTGCAAGATGGTCTTGCTGACGAATTGTTAGCTAGACTTGGAGTGTCGCCTAATTTTAGCATTCATGGGGATTTGCATTTCACATCGATGTTTATAAAACAGAGAAAAGGCGACAATGATGGAGCTGTGGCATCGTTACAGGGTGATGTGATCGCTGTGTACTCGTGGATAACTAATGGACATCGTTATGGAATTGAGACAGCTCTCAAGCTCGATTCGAAAAATGTTCGAGGCAATGGTACCATATGGCGTTCTTTGTACTCATTTTGGGAATCTGACATTATAGGAATGCTAAAGTTTGGGTGGACAAATACTGCAGCCGATAAATACTGCGTCGACGGAGCGAATGTTTTGGTCGGGTACTATGGTGCTGGTAGTAGAAATCTTCCATGTCTTTTGGAGGAGTCTGCCGGATCATATATAGAAAACAGTTTTACATATGATGATTCGAGGGCTCTTAAAGTCGCCTGGTTATCTCCTGTTATTTCCGGCTTTTCGTATGGTATATCGTTTACTCCGAACAGCAGAGATGCGGGACCGGCTAAAACAAAATACCTCGAAAAGCTTGGAGATGGTCATGAAAAATTGGATTTTTCTCACACGAAAGGGGCGTACTCAGAAAACATTGTAACTGGAGGCGTGGCCTATGAGTTTGGAGATCCGAATGGTTTGAACGTACGAATCGCCATTGCAACCTGGTACGGAAAAGGCAAATCAGTAAATGGTATCAAACTGCACGACGTTAAGGCTTATAACATAGGTGCAATGATTTGCCATTCTGATACAGAACTATCCCTTGGTTATACGAATAATACGAAATCTTTGCTGGCCAAAGAGTGGGCGACACATGAGGGAGAGGCGTTCAATGAAAACAGAAAGTACAAAATAACAGACCCGGACGTAGGATTAATGCCTGGAGCGAATGCAGGTGAAGTTTATTCAATAGGTTTGGCTCATAGGTTTTGCAAGAACTGGAAGGCCTCCGCCGGGTATTTCATGTCCGAAGTGAAGTTTTCGAAATATGAGAAGTCGAAAGCCGATATGATTGCACTAGCGATCGAGTATGAACCTCAGAAAAATATAAAATTGTATTTGGAATATGACTATGTTTCTACAAAAGCATGCAATCGAGCGCAAACGTATGCTGCTGCTTGTGGACTACCAACGATTGGAAAAAACGAAGCTAATATGGCTATGATTGGAGTCAAACTTAATTTCTGATTAGCACAGCGAAAAATCTCGTGTTAGTATATCGTTTTTTGAACCGTAGGTTACAGTGGAGTTCGTTAGTTCGCTTTGGTCGATACCGTTTTTGGGAATTATTTTCTCGATGTCGTTTCTGCCATTGTTATGTCCTATATTCTGGAATAGATACGCCTGTTATGTTCCACTGTTTTGGACGATGCTCTATGTGTTATCTGTCTGTTATTTTTTGGGAGTGTCTAGGGTAATTCCAGCAATTATGGAGCCACTGTTGGGAGACTACATACCATTTATAGTTTTGATTGCTACGTTGTACGTTGTTGCCGGTGGTATTTTCGTGAGTTTCTCCAGGGGATTTGGGCCATTCTTTAACACAGCTTATTTGTTCGTGGGAAGTATGATCGCCGGTTGGATTGGAACAACCGGAGCGGCGGCATTGTTAATTCGTCCTTTTTTGCGATCAAATTTGGGACGCAAATATACAACCCATCTGATGGTATTTTTCATATTTTTAGTAGCAAATATAGGCGGAGCGGCCACGCCGCTAGGAGATCCGCCGCTGTTCATTGGGTTTCTAAAAGGAGTGGATTTCTTTTGGTTTATCAAAAACTTGTACATGGTTTTAGGCGGTACGATTACGGTTCTGTGCGTAATATTTTTTATAATAGATTTCATTTTGTTTCGATTGGATCAGGGAATTTACTATGAAAAAGTTGATGGTGCTTTTCTAAAAATTAATGGTCTAGAAAATATTATTTTAATAGTCATAATTTTGCTGGTTGTTATTTTTTGCAACTTCAGTGGGGAATTTATGATATACGGAGAAAAGTTTTCATTCGCATCGGCTTTAAGAAACTCTTTACTTTTTGTTATCTCATTGATTTCATTAAAAATTACGCCGACAGAAATTCGAGCAAAAAATGATTTTTCCTTTGCGCCCATAAGAGAAATTGCGGAATTATTTGCGGGGATCTTTGTGACGGTAGCACCCATCATAGACATTTTACGTCAGGGGATGGCCGGAGAATTTAGACGGATATTTGAGTGGATAGCCCCAGGTGGCGAATACATAGCGGAAAGGTGCTTTTGGATTAGCGGGATGTTATCAGCGATTTTAGACAACGCGCCGACGTTTTTGATTTTCTTTCATCTCACTTCCGGAGATCCGCATATGCTTATGACGGTAAAATCTAATATATTGACGGCATTTTCCATTTCTACAGTGTTCATGGGGGCTCTGACATACATCGGAAACGCCCCAAACTTGATAGTAAAGTCAATATCTATCCATCATGGCGTAAAAGTTCCGTCATTTTTGGGATATATGGGATGGTCTATTTTGATATTGGGGCCGATTTTTGTCGTTATTTCATATTTTTTAAAGTAATTCGCCATGATGCAGCATATACCAGTTTTGCGGCAGGAGATGCTGGATTTATTAGCGCCGCAGGACGTCGGCGTGTATGTTGACGGAACTTTCGGTGGCGGCGGGTATACAAAGGCGATTCTGGAATCTGCTAATTGTAAAGTTATCGCTTTTGATCGAGATCCATACGTAAAAGTCATTGCCGATAAATTTGAGGCTGACTATAAGGAAAGATTCAATTTTTTCCATGCCAAATATGGGGATATCAGATCAATCATCGAATCAAAATTTGACGGTCTCGTTCTGGATTTGGGCGTTTCTAGTTTTCAATTATCAGATCCATCTCGCGGTTTTTCGTTCAATCTATCTGGACCGCTGGATATGGGAATGGGGCTATGCGAAGGGACGGCTCAGGATATTATCCGAAAATATTCAGAGCGGGACTTGGCAGATATTATATACACTTTTGGTGAAGAGCGCTTTTCACGCAGAATCGCGAAAAACATAAAACTTAATCTAAACAAAATAAGCAACACACAGGATTTGGCTAACATTATTCGCTCTTGTATAAAAAAAATAGGGAAAACAGACCCGGCTACCAAAACGTTTCAGGCTTTGAGAATTTTTGTGAACGACGAACTGGAGGAATTGAAAAAAGTTTTACGAGATTCCGCTCATTTGTTGAATACAAATGGAAAGCTCGTTGTCGTAAGTTTTCATTCATTGGAAGACCGTATAGTAAAGTCTTTTTTCAAAGAACTAGCATTGGAGAAGAATCGCTTTAAACTTTTAACCAAAAAGCCGATTACTCCAACTCTAGAAGAAATTAGCCGCAACCACAAATCAAGATCTGCTAAACTCCGCGGAATTACTGTGTTATATTGACGAGTTTCTAGCGTTGTAAAAATGATAATCAAAAGATCGTCGATATTCTTTGCTTTGCTTATTTTTATTTTTGGATCGTGGTTGTTTTACCTAAAATATGCGGTTGTTTTTCTTGAGGAAAGAATACGCCATACTAAAAAGGAACTGGCCATTGAGAAAAAGAATCACCATATACTAAAAGCCGAGTGGAAAACATTGACGACTCCAGAACGAATACAACAGCTTGCCGTAAAACATTTGCACATGCACCAAATCGAACCGACGCAATTGCGAGAATTTGATCCATCTATATTTCATTCGGAAAAAGGTAAATATAAAGAAACGAAAAGATTGTCAGAATTGGTAAACGAAATCATGTCGTCCAAAGGCGCTGATTAATGTATAGGGGCTATGGGAATAATTTATATTCTCTATCGACGCGATCTTTAAAGGTTGCAAGACAAAGAACACTGTTTACCATTAGCGTTTTTTTTGTTTTATTTTTTTTGCTGGTGATTCGGCTTGCGCAAGTAATGATTTTAAATGGCAAAAATAGATTGCAAAGTCTAGAGTTTGCGCCCTCCGTTATTTCGCGGGCGGATATTTGGGACCGCAACGGCGATATAATAGCGACCAGTTTACCGACTGTATCGTTGTATGCATGTCCGCACGAAATAATAAATATTGAGGAATCTGCCGAGAAAATAGCGACTGTCCTGAAAGAATTGGACAAGGAAGATCTAATAAAAAAGCTCTCCACAAAAAAAAAATTTCTGTGGATAAAGAGGAATTTATCTCCGACACAGGAACAGGCTGTTTTAAATCAAGGCATTCCTGGCATGCATTTCCTCAAAACAGAACGCCGCGTATATCCGGATGGGAATCTATTGGCGCATGTTATTGGTGGGACGGACGTAGATAACATCGGCATCTCCGGTATCGAAAAAGTTTTTGACGATCTACTGCGCGAATCGTCCAAGCCAATCATTCTATCAATAGATTTAAAAATTCAGCATGCCGTTCGATACGAGCTGCAAAAAGGAGTTGAGAAATTTCGCGCACTCGGAGGAGCGGCCGTGCTGATGAAAATATCGACTGGCGAAATAATAGCTTTAGTTTCTCTTCCGGATTTTGATCCCAATAAAATTTCAGATCCCAAGGCGAAGGAACGTTTTAATATGATTACGTCGTCATCAGTGGAACCAGGATCGTCCGCAAAAATTTTCAATACTGCTATGGCATTAGAATCCGGACGAATTACGCCATTTTCTATGTTTGACGCAAGATTTCCAATAAAAATAGGGAAATTTACCGTTTCAGATTTTAAAGGGCTTGGAAAGTTTCTTTCGGTGGAGGAGATTCTAAAGTATTCGTCTAATATAGGTTCAGCCAAGATCGCTTTAGAGATAGGACGGGCGACTCAAAAAAAATTTTTCAAGGACATAGGGTTGCTTGATCCAGTATCCTGTGGACTATCAGAAACGTCGCATCCTCTCTACCCGTCTTCATGGACGGATGTTAGTTCTGTCACTATATCCTATGGTCACGGCATTGCTGTAAGCCCGCTACACATGATTACGGCAGTATCCGGAATTCTAAATGATGGCGTTTTAAATAATCCAACGTTATTAAAGCGTGAAAATGCAGTTGAGAGGCGTCGAATTGTCTCTTCCAAAACATCTAATTTAATGAAAGCACTTCTACGAATAAACGTAACAGAAGGTAGAAATAGATTTTCTGACGTTCCAGGATATTTTGTTGGTGGAAAATCTGGAACTGCGGAAAAACAGAAGCATGGTAGATATCTAAAAAATGCAAACTATGCTGGATTTATTGGAGCGTTTCCCATGACAAATCCGGAATATGCCATTTATGTAGTGCTGGACGAGCCGCAAGCTACTCCAGAAACCCATGGCTACAGAACCGCCGGCTGGAATGCAGCTCCCATTGTCGCTCATATCATAAAGAGAGTAGGACCACTGCTAGGAATAACAATCTCGAGGAATGAAGAGCCGGATTGGAAAAGTATTATGAGAAAGCTATAATTAGTAATTATATGGTTTAATTAAGAATATTGTATAATTATAAATGGGGGGTTATTTTATGAAAGCAAACATAAAGCAAATTGAAAGCACAAATCAGCCAAAACCATTTGTAAAATGGATCGGGGGGAAGCGTTCTATTATAAATGAACTTTTACAAAGACTACCAAAGCAAATAAATAATTACTATGAGCCTTTTGTTGGAGGAGGAGCTCTATTTTTTGAAATATATAATACTGTTAATCATAGTTACTTGTCTGATTTGAATGTCGACCTTATCGTCACTTATAATACTATCAAGAGTGAACCCAAAAAACTTATAGAGCTGTTGAGCAAACATAAAAAAAATCACGATGAAGAAGGGTATTATTACAAAATAAGAGCAATGCAGAATTTAAAAGACCCTGTCGAGAACTCCGCAAGGTTTATTTATTTAATGAAGACATGTTTTAACGGACTTTACAGAGTAAACAAAAACAATGAATTCAATACTCCAATTGGAAGTTATAAAGATCCTAATATTTGCGATAAGAAAAATATTTTAGCGGTAACTCAAGCATTGAAATATGCAACCATAAAGTATCAAGATTTTACGAAAATCACTCCACAAAGAGGTGATTTTGTTTATTTCGATCCTCCTTATCATCCTACCAGTGAGGATTCCTTTACCAAATATCTAAGTACTGGATTTTCTGAAAAAGACCAAACGAGACTAAGAGACTTTGCTTTAGAATTAATAAAAAGCGGCGTTAACGTTATGATTTCAAATTCGGACGCGGAGTTTATAATAGATATTTACAAAAAAAATTTCAATATAAATAGAGTATCTGCCCCGAGAGTTGTAAACTGTAAATCCGACAAGAGGCAATCAGTGTATGAAATATTAATAAGGAATTTTTGAGTGGCAAAACAAGGTGGAAAAACTGCGACAGAAAATGGTGGGCAATTAGAAGAGCTTGTAAAAAAAATGCTTGATGATTGTGAATATCAATTTATTGAAAATAATAAATTCTTTCTTGCTACAAATGGACTTAAACAGAAATTATATACGCAACAGTTGGTAATCTGTGAAAGTATTTACTCAACGGAGGAACGCAAACATGAATTAAGAGCAGATTTTGTTATTTATGATCCAAGCAAAGAAGGAAAATATATTATCATTGAATGCAAATCTCAAACATCAACTGGAAGCGTTGATGAAAAATATCCTTACTTAAACGAAAATATAAAACATAAATATCCTCCCTATAAAACTATTGTTGTTTTAGATGCGCCAGCAGCTAGAAAAGGAGCTAAAATATGGCTAAAAAAGCAGGAAGAAACAAATGAAAGACTACAAGTGTTTCAAAATTTTTCAGAATTTAGAGCTTGGGCTATTAAAAAATTTTAGTTAGAGAGAAATTCTTTCTAATTACTTAGAAAAATAATATGAAAAAGTTGTACGAACTTTTGGAAGTAAAGCATTCGTGCCGAGAAGAAGTAGTAACGGATCTATATGACGATTCTCGATGCATCGTTCCAGGGTGCATGTTTGCGGCGTTAAGTAAAAATGCTGAAGATCGGGAAAATCATGTTAACGAAGCTATCTCACGGGGAGCAAAATATATTTTGCAGGAGTGCGAGAATCCACATATAACCATGGAGAATGGTGTTTTATTTCTTTTCGTAAAAAATATTCGCGCAGAGTGGGCGCGTATAGCGTCAAGATTTTTTGAAAGTGATTTTGAAAATATAGTAGCCATTACCGGAACAAACGGAAAGAGCTCTGCGCTCGATATTTTAAGACAAATCTGGCTTAAATCTAAAATTAAATCCGCCAGCATCGGAACGTTGGGCGTAATTACAGCGGAAAGCTGCGAAAAACTTCCGCACAATATGACTTCTCCAGATTGTTTGGAATTGCACAAGATTTTGCATAAATTGAGGGAAAGTGGAATTAAAAATATCGCGATGGAGGCGACCAGTCAGGGAATAGAGCAGTATAGAATCGATGAAATTGAATTTTCCGTATGCGCCTTTACAAATTTCACGCAGGATCATCTGGATTATCATCAAACGTTTGAAAATTATTGGAATGCTAAAGCTCGATTATTCATGGAATTGGCCTCTAAAGAATCTATTTTTGTCGTTAACGACGACGACCCCCGTTCTAAAAAAATCTATGCGATTGCCCGAGATCGCGGTATAGAATGCAGAGGGTATGGGTATAACTCCCAGGATGTAAAAATCATTGATGTTGTTGCGGCTGGATTGCATCAGCGGGTACGGGTTTCTTTTTATGGAAAGAAATTTTCATTTGTTTTGCCGCTGCAGGGAATTTTTCAGATACATAATGCCTTATGCGCGGCTTCAATTGCTTATGTTATCGGTCTAGATAGTGAAGAGATCGTGGAAAAACTTCAGAAATTACAATCAATTAATGGGCGATTGGAATTGGTATCTTCGTTCAAATTAGCACATATATATATAGATTATGCTCACACTCCCGACGCTCTGCAAAATGCAATTTTATCCTTAAAAAATCACACAAAGCGCAGGATTATTACCATTTTTGGATGTGGAGGAAATCGCGACCATCAAAAGCGAGTTCTTATGGGTAAAATTGCCGAAAAGTTTTCCGACTTAGTTATTGTGACCGACGATAATCCTCGGGATGAAGACCCTAAGCAAATTAGAAAAATGATTTTGGAAGGATGCCAGAATGCCATTGAAATCGCAGATAGGAAAATAGCAATTGAATTCGCAATGGAAATGCTGTCTGATGGCGACACGCTATTGGTAGCTGGCAAAGGACATGAAACTCATCAACAGGTGGGAAGCAAGTTACTGGAATTTAGCGATAGGAGCGTTATATTAGAGAAAGTAGAATCTGAGAAATGATTTTTTCTAAACATGAATTATCGGAGATTTTCGAGCAGACCGTTACCGAGGATGTGGATGACATCTGCATTAATTCAAACGACGCTAAAGAAAAAGATTTGTTTATTGCTTTGAAGGGAAAACAGACAGACGGGCATGATTTTATCAGTCATGCGCTGAGCAACGGCGCAGTCCTTGCAATCTCAGAAAAAAATATTGAGCACGAGAAACAGGGTAGTGTAATAAAAGTGCAATCTTCTCTAGAAGCTTTAGAGAAGTTAGCGAAGTGCAACGTCGCAAAATCTAACGCTAAGTACGTTGGTATTACCGGCAGCGTTGGCAAAACACTCACCAAGAATTTAATTTATCACATTCTTTCCACTCAACCGGAATTGAAAAACAAGATCTACGCAACGCGAAAAAACTTCAATAGTCAAATCGGGTTACCCATCTGCGCGGCGACGATGTCGCGGGAAGTTGCGATTGGAATTTTTGAAATGGGTATTAGCGCTGTTGGAGAGATCAAAAAATTAACATCTATAATTTCGCCATCAATTTCTATTATTTCTCAGGTTTGCGAAGCTCATCTGGAATTTTTCGATTCAGTTTGGAGCATTGCTAAAGCAAAATCTGAAATTTTCGAAACGCTCCAAAGGCAAGAAGCGACAATTATTCCGGCGAATTCGCCTTATGCAGATTTTTTGCGACAAAAAGCCAATGCGCTAGGAATTAAGAATGTCCTTACATTTTGTTCTCCACAGGCCGACGCAAAAGTTCTTGAGTGCAGTCGTGTTAACGATCATTTTAGAATTACCGCAGAAATTTTAGGGAAAAAAGTAAAATATCTAATTTACGGCGATAATATTTCGTTGATTAATAATAGCTTATCCTCTCTTCTGGGAGCTCACGTGATTTCCGGAATATCTCTCCAGAATCTTGCCGATAAAATTGAATCGTTTGAAACGTCCGTTGGGCGAGGAGGGCGCATTTATCTCAAGAACCGAAATATTGTCATTATCGACGATTCTTACAATGCCTGTCCCACATCTATGAAATTGGCGATTTACTCTCTTGCGCAACTAAAAGATCGCAGAAAAGTGCTGGTTATTGGCGATATGTGCGAATTGGGAAAAGACGCTGGTCGTTATCATGAAAATCTGTCGGCAACCATCGATAAATCTGGAATAGACGTAGTTTTTGCCTGTGGTTCTTTGGCCAAGCGACTGTTTGATAATTTAAGAGACTGTAAAAAGGGCGTTTGGTGCGAAAATTCAACGGAACTGGCTAAAAAAATTCTAGAAGAAATTCGCAATGGCGACGGAGTTTTGGTGAAAGGATCCAACTCAATGAAAATGAATCATATTGTTAATATTATAAAAAATTCGGCTTAATTCCAATGCTTTATTATTTTTTATTTCAGTCTTCCAATTTTATTTCCAGAATAAATTTGTTTCGCTATGTTACTTTTCGAACGATGTGTGCGTTGCTTACGTCGCTAGTAATTAGTTTTATACTCTATCCAAATTTTATAAAACGCTCAAAACTTTCACAGCCCATTCGAAAAGATGGTCCGCCGCTGCACATAACGCAAAAGCAAGGTGTTCCCACGATGGGTGGAGCCGTTATTATTGCAGGAACGATAATCTCTTCCGTTCTATGGGGAAATATTTTGAATGGCTATTTGATTCTATTGGTGGCGCTGACGTTCTTCTATTGCCTGTTGGGATTTTATGACGATCTTCTGAAGGTAAAGTTTAAAAATTCTAAAGGTGTGCGAGGAAAAAAGAAGTTATTTTTCCAAATAATTGTGGCATTAATTTTCTCCTACTGTGTTGAGTTATTGAGAGCGCCAGAAATAGTCGGTCATTTAACTTTTCCATTTTTTAAAAATTTCACCGTAAATAGCTCTATATTTTTGATTATTTTCACGACGTTCGTAATCGTTGGCAGTTCGAATGCTGTAAATCTAACAGATGGACTGGATGGATTGGCCACTTTCCCATCCATGCTGGTAGCGTTATGTTTAGGAATTGTTAGCTATATAGTAGGGCATTTTGTTTTTGCGAATTATTTACAAATCACCTATATCGCATCTGCTGGAGAATTGAGTATTTTTTGTGGAGCGTTGATCGGAGCTTGCCTCGGTTTTTTATGGTATAACGCGCCGCCAGCTATGATATTTATGGGCGACACTGGTTCGCTAGCCATTGGAGGTGCGCTAGGCGGAACAAGCGTAATCATCAAACAGGAATTCGTTCTGGCTATCGCCGGAGGATTGTTCGTGCTAGAGACTCTATCCGTCTTGCTCCAGGTTGCATATTTCAAATATACCGGCAAGAGAATTTTCCTAATGGCGCCCATCCATCATCATTTTGAAAAAAAAGGATGGACGGAATCGACGGTAGTTATTAGATTTTGGATTATTTCGTTTCTATTTACGCTAATTGGATTGGCTACGCTAAAAATAAGATGATTTTTTTGGATTTTTATAAAAACAAACGCGTAGGCGTTATCGGCTTAGGAAAAACCGGCGAATCCGTTGTGAATGCGCTGATAGCAAGTGGAGCAGAGGTAAGAGTATATGACGATTACATAATTTCCCACAAAAAATGCAACGCTTTCAACATCGATGATGTTGCCCAGATGAACGCTATGGTTGTTAGTCCAGGCGTAGGTCTGCTGTGGCCATCTGTCCATCCAATGATTCAAACTGCCCATAAGAATGCCATTCCTATTTTGAATGATGTCGATCTATTTCAACAGCATATCAGCGGTAAAAACATTTGTATTACGGGCACCAATGGTAAATCCACAACGACGGCCCTGGTATATCACGTGTTTAGTTCTGCCGGAGAAAAAACTGCAATTGGCGGCAATTTCGGTAATTCACTACTCTCACTAGCTCCACAGTCTGAATTTTTTGTTTTAGAGCTGTCTTCCTATCAGTTGGAGTCGTGTCATATTTTAGGATTCGATACGGCGATACTGCTAAACATTACTCCTGATCATCTAAAAAGACACGGAGGAATGGAAGGCTACATTTATAATAAACAGAAAATATTCGCCAATTTCCATGAAAAATCTACTGCGGTGATTGGAGTAGACGATCGTCATTGCCTAAAAATTTTTCAATTTCTGAAAAATGTAAATCACCCATGCGTAATTCCTATTTCAGGAAATCATGTTCCTAAATATGGAGTCGGTTGGAATAAAAATAAACTCATTGATAATAGTTTCGGTTTTCGCGAAGTCATTTGTGAAAAAAATCCTATTCTAGACGGAATCCACAATCGGCAGAATATTGCTGCGGCCTATGTCGCCTGTAGACGCAATGGCCTAAGTAAGGAGTTGTTTTCTAAGGGATTGTTTTCATTTCGAGGGCTCGAACATCGCCAGGAGCTGGTCGCTAACATTGACAATGTGCTCTACATAAACGATAGCAAAGCTACCAATGCAGACTCGGTGGAACAAGCTTTAAAGCGCTTCGATAATATTGTTTGGATACTGGGCGGTCGTCCTAAAGAAGAAGGTATTGAAAACTTAGTAAAATATTTTAGTCGCATAAAATTTGCCCTATTGATTGGAGAAGCCGCCGAGAACTGGTCTAAGCTACTGGCAAAGCATGGGGTAGAAAACGAAATTACTAAAACTTTGGACGTTGCCGTAAAACGAGCCAAAGAAATATCCAAAACGCTTCAGGCCGATGTGGTATTGCTATCTCCAGCCTGTGCAAGTTTTGACCAATTTAAAGATTTTGAAGAACGCGGAAGTATATTTAAGCAGCTGGTGAGCGCAGAAAAGTGTTAGACATTTCAAGAGGAAGCAGCAGTATTTACGGCCAATGGTGGTGGACGGTGGATAGAGTAATCCTGTTCGCTTTTTTGATATTGATGACGCTGGGAATATTGCTAGCCGCAACGGCAACTCCCATGGTTGCGGATCGAATGGGTCTGGAAAAATTTTACTTTCTCAAGCGACATTTATTATACCTTACACCTTCTTTGGCCATAATTTTTTTCGTATCGCTGCTGAACGATTCCAACATCAAAAAACTATCTTTAGCTTTGTTTTTTTTGGCTGTGATACTCATGATTCTAACGCTTGTTTACGGCGCAGAGATTAAGGGGGCGCGCCGTTGGATATCATTTTTTGGATTTTCGATGCAACCGTCTGAATTCGCAAAGCCGGCTCTGGCGATTTTGACGGCTTGGATGTTTTCCCAACAGCAAAAACATCCTGAATTTAGAGGACATTTGCTAGCGATTTTGTTTCTATCTTTGTTTGTATGTCCATTGGCGCTACAACCGGATATTGGAATGATCTTGGTGACCAGTTCTGTTTGGTTCGGACAATTATTTTTAAATGGATTGTCCATAATCCTTGCCATTGTCGCTGTGGTCATATTCATGATCGGTTTTATTCTCACATATCTATTTTTACCTCATGTAAGCGCGCGTATTGATAGATTTTTGGATCCGGCAGTCGGCGACAATTACCAAATCTATAGATCTTTGGAGGCATTTTCAAATGGCGGGTTCTTTGGTGTTGGTCCGGGAGAGGGCGTTGTAAAAAAATATCTTCCGGACGCTCATGCGGACTTCGTATTCGCCGTTTTAGGAGAGGAGTTTGGATTTTTTATCTGCGCTTTTGTCATCGTCACAATTGCATTCATTGTGATCTACGGCATGATAAAAGCCATGAAGGAAAATAACCTATTTGTACTACTAGCTTCCGTCGGTTTATTGGCACAGTTAGGACTACAGTCCTTTGTGAATATTGCATCCGCCTTGCATATCATACCTACCAAGGGCATGACCTTGCCGTTCATGAGCTATGGAGGATCGTCAATGCTCGCCTGCAGTGTCACAATCGGAATGATTCTTGCGTTGGGAAAGAAAAAAATTATCTAAAATCGGCAAATCCACGGGATTCCCATCGGAAGATATTTAAGATTATTGTTATAATCGAAGTGTATTTTGATGGAAGAATGTAAATTTTATTGCTTGGAATTACGCTTAAAAAAAACATTTTTGTATAAGGAAAGGGACGAGGAGAAACGTGAGGAATACCTCAACGAAATCAAAAGCGTAGAAGAAGAGAAGCTTTTTTACGTTGATGAAAGTGGAATTGAGGAA
>JAITDT010000029.1 GCA_031282425.1 Holosporaceae bacterium | reverse complement strand
GTTTTTGAAGGTAAGGGGGATTGTTACATTCCACCGGCATTGATTCATTCCATATCTTTTTCGCTCGTTCCGCAGCTTCTATTTGTTGTTGTTCCTTCAAATGCGCCAGATGCAACGTCACTATGACTCCCACCTACGCCTACAACCACGGCCTCCGCTACCGATACTACAGCTGCTCCAACCACATCCGATGCAAATCTTGCATGTCTGTTTTTAAGACGATCCCCGCTGAGGATGTAGGACAAAAAGTAATCGATGAGGTGCTGGGGGATACTGCGATCACCGGAAATCGTCATCAATGTCGAGAGAATCGCTGAATTGGAAGCGGCTAAAGGTGACGGGAATGCTGCTAGCTCTGAAATAACAAAACAAAATCTCATCATAGCGCTCAAAAACCTCATCGAAGTCTGGAGCTTCCTCTACCCAACGGAACAGCAAAAAATTGCGAAGATGTTCATGGACGAGGTGGTTGTAGGTGATGAGGGGGATCAGGATACAGATGGATCTGGAGGGGGTTGATCACGTGATGAGGAAGTTAAGCATAGCATAAAACTCGATCAATATTTCTTTTTTACTACAATGTGTATACCACCACCTCCAAGGAGCATTTGCTTTTCAGATATTAGATACTTGTCTTCAGATTCCATCGTAATAACAGGATTGGTATTGTACATAGAACATCTGAATGATATATAGCCTACATCAGTGCCTCCTGATTTTACTGCCAACCTCTGTATAAAAAACGGATCTTCTGTGATGTTTATTTTCGACAAATCTAGTCCAGTAAGAATGATGAAAAGTTCAGTAATTTCGCCATGGTTAATCAATATTGTTTCTTTACTGTCATTTATCACCAGCGATATAGACTCTCTCACTTCTATAGAAGGCAATACAACTTCACCACTTGCGCCTTGAACGATTGCTCCTGTCGGAATCGCAGTTACTTCTTGGGGTGGTACTTTAGAAATAGAAATAGGATTTTCTAGTTCGTTATCTATGGCTATATTAAATCCCATAGAGAAAACTGGAGATACGTTACAAGCAAAAAAAATGACAAATAACCAACTACAATAATCTCTTCTTATATATTTCATGTTAACCTCCAAAATACCTCTTATATGTTGCATGTTACCATACTTATCAGTTAAAAACAAGGTTTTTCACTATTGCAAAATTGTATTGTTTATTATCATAAGGCAAGCACGTGATTATGTGCGGAGAAATAGTAACAGGACTTGCACTTTTATTAAAAAATACTGTTGTAAGAGCGTTATGTTCGCCTCCCAAACGTAACATGGTGCCTATTGGATCGACACACGAAACAATTGAATCCAATGGGAATTCATTGTTTTCGCTGGCTTGCGTAGTATTTGAAGCAAAAATATGTAGTTTCGTCTTAACAGTGTCATTAACCCAATTATTAGCATGTCGAACACCACAAGAAAGATCGTAGCAAATTTCTGAACTGATACTTTTCAATAACAATTCTTTCATTTTTGGGAAAAATACGTTAATAAATTTATGATCTTGACCATCTCCAATATGGTATATATGTGACTGTCCAGCAAAAGGTGCTAATCCCTTTAGAGCTTCATTAGATTCCCAACAATAAGTTGATTTGTCATACCATACAAGCTCCTTATTATCGTATGACATTGTACTTCTATTTAATAAAACAGGATGTTGGACAGCAATATTACGTTTTTTTTGATTACATGCCGCAATATAAGCTGTAATTTCAGCATCATTTGCCGCATTTTGAGTAGAGATATGGTAAGAATTCGAAGTTTGGTCTATAAGAGATCTCCTCATGCCTGTGTTAGTAGAATTTTGAATTCTAGATTTTAACTCATCTATATCACCTACAGTAAATGAGCCACTTGTGGTGTATAAAAAATTTGTATGTAGAATGGTATGTTCTTTATCTTCTAAAAAGAAAAAAAACAATTCTCTTATTTTTTCAACTTCGTGCTTTGTTAGAGGTTTTTTTGAAAAGAACATTTCATTAAATATAATGATTTTCCAGTTTGTACTTGACACAGAAGGAATTTGTAATTGCTTACAGTATTCATCAAATTTTTCTGAGATTTTTTGCTTGCGTAGCGCAACCAATGCTCCCAATGCTCCATTTAAATATCCAGAAATATTTGGCAAGTCAGCATCATATGTTGGAGAATATGCTGATAATTTGTTTTTTATATCCGATATTTTTGCAGGATGAATACTCGCATTTAGACATGCAAAAATAAGGGCTATTTCATCTAGTTCTATGGCATTATATTTGGATTGTGGAGAATTTCTAGATACAAGTATAATATCAAAAGGTTGTTTGTGATCAAATATCTGTTTCAATTCATTTTCCGCATCATTATCGCTAAGAGCATTTATATTGTTTATTAAAAAGCAAAAAAGAATTAATCGAGCAATTTTTTTCATTTTCCGTAACTCGTTATCAAACTATATTATAATGAAAAATGTTTAAAATAACGTTAACAAACACATTGTCAAAAAAATATTTTTCCAACTGACCGAGCGTACTTTGCGAACTAGAGATGCAAACTCGATATTTCTCTCAAATCACAGTTTGCTACAGCCAAAAATCATAAAGATCCAGAAAAACACCGATAATCTCCGCATATCCTCTCCAAACTCCGTAGAGCTCCCATAACCTTCGCATCTCACTCGCTACCACTCTGCGTTCTCTAAACTTTTTTTTCAGAAAAATCAAGATTTGACAGGCAAGGTCTTGGATATCAATAGCTGCGGAGATTGCACTTTCCGAATCTCCATGTACTCTCTGACGGAGAACGGAGACGAATTTTTGACGAAAATTGGAGGATTTGCGAAGATTTTGGATGATAAAAATAACAGCTGGCAAAGATGCAAAATGCCCGCAAGGTCTCTAGGATAGACCGTTCTTGGTATACATCGCAACCTGGTAAATCTAAATTCTGAGGTTCAGGGATCACCCCTGGTGGCGGCGAGAGCGGCTGCCGATTTTAAGGCACTCGCTCCCTCAAATTTCAGCATTGAGTTTTTTGAAAACTCGATTTATGGATTCATTTATGGATACAAAACTTCAATGTGACTCTTTGTTAAGACCAAACGAGAAGCAAATTGTATCCTAATAAATCCGCGTTAGTTTGTAAAAGTAATTTTTTAATTCTGAGTAGCTATGCTATAGTTTCGAATTAAGGAAAAAACGATGGAACAAGAAATACTTCCAAAAGATGATATAATGTTCAGGATGATTTTTGGGAATCCAAAGCATTCTCGCATATTGATTCATTTTCTCAATTGCGTCATTAAGCCTGAAACTCCTATAAAATCAGTTAAAATAGAGAAAACAGAGCTTACGCCAGAGTATGCGGCACAGAAAGGCGTGCGGCTTGATATTGTAGCAGTGACGGATAGCGGTGAAATTCTCAATATCGAAATGCAGCGGAAAGATGAGAAAAACATAACCGCAAGAGCGTTGTTCTATTGGTCGCAGCTTTTTGCCGGACAACTTGAAATCGGAGAAAAATATCACCAGCTGAAAAGAACAATATCCATTAATATTTTGGACTTTGATTTATTCAAAAATGATGAACGTTACTGGCGTAAAGGCTATCTCAAAGACGATGTAAGCAATGAAAAATTCACCGATCTTCTGGAAATGCATTTCCTCGAGTTGGGAAAGATGAGGCAGGTGGAAGAAGAAAGCCCCGTAACGTTTTGGATAGAATTTTTTAAAAATCCATATTCTGAAAAAATCGCATCGCTCTGCAAATTTGTGCCAGAAATACAAGAAGCCAAAACAGTATTCGAAAAAGCGAAATCAGACCCTGAGGCGCGGGAGCTCATGAGAATTCGAGAAAAGGGCCTAAGAGATTATTACAACGATATCTCTTGCGCAATGGATGAAGGCAGAGAGGAAGGCGAACTGAAGAAAGCGCGTGAAACTGCTCTCACTATGTTGGTAGACGGTGTACCAGTAGCGACTGTTGGCAGGTATACTGGTCTTTCGATTGAAGAGATAGAATCGTTAAGAAATAAGCAGTAGTAGTAAAGCGTTGACTTCAGAGACGCAAGGTAGAATGATTTGCCAGAAGAAAGGGCCGCAATAGTGGCGTATGCGAGCAATGAGCTTAATAGCGGTTCAATCATAGAACATTCCACCGCATTGTTAGCCGCTTGAGTTGTATTAGTAAAAATTAACTTTTATTTTAATCTAAGCCGCAGGTATCTGCAGCTCTAATCGATTTGCATTTGTCACTAACGATGAGGTTTTTTGACAAAAAACCATATGATGAAATATAAAAAACCGGTTTATTGTTTTATTTTTTCGTACTATTTGTACTATTTGCTATATTTTCAGCAT
>JAITDT010000028.1 GCA_031282425.1 Holosporaceae bacterium | reverse complement strand
CGCGTTATCAAAAGCATTCTGTCTTTTGCGCGCTTCCCATCGCAAAAGCGGCGTATTCCCAGAGCTCGATGAATGGGGCTGTCTTTTTTTTAAAACAAAATGGCGCTGTAAATAAAAATCCCTGCCCGATATCTACATCCATATCCTTTACGCAATTTAGCTGATCTGTGGTTTCGATTCCTTCTGCCACAACTTCGCATCCAAAATCATGAGAGACGTCGATGCAAAATTTTAGCAACATTCTGGATTTCCTATTGGTGGGAGCTTCTTGCGTAAATTTTTTGTCTATCTTTACTACGTCAATTGGAAGTTCATTTAAAAAAGACAGACTGGAGTATTCGGTTCCAAAATCGTCCAACGCCACTCTAATATTGTAGCGGCGGAGTAAACTTAGCGTCTTTTTGGCTTCAGACAAACACTCTGGTGGAGTATTTTCGCTCACCTCAAGAATTATATTAGAACCATCTATTTGTCTCTCTTCGAGAATATTGCAGAAGCACTTGCAAAAATTCGGATCCACAATATCTTTTTCCGTCATATTGATAAACAATCGGAAATCATCTCGATGCGTATAAGATGAGACTATGTTTGCCAATATATCGGAAGCGCTTGGATAACCTGCCGCTTTCCCTTTTCTGTAGAGAGCCTCGTAGCCGAAAATCGCGTCATTTCTCAACGAAATCAGTGGCTGTAATCTTATTTTATTTATCATCTTCTTATATCGTTGCTTTTATTATATAAGGAAAATTAACAGATCATCAAGATCTTTCGAAAAATTTATTTAAATTTTTTGGAGAAAGTATCACATAAGAAGGTCTTCCATGGCAGCACTGGGCGATATTTCCCGTATCTTCCATTTGGCGAAGTAGCGAATTCATTTCTTGGATTGTTAATTTTTTTCCGGCGCGTAGACTACCATGGCAAGATATGGTCGACAAAATTCGACGTATCTTTTCATCCATGGAATAGGTATCCCCAAATGTCGCGAGTTCATCGACTATATCATGCATCAAGGATTTTTCATCGCAAGCGCCCAAAATTGCCGGGAGAGCGTCAATTGATATGAGATCTTGATCTAACCTTTTGTAATTAATGCCGAATTTCAATATTATATCATTATTTAGTTCCAACTGTTCGATTTGAGATTCTTTTAGAGAACATATCGCTGGCAGCAAAAGAGTCTGCGAGTCCAATGAAAGATTGTTTTTTAATTTTTCAAACGCGATCCTTTCCGCTGCAGCGTGTTGGTCGACGATGATTAAATCATCTCCATTTTCAGCAATTATATAAGTATTATCCAGCTGATAAATTGCATTTCCCAATGATATTCTTTTTTCTTTATCTGGATGAAAAGATTGCTCCTCCAGAGCTGAAAAATCGTTTCTCATCGACGTGCCACACGGCGTTGTTTCAGATTTTTGGCGAAAAAAATCATAATTCGCTTCCCGCGCAGCATTCGGCGGTGGCGCATGTTTCGGAAATGCGGAAAAAGCATTGGCTGGGGAAACGCTTACAATAAATTCCGTTGATGGTTTCATTGCTCCAAAAGACGCGAGCGCTTTTCGTAATTCTGATAATAAAAAGAATTTAACTTTTTCGCTTTCTCTAAATCTTATTTCAATTTTAGCCGGATGGGCGTTCACATCTACTTCATTATGGGGTATTTCAAGAAACAAAACTGCAACGGCATAACGTCCCGGCGGCACAAGCCCGGAATAGGCGGACTTCAAAACGTAAGCGAAATTTTTATCCTTCACAAATCTTTTGTTTACAAAAAAATACTGATAGCTTCCGGAAGCTTTGTTGAATGTTGGTACTCCGATAAATCCTTGTAACTTTAATTTATCTTTTTCAGCTTTTACTTCGAACGTGTTCTCCTCAAAAAAATCTCCTAGAACGTCATATATTCGTTGTCGCATGTTGTTAGTTTTTGTGTAGAAAAACTTTTCTCGATCATTATCAAAAAATTTAAATGTTATATCTGGAAACGCCAACGCCAAACGCCTAAAAACATCATGGCAGCAGTCCAGCTCCGCAACGTCCGATTTCAGAAATTTTAAACGCGCCGGCGTGGCAAAGAACAAATCCCGCACTTCAACCGTCGTTCCTCGTTTACAATTTGCCGGAGATAGGCGAGGTTCGCAGGCGCCCTCCACGCTAATTGTCCACGCTTCAGATGATGCACTGTCCATCGACGTGATCGAAAGGCGGGAAACGGACGCGATGGATGGAAGCGCTTCCCCGCGAAATCCAAAAGTATGAATATCAAACAAATTTTCCGAACTTAGCTTAGAAGTGGCATGACTTAGTACGCAAAGTTTCAGTGATTCACTACTCATGCCATAGCCGTTATCGTTTACGGAAATGAAGCTTTTTCCAGCGTCAATGACTTTTACGACAATTTCATTTGCGTCAGCGTCGAGGGCGTTTTCCATTAGCTCCTTGACGACCGACGACGGTCGCTCAATTACTTCACCGGCGGCAATTTGGTTGATCAGATTTTGAGATAGCAACTGTATTTTCATGCTGTAGACTTACCTCCATCGAAATTCTTAAATTTTTTCGGTCGGTATTATTTCCACTATGAGTATAACAAAAACTTTTAAACCGATCCTGTAAAAATTACATTGTGACATACTAAAGTCATTTTGTTTAGTAATTTTTCATAAAGTCGAATTGGATTCCGAAGACGTATCCATGAGGATTATGGTAGTTGGTGAAAAACTGTCAAATAAGGATAGATGATACTGCGACAATAATAGGACAAATTGTAACAGCATGGCCGGAATCCAGTTCCGTTTCGTCGTCGCCTTTTATCGTTGTGAAAAATATAGTAATAAAGTAATTTATTCTTTTCGACTGCTCCGCTACGTTTACAATAACAAAAGTGGCGCAATTTGTTGCGAAATTAGTTTTGTCGAAATTTCTCAGTTGAAAGAACTTGCCTTCCAAATTAGAGAGATGGTTGGAAAAATCGATAAAAAACGCCTGATTAATGGCGCTGAAGGCAGCAGCAATCTATTTTGAATTCAATACAATCTGTTCCTACATATAGTGTTACGAAGTTGGTAAAGATGATAAAAAGCATTACGGCGAAAGAGATTTTCAAGCAACTTCCATATGTAAAAAAGCAATTGTGGGGAGGAGAATTTTGGAGCGAAGGTTACTTCGCAAGTACAGTAGGGAAACACGGAAATGAGGACACAATCGGTAATTATGTTCAGCATCAAGGAGAAAAATACCAAAAATTATACAGAAACAGCGATCAGGTGGAATTGTTCTAAAATACTACGCTGCTCTGCAGCGGGAGATCATTTATTCAAGATTTCCCCTGCCGTATTTGCTATGCTATCGCCAACTTCTACAAAAAACTCTCCAATGTTTGATATGGCTCTAGAAATTAAGAAAAAACCGGATACGGCGGCAACGACCATAATACTGGCGATGAGCACATATTCGATGAGAACTGAGCCTTTGCGGCGTTTTTTAAGAAAACAAAACATTCTTTTTAGCATTTTTTAACTCCTTCAAAAAATAAAACAGATCGTAGATTTCAACTAGTCCAATATCACAACAGAAAAACACTGATTTGGAAGCTCTGGCCTTTCTGTTATCAATAAAATTCACTGCGACATTTCCAATAAAAGCAACCATTTGTATTTTCTTTAAATTTGACCTTTTTTAATATTCTTTAAGTTTTCAATGAAATCAAAATAATTGCAAAATTATTCGTGGTCGGAAATGACGCCGCTTTCAGTTCCGTACTGCGATACTCATTTTCGATTTATAAAAAGAATCTGCATCTTTATTGGCTCCGCTACATCAGAACAATTCCACCGCACACCTCCGTTCTCTTCACTGAATTCGAAGGAGCGGAGTGCATGGCAGTCATAGAAGTTGTTTTTTTCGCACGTCGAAAACGCTCGCAAGGATTTTGCGTCTTTTTAGAGCGACGCGGCGGGTCGTGGGTATAAAATATGAGGGCGGTAGCGTGAAAAATTTGAAAGAATATAAGATATTTTATGATTTGTGACGCGGCGTTTGAATTTGTATTAGCAAAAATACCACTGATGGGAAACACAGCTGGATTATTTGCATCAGATTTATGACTCTTGTTGGCAAAAATAGAACGACCAAAAAAGATACTGTAAAGTCTCAGTCGGAGGAGGTTACCCCCCCCCCCCGCGCGCTTGTCATGATGTCTTTATTTATCGTCAATTTCGACACGATTTTGAACCTTCATTTAAAATTTCACTACAGGTAATTATTGCATAAAAAAGTTAAAAATTGATTAACAAACGAATTAATTTTCCGTAATTGTAACTGAAGATTATTGGAATCGGCCGAAGTACAGTAGTCTTGTTCTTTAAAACCTAACCTGACAGTGGATTTTACGCGAATGCCGTCTGGCAAAATCCACCGAAGTCGAACTTAGTGTGAGAGCTTGGCCAGCGACGCTAACAGCAGGATTGCGATAATATTTGCAATCTTGATCATAGGATTTATGGCGGGGCCGGTCGTATCCTTGTAGGGATCGCCGACCGTATCGCCAGTGACGGCAGCTTTATGCGCTTCCGAACCTTTTCCTCCAAGATTTCCGTTTTCGATATATTTTTTCGCATTGTCCCAGGCGCCACCGCCGGAAGTCATGGACAAAGCCAAAAATATGCCTGTCATAATCGTACCAAGGAGCATTGCGCCAACGCTCACAAGGCCAGCAGCATGGCCGCCAAAGCTTCCAATTATCAGATACAATATAATGGGAGACAATACCGGCAGTAGAGACGGCAAAATCATCTCCTTTATGGCTGCCTTCGTAAGTATATCTACGGCTTTTTTATAGTCCGGTTTTGCCTTTCCGGTCATAATGCCCTTGATTGTTTTAAATTGTCGCCGTACTTCTATAACGATAGCTCCGCCGGCGCGACCCACCGCCATCATACCGCAGGCGCTAAATAGATAGGGCAGCAATCCTCCGATAAATAACCCAACAACCACGTACGGATTACCCAAATCAAAACTCAGGGAGAGCGACGGGAAATAGTGCGCAATGTCCTGCGTGTAAGCGGAGAATAGCACTAACGATGCGAGGCCGGCAGATCCTATGGCATATCCCTTTGTAACTGCCTTGGTGGTATTTCCTACAGCGTCTAATTTATCTGTAACTTGGCGAACTTTTTCTGGTAATCCAGACATTTCGGCGATACCGCCGGCATTATCAGTGATTGGGCCGTAAGCGTCGATGGCTACAATGGCACCAGCCAGCGCCAACATCGCCGTTGCAGATATTGCAACACCATATAATCCGGCATGGAGGTAAGCCGCTAGAATTGCGGCGCAGATAATAATCACCGGAACCGCCGTCGCTTCCATGGAAACGGCTAATCCCTGTATAACGTTAGTCCCATGACCAGTTTCCGATGCTTTTGCTATGCTAATAACCGGACGGAATGCATAGGAGGTGTAATATTCGGTAACGTACACCAATAGTAATGTAACGATGAGTCCAATCGCTCCGCAAGCTAGTATGTCATATCCTGAAAACGTCAATGCGCCGCCGGCAACGGAAAAACGCGTCTGAAGACCGCACAGCTTTTCCGTAACGATGCACATGAACGCAAACGATATTCCAATCGTCGCCCATAACCCTTTATAGAGAGCCAGCATCACGTTTTGAGCGCGTCCCAATTTAACGAAAAAAGATCCAGCGATGGAGCTCAGCACGCACACACCGGAAATCGCCAGAGGATACATCGTTAGTTGCTCTTTCATGGCTCCTGTGAAAAAAATACTCGCCAAAACTATGGTGGCCGCAATAGTAACGACATACGTCTCGAAAAGATCTGCCGCCATGCCGGCGCAATCGCCAACGTTATCGCCCACATTGTCGGCGATCACAGCGGGATTTCGAGGATCATCTTCTGGAATTCCAGCTTCCACTTTCCCCACCAAATCTGCGCCAACGTCGGCTCCTTTTGTAAAAATTCCTCCACCCAAACGCGCAAAAATTGAAATCAGTGAGGCTCCAAAGCTCAAAGCAATCAAAGATTCTGACACAACGCGCGCGTCGGTTACATATGCCTGTAAATAAAGGAAGTAGAGAGTTATTCCAAGTAGTCCCAAACCAACAACAAGAAATCCTGTAATTGTTCCGGACTTGTAAGCTACCGACAGCGCGTGCTCTATGCCGTTTTTAGCTGCTTCGGAAGTGCGAACATTTGCGCGAACGGAAATATTCATACCTATATATCCGGCTGCCGCCGATAAAACAGCGCCAAGTACGAATCCAACGGACTGATAGCAGCCCATAAACGCAGCGGTTATAGCGACCATCACAATGCCAACAATGGATATAGCTTTGTATTGCCTATTTAAATAAGCGGACGCTCCTTCCTGAATTGCGGCTGCAATCTCCCGCATTTTTTCATTACCATTGCTGAGCTTCAGCATACACCGAGCGCTTGCAGCGCCGTATGCTAGCGCTAGAATTCCAGATATAATTATCAAAAATTTCCAACAACACATGCATGTACACATTGTGAGCCCCCTACATAAAACATTTTATTATTTCACAGCAAACGACAAATTTCAAGTTTCCGGGGATTGCGGAGATTTCCAACTAAAGATATGCGCCACTCCGTAGAAGCATTAATTTCCAGCACTAGACTAGAAACTCCTTATCAGCTTCTACGCAAAGCTTGATCGAACAACATCAAAATCGATCTAGTGGGAATCCTCTGGGAGAGCTTCATGGTCCTCAGAGGATTGTTCTTCATGGGAAGCTTTATGCCGTTTTGATGCTTGCCTTTTACCAGAAGTGCGCGATCTGCGCATTTTTTGGAAAAAGTTCATGACAGACTTTTTTCGTGAATTCTTTTTAGCTTTGTCGTCATTTTTTGTACCTTCTTCGGTTATATCAGGCTTTTTTTCCGCATCTATGGACTCTCTAATGAGTTCTCCTTCCTCTGCCTCTTTTTTAGCTTCGGCAATAACGTCTTCTTCATTTTCGGTACTGGCAGGTTCACTTTTTATTTTAGCCTCTGGAACTTTGGCCTCTTTTTTGGATGTTTTTTCGCAAGAAACTAAGCACAATGCGAATAGAAAACAAAGCGCTGACGCCGCGATATTTTTTTTCAACATAAAATCCTCCTTTGGTATATGATAATACTTTAATCAAAAAAAGTTAATTTATTGCTAATTTTCCCAAATTTTATCACAATACATCGGAATATAGAGAGAGACTATATGATAGTATAAAGGGAGAAATTTGTTAAAAGAATATTTAAGTGGATTGCTAAGATTCGGAATGGTGGTACAACTCGTGTAAACTAAAATCGTCCATACATTTTAAACATTAACTATCTTTCAATCTTCCAAGGTTTAAAATATGGAGTTCGAGAAAAAGGTAAGAATTCATTTCCATGTGCTTGGTAGCAAAAAATAGCGATATTTTGACAAGGAGGGGGGGGGGGGGGGATTGCTTTGTCGACAAAAATTCATTTCCTAATTTTGTCCGCTTAAAAAATAAAAACCGAGGCGCTTCACTTGTGGAAACCGTCCTACTAGCCGCATTGCTTATCATTGCTGCTATCTGGACATTAGGATTATTGGGCAAGTCAATTCAAGAGAATTTGATTATGTTGATTGACGGAACTGGGTACAGAAAAACCCACGAGGAAATTGAGGCAGATGAGGAAACTATATCAGCCGAGGAGAGGCACGCGAGAATTGAGCAATTAATATGCGAATTGGAGCGGGTATCAGATTTTTCTGATTATTCGGGAACTGAGCAACTACTGCAAGCGCTAGGAATGATGCCTTCGTATATTTCAGATGATTCGTTCGATGATATTGCACATAAATGTAGTGGATTCAGGAGGATAGCCGCATATGAGGATTTATTGTTTTTAGAAATACATCAGCCTTTTGATGCTGGCAAATTATCCTTCGACGAGTTTAAAAATTACTCGAAGCTATTATGTGATAGTTTCAGGAATTTGCCAAATGCTAGCGAGTCATATAACAACTACTACCAGCAGATGTTAGATATATACAATTCCACAACAAAATCAGCAGGAAATAGGTCTCGGGAAATTAGAGACTTGCAGAAACAGCTGCTGGATCAGGAACCGGTCGATTTTGGACTATCTGAGGAAGAATACCACACACTTTCGATGATAGCAGAAGCTTTTCTTGGTGGTATTCTAGCGCTGGAAAGCAAGCTCTATGAACAAGACAATCCTTAAACATTGCAAATTATGGAGAAGAAAATCTTCTTATAGGCAAATTTAAGGTGCTTAAAAGCAGCCATATCCTTCATGATTTCCATTGTTCTTGCGATTAAAGACAGTCGTAGTTTTGCTGTTTTCCAAATTAGGTCATCCATATGTAACCACTGCAGTAGTGCTACTAAAAAATATACAACACGTATGCGAATTATATGAAAAATAATCAAATTTCTATTGCGCGCGAGTATGTCGTGGTAGAACGATGTTCTGGCGGCATAACGCCACCAGATTGCGTCCAAAGGAGTAGAACACATCCACGGTTTTTTGGAGCTAAAATAATGCACAATATAGAAGTTTATGATATTATGGCTTCCTTTATTCATGCCTAGATAATAACCATACATCAGAACATTCCATCTTCCATCAATCAATTTAACATTATCGATACAGACAGCGTTAAGAGCATCTTGATCTTCTAAAAATTCATCTTTTCCATCTTTTCTAGAAAATAGATATTCCAGACATTTGTCGGTGATGTTTTCTCTTGCGGTTTTATCTATGTTGAATAGCATTACGCCAGCATTAAAATAATCTCCATTCTTTTTCCCCTTTATGCGCTTTACATACTTTCTGGAATTTGTACACATGCTACGATCTTTAACCGCCCCAACGCTCTTGCCATTCATATCGACATTGAAAAGTTCTGATATGTCTGAATTTATAATAATATCGCAATCCAAATATAACATCCGTCTGTAGTTGGAGAATATTTGAGGTATAAAAAGACGGTAGTAGGTGGAAACCGTTAAGTGCTTATTAAATATGCGAAATTTTTCTTTATTTTTCTCGACAAAATCATCGATGTTGAAAAATCTAATGGAGAAATTCTTGCGTCCTTTTATTAAATTGATAATACCTCTTCTGTTATTCTCCGATATATTTCCCTCTAGAATCCAGATATCGTAGTTGTGTTTTTCAGATGATGTCTCGATCAGCGACTGCAAGCATACTCCCAGATACATGGCATAATTGTCATCGCATCCGAAGACGATAGATACGTTGTCGTTTGGAAAAGCTGGCTTTACATCCTTAACGAGCTTGGTGATTTTTACTTCGATATTTGTTTCAGAAAGACAGTAGCCAAACGACAGGAACGGTAACATCAGAATAAGTAGACATCGTTTTACAAATACATGCACAACCGTTTCCAAGTCTAAAGCATTGGATACAGTAATCGAGAAAAGATAATATCTAATTAATTTCGATAATGCCAGACAACCCCTATACCGGAAAGTAAGATCGTATGGCATAACCGCATGAAACGCCGTATAATCGCGCTAATCATTGGTGTAGAGGTAATGGGTAAAGGCGATAGGAATTTTTATTGTGGCGAATGCGGCGCTCGGTATCCGAAATGGCTTGGCAAATGCGAAGATTGCGGCCAATGGAATACAATTACGGAAAATATTCCCTTCGGCGAGAAATCCAAATTCAGCGATGCGCATTTGAATCTACAAAATCTTGCCGCTCCACCGGAAAAATTAGATCGAAAACTGAGCGACGTCGGAGAATTCGACCGTGTATTGGGGGGAGGTATAGTTGCCGGTTCCGTGGCTCTGGTTGGAGGCGATCCTGGAATTGGGAAATCTACGCTGCTGTTGCAGATATCGGTCGCTCTATCCCAGGACTATAGTTGCGTTTACGTTTCCGGAGAAGAGTCGGCTGAACAAATATGCATGCGCGCTGCTAGGCTTGGCGCTAGCGATGCTGGCGTGCAACTAGCCTGTGAAACGGACGTAGACGTTATCCTAAATTCACTTGGCTCCGATGTTGATTTTCTTGTCGTCGATTCCATTCAAACTTTACAAAGTCTTTCGGTAGAAGCCATTCCCGGAACTGTTTCACAGGTGCGAGCCTGCGCCTATAAATTGATCAATTTTGCCAAAACCACCGGAACAACTGTTTTTCTTATTGGTCATGTAACCAAAGACGGCGCCATCGCCGGCCCAAAAATACTGGAACATATGGTGGATACAGTGCTGTATTTTGAGGGAGAGCGTGGCAGTTCGTACCGCATATTGAGGACCGTTAAAAACCGCTATGGCCCCTGTGACGAACTGGGAATATTCGAAATGCAACCAACTGGATTGGTTGGTGTGACCAATCCATCCGTTCTATTTTTGACGCAGCGGGACGGAGGCGTTCCGGGTTCCGTTGTTTTTCCTGGAATAGAGGGCACGCGCCCCATTTTGGTTGAAGTACAAGCTTTAGCGTCAAAAAGTTACTTTGCTTCTCCGCGAAGAACTGTCGTTGGCTGGGATATAAATAGACTTTTCACCATTCTGGCCGTAATTGAGTCTAAATGTAAGATTTCGTTTTCCGATCGAGATGTATACCTCAGCATTGCCGGCGGTCTGAAAATATCCGAGCCGGCCTGCGACCTTGCCGCCGCCATTAGTTTATTATCTGCCCGCAGCGGTAAAGTCATATCCTCTGAAACATGCGCTTTTGGAGAAATCGGCCTAACTGGCGAAATAAGATCCGTATCTCGCTGTTCCGAACGTTTGAAAGAAGCTGAAAAACTGGGATTAAAGAAAGTTATTCTCCCTGGTTCCAGTAATTTTTCAAAAGATTCAGCCATAGAAATACAAGCTGTCGACACTCTCATGCATGTTATAGAATTGTTGGGGATTGAGTACAGATGAGCAACGCTGAGTTTTTTAATTTCCTGGACTACGTCTACATAGCTCTGCTGTTTTTTTCTACAGTAGCAGGGTTCATGCGCGGTTTTACCCGAGATTTTCTCAGCACCTGTGCTTGGATCGGCAGCGGAATTGTCACTGCATTCGTCGTTCCATATCTTATTCCAATTGCAAATAAAATTATCAAAAATGTAACTATGGCTCGCTACGTTGCTACATTTATTTCCTACATAGGCATTTTGATGGTTTCTCTAGTAGCGATCGGAATCATGTCGAAGAATGTGAAGGAAAGCTCTCTTTCCGGCGTCGATCGAGCTGTTGGCGTTTTATTCGGTCTCTTTCGTGGTATTGGGGTATTGGCATGTTTTTGTTTTCTTCTGACTTCAGTGGAAATTCCATTTCACAAATATGCGATTGTGAAAAATTCCAAGCTATCGTTAATATTGTTTGATCTCATCAAACCTTGGTCTCCGCTGCCGGCAAGGCATTCCACCAGCATAAAAAAGCTCATTCCCTCAGCCAAAGGAAAATTACTAATAGAAAAACCGCCCCTGATAGAAAAAAGCAAAACTACTCCGGAGGTGGAAACTGTTACAGATATTTCGACATTGGCGGGGATTCCAAATCGTATTCTACGACAATTCGACGATAGAGCTGTCGCAACGCAACCAGAACTTTCAGCTTCCGTATCCTCGAGAAAGAATGGAGCTACACTAACTTCAGTGCCGCAGCAAAAGGCGCAGAGACACATTTACCGCAAAAGTGGGAAAATTAAAAAAGAAGAAGGGAAACGCCTTGACAGAAGAGGTTCATGATGGTTCCATGATACTCTACGGAGGGGTGGCCGAGAGGCTGAAGGCAGTGGTTTGCTAAACCGCCATACGGTTGAAAAGCCGTATCGAGGGTTCGAATCCCTCCTCCTCCGCCAGTATTACGACTAAAATCGGAGAGATGGCCGAGTGGTTTAAGGCGCGCCCCTGGAAAGGGCGTATAGGGGAAATCTTATCGGGAGTTCGAATCTCCCTCTCTCCGCCAATTTTATTCTCCAAGTAGTATAATTATTGATATTGTCGTACAGTTAATTGGTTGCGGAAATGCGCTGTAATAGAGGGTTTGCAGACATTTCTTGCTTTTGCCAACTGCCGTTATTACCGCCCAAAATCTTCGTAAATTCTCCAATTTTTCCCACAAATTCGTCTCCATTCTCCATTAAACTGCACCTGGAGATTTGGAAAGTGCAATCTCTGCAGCCATTGGCATCCAAGACTTTGCCTGTCAAATCCTGATTTTTCTGAGCCGTTAGGCCAGCGAAGCTAAACTTGGTTTAGAGAACGCGTACCGATACCGAGTGGGATTCGAAATCTCCGGGTTCTCCGTTGAGAGAGAGGAAGTGGGGAGATTCGTGGCATTTTTTTGTGGTTTATGCTTTCCCCTGTTGCGATCTGTAATTTGAGGGAAATATCGCAATTATATCGAGAGTTCGCAGAGTTCACTCGATGTTGGGAAAAAATATTTTTTTGACAGTGGGCTTATTAATGTTGTTTTAATCTTTGTTGCATATCATATGGTATGTCAAATTCTGGAAGCCATTATGAAGAGAATATCCCTGTTAATTATCATTTATTTTTCATTTATCAGCGATTCTATCGCTTTACTTTCTCTTTTGGAAACAGGCCAAGCTCCAATACCAGTTAATGTTGCTGGTCCAGTTCCCGCTCCTGCAATGCCGCAATCTGCTGGGCTAATACCTTTCGGGGCGTTTCCAGGTGGCGGCGGCATTGTGACAGCTCTTGATATAGGGGGGTGGGACAATGGAACATTTGAAGATGCTGCGAATGAGGTATTTAATAATGGGTTACCACCAGGATTATCTGCGACAATAGCAGCTGCGGGAATAGCAATACCACTAGTAGGACCTGTTGGAGCTCTTGGAGCAGCGGCCATATTGTTTCCAGCAGGCCTACCAGCCGCTTCTGTGCCATTACTTAATGACTATATAATAGTTGAAAATGCTATAAACGGTGTTCCTGGATTTCTTAATAGCATAAATGCTCCATTTGCAGGAGGGGTATTGACAATAGCTCATTTTGTCAATTTTTTAGACTGTGTTAGCAAGAGGTCGAGAGAAGGGGAAAATGTTCCACATCTTGCTCTAGCGCGAGTTGTAGTTTATGACGCAGCTAATAACGCTTTTGCGTATCCTGTCCCTTATGTTTTTATTTCTTCTGGTGGAGGCCCGGCCAGTTTTGCGAATATAAGAGCTCAGGCTTTGGCTGATTTTAATGCTGCGCTTGCTGCTGCAGGAGCAGGACCACTTGGAGTAGGTGCTGCAGGTGCTGCTGTAGCTGCGATTGCTGCTGGAGGAGTAGTCCCACCAGAAGCTATTAATTTACACATAGCAAATTCTATAATTGGACCCGCAGTAGCAATGCCGTTAGGAAACATTTGTGTTGGTATTTTGAATTATATTGCAGGAGCTACTTCTATGGCGTCGTATGCTCACTCTGAGAGAGCTATTGCCCTTTGTTTGGATGATGGTGGTGTTGGAGGAAACTTCCTAGCTAATGTAATTGCAGCACACAATGCTCTGTATCCAGTAGTCAATGCGGTAGCGAGAGTAATAATACAAATAAAAACATCTAGACCTATATGCGAACATTGTCAGGATCTCTGGAGAGACAACGCTCATTTCGTGCCGCCAAATACATTTTGTGGACATAATAATATTGGAGGTATAGGCAATGTTTATACAATAAATGCGAGCCTTAATGCTATTGCGGTAGGTTTCGGTTTAGCAGCCGGAAGTGTTTGGTTGAGAGTATCTTCCAGACCACATTTTTTAAGCTGGTAATTTGTCTGTTATTGGTGTATATTATCCTAAATAGGAGGTTTATTATGAAACATATTTTTTCTCTTTTTGTGGTTCTGTTTTTGTCGAATGTAGTTGCAATGAACAGAATGAGTAATGTAATAAATTGTTTGTCTGAAAATGAGCGTGACATGTATTATTGTATAATCAGAGGATGTCAGCCAGAGCTAAATGAAAGCAATATAGCTGCTTTAAAAAGTATAAAGACAAAAATACCTACAGTCACCGTGACAGTAGATGTGATATTGAGTAAGCATATGATTATCACAGGGCGATTAACAGAGGCAAAAGAACAGTTAAAGTTGATTTTAAAAAAAGAAGATGGCTGGGAGACTGTTCATTATTTTATGGATGATTATGACACTTTTCGACTAAAGCGAAATGCTCAAAATCGCAATAGAATTGCCGAGAAGTTTGTACAAAAATTCTCGTCACAAATCTGAAGTATTTTTATTAAAAATGCCTTGCTCATTTAATTTTTTCGAGTAGTGACGATATGTCTATTAGTGTGGTTGTTTGCGTGTTTTCTGTTTACTCAACCAGCCACCTCCCTCATCACACTATCAAATTCCTCCAGTTCCATCTTCATTCTAATCCCTTCATCTCCCACAACCACCTCGTCCATGAGCATCTTCACGATTTTCTGTTGCTCAGTAAGATAAAGATACGACCAGACTTCGGTGAGGTTTTTGAGAGCAATGATAAGATTCTGCTTTGTTATTTCAGGGCTGGTAGTAGTGATGCCATTATGTTTTTCTTCATGAACGGCATTCCCACCATGTTTAGTAGCCTCATTTTCGGCGATCTTCTCAACATTCATCACAATCTCCGGTGATCTCAGTATCCTTAGCACTTTGCCGATGACCTTTTGTTCCACGTCTTCGGCGGGGATGGTCTTAAAAACAGATGTGCAGGATTTGCATCGGATGTGGTTGGAGCAGGCGTAGTATCTGTGGCGGAGGCCGTGGTTGTAGGCGTAGGTGGGAGTCATGGCGACGTTGCATCTGGCGCATTTGAAGGAACAACAACAAATAGAAGCTGCGGAACGAGCGAAAAAGATATGGAATGAATCAATGCCGGTGGAATGTAACAATCCCCCTTACCTTCAAAAAC
>JAITDT010000031.1 GCA_031282425.1 Holosporaceae bacterium | reverse complement strand
AGAACATGTTGCAAGCTTGATTAAGACAAGTGACGAAGATGCTATAGTCAATGTCTGGATGGATTGCTTATCGAGAAGTTATTCTCCTACAGCACAAGCTAGTTTGCCCGGTTTTACAGAGGGGGGAGAGACTCTTTCTTTGTTATCATATGCGGCGCGTACCGGAAAACCGCAGTTAGTTGTAGCCATGGGATATGTTAATACACTCGGAGCAACGGATTTAGCTAATTTGTTTGCAACGTTTTGCCGTTATAGTGGTGCGGGAAAAGGAAGTCCGTTAACCCCAGCAGAAGATGCACTACGGCAGGTGACGGCTGATCTAATATATTGCTGGGACTCAATGCTGTGCGTAACGCTAAAGCCACGAATGGTCTCACGATAGAAGAGACAGTCCAGAGGATGGATCCTTATGTTCAGGATCGAGCTAAGAATGTTGTGCTACACGCTGCAGGGTTCCCAATTTAATGGCAGCTGAATTGAGAATAGGCACTTCTTTTAGTGGCGCGGATATAAGCCGCGCCGCTATAATGCTTCTGCTAATGAAGATGTAGTGCAACCTCTTTCAGGGTAGAATTCCCTTGCTCTGTAGTGGGCGATTATTTGTTCATATTCTTTAGCGCATAGCTATGTAACCGCAAAACCCATATGCTCACGTTATTGCAACCGAAAGAAAACGCCTGTATTCTACTTCGAGAGCTTATGAGGTTTTATGGCAAAAGAGGATTTGATAGAATTCGCCGGAGAGGTTATGGAGGTGCTGCCAAACGCCATGTTTCGTGTGAAATTAGAAAATGGTCATATAATTTTAGCCCATACATCCGGGAGAATGAAAAAGAACAGAATTCGGGTTTTGGCCGGAGATAAGGTAAATGTAGAAATGACGACTTATGATCTGACCAAGGGGCGGATTATTTTCAGATCAAAGTAATCGATTGTTTTAATTTCCCGATAGCTGTATCATTTCCAGTGTTTTGTAGGTAGGTGTTTGTTATGGGAGTGAGTTTCGGGAAAAGAGTTTTCGATATGCTTAATAAGCAAATATCCGAAGAGTTTGGGACGGCATATCTGTACTTGGCTATGTCCGGCGTACTGAAGGATATGGGATTGACGGGATGCGCCGATTGGATGATGCGACAATTTCAAGAAGAGTATCGTCAGGCCATAAAGATCTACAAGCATATACAAGAACGTGGCACAAAGATTAAACTGTTGCCGATAGCCGCTCCAAAGCAAGAGTGGCGAGCGCCTATTCATATCTTTGAAGAAATGTTAAGGCATGAGCAAAAAAACTCTGTTATGATTAACGCAATATACGAGTACGCTCTCGCCGAAAAGGACTATCAATCGCTGTGTTTTATAACTGAGTTTGTCCAGGAGCAGGCAAAAAAGGAAGCGACCATCGCCTATCTGTTCGACAGACTACGTAAAATGCAATCGACGGAGCTGGGCGTTATTATGTTTGATGCAGAACTTTCCCAAAAAGTATAGGAATTTGTTTTGGACAAAATACTGCGACGAAAAAAAGATCATATAGCGCTATTTCAGGATATGGAGAATCTATCGCAAGCGGATGCGGGATTTGGCCGATATCGCTTCGAACACAATGCACTTCCGGAAATCGACTATGCCGAAATAGATACCTCTGTAAATTTTTTGAACCACAAACTGAGGTTGCCGCTGATGATTTCTTCCATCACCGGTGGTAGCAACGGCGAACGGGTTAACAGGACTTTGGCTGGAATTGCAAACGATTTCGGTCTCGGTATGGCAGTGGGCAGTCAGCGCATTGCACTAGAGGATCGATCCTGGGAGGATTCGTTTCGGATCCGCCGCTATGCGCCAAATATTTTATTATTGGCAAACATGGGAGCGGTTCAACTGAACTATGGTTACGCGACGGACGAGTGTAGACGCATTGTAGATATGATAGAGGCGGACGCTCTAGTTTTGCATTTGAATCCGCTGCAGGAGGCGTTTCAGGCTGATGGAAATACGAATTTTTCTGGATTACTGAAGAGAATAGGAAAAATCTGCGCATCAATTGAGCATCCCGTGATAGTAAAGGAAATTGGATATGGAATTTCCGCACCCACAGCTAAAAAATTACAAGATGTTGGCGTTTACGGAGTAGACGTCGGAGGCGCTGGATCCGTTTCATGGTCTTCGTTGGAAAGTCAGCTTTCAAAAGACGTTGTCGTTAAAAACGCGTCCAATGCTTTCAGGGATTGGGGAAATCCGACGACCGATTGCATCGCATCGATTGCAAAAATAAAGGATAAAATAAAAATCATAGCCGGCGGTGGAGTAAAAACCGGAGTGGATATCGCAAAATCTATAGCGTTGGGAGCAGATATCTGCAGTAACGCCTTCGATTTTCTGCAAAAAATAATGATCTCGTATGCCGATTGCGAGAATTTCGTGGAAACCATCGCTCTGGAATTAAAAGCGGCGATGCTGTGCATTGGTTGCGGAAATATTTCGGAACTACGGTCGGCGAAGTTATTAAAAGTAGGGTAAATGGAATAAAAGAACAATGTCTCATCAGTATATTTATGTTATGAAGGGCCTTTCGAAGAGCTATCCAGGTGGAAAGCAGATTTTGAAAGATACATGGCTTTCCTTTTATCCGGACGCTAAAATTGGAATTATCGGAAGAAACGGTTCGGGGAAATCTACACTGTTAAAAATTATGGCGGGAATAGATAAAGAATTTAACGGAGAAGCATGGTCTGCAAAAGGAGCGACGGTGGGATATTTGCCACAGGAACCGGAATTGGACAATACGGCGACGGTTTATGAAAATATAATCTCTCCGTTGAAAGAATCCAGAGCGTTGCTGGAGGAATTTGAATTAATATCAGCAAAATTTACTGCAGAAATTAGTGAAGAAGAAATGAATAATCTCATAGCCCGGCAGGCGGAAATTCAGGAAAAAATAGAAGCGATGAATTTATGGGATTTAAACCGTACCGTGGAAATCGCGATGGATGCTTTGCGATGTCCAGATCCTGGTGTTGCAGCGTTAAATTTATCCGGTGGTGAAAAAAGGCGCGTTGCCCTTTGTAGATTATTATTGCAGAAGCCGGATCTTTTGCTTTTGGACGAACCTACCAATCATCTGGATGCAGAGTCAATCGCTTGGTTGGAAAAGCATTTGCAGGAATACAAAGGGGCAGTTGTTTTGGTTACCCACGACAGATACTTTCTAGATAACGTTGTAGGATGGATTCTGGAACTGGATCATGGGAATTCATATCCGTTCGAGGGAAATTATTCCGCTTGGCTGGAGGAACATCAAAAAAGAATCGAGCGACAGGATAAGAAAGAAATAGAAAGAAAGAGATTTTTGGATAGGGAATTGGAATGGGTGAGACAATCGTCCAAAGCTCGACATACAAAAAGCAAAGCGCGCATTAGCTCATACAACGAGATGTTGGAACGCGAATCCTCAAAAACCTATAATGCGTCCGTTTTATATATCCCATCGGGATCTCGGTTGGGAGATATGGTAGTCAAAGCAGATTCAATAAGCAAATCTTTTGAAGATAAGATGCTGATCGACAATTTATCTTTTGATATTCCACCTGGTAGTATAGTTGGAGTCATAGGCGCCAATGGCGCGGGAAAGTCAACTCTCTTTAAAATGATAATAGGTCAAGAATCCCTAGATGCAGGTTCATTAACGATTGGAGAAACGGTAAAAATGGCCTATGTCGATCAGAGTAGAGACACTCTCAATGGTGACAAAACAGTCTGGGAAGAAATATCTGATTCACTGGACGAACTGGAGTTAGGAAAGAGAAAAATATCCAGCCGCGCCTATGTTTCAAATTTTGGTTTTAGGGGAGCGGATCAACAGAAGTATATTCATCAATTATCCGGTGGGGAGCGCAATAGAGTGCACTTATCTAAGATCTTGAAATCCGGGGCAAATGTTATATTGCTGGATGAGCCCACCAACGACCTGGACGTCGATACGCTCCGAAGCCTTGAGGACGCTTTGCTGGATTTTGCCGGGTGTGCTATCATCATAAGTCACGATCGTTGGTTTTTGGACAGAATTTCGACGCATATATTGTCATTTGAAGGTAATAGCAAAGTTGAGTGGTTTTATGGAAACTTTTCCGACTATGAAGAGTATAAAATGAAGAAAGAAGGAATATCTGCAATTGTGCCCAAAAAGATCAAGTATAAAAAATTAAGAGATTAGTGGCGAGGCGATCGTGGAGAAGAAGAATAATATCTTATCAATGACAGGTGATTATGAAACTTTGTTTATAGATGCGTACGGTGTTCTATATGACGGTATCTCTATGTATGATCATGTCCTTCCGATTTTGGAAAGATTGAAAAAGGATGGGAAAAAAATCGTTATTCTGTCCAATTCTACGCAGGTCTCCAAAGATATGAAAACTAAATATGTTCAAAAAGGAATGATACAAAACGTTCATTACGATGAGCTCATAACTTCAGGAGAATTTTTACATTACACTATAATGGAACATCCAGATGAATTTTCAAAAATTATGGAAGGAAGATCCGAAACCGTAAAGTGTATATTCGTAGGCAATAGTGGCGTCTTCGCAGATACGCATCTCACAGAGGTCGATATGCAGGACGCGGATTTTTTGTATGTAGGGGTTCCACGAGCTTCCTGCGGAGCTGTCCGCATAGACGATATCTGGGATAAAAACGGAAATAAAATAAATATAGAAGATATTTTAGAAAATGATTGGAATGATTTACAAGATAGTCACGGTCATAAAGGTTTAGCGGAGTTTGCTCATATACTGAACAACTGTCTACGTCTAAATAAAACGCTACTAGTTTCCAATCCAGATATTTTTTCCTGCTCATTTGATTATCATACGAGGAAATGTATTGCAATAATTACGCAAGGAGCCATTGGAGCTTATTACGAAAAACTGGGAGGAAGAGTCGTTTATTTTGGGAAGCCATACAGTGGGATATTCGAATACGCTAAGCAAGTTGTCAAATCATCGAAATCGATTTTAATGATCGGCGATACTCCATGGACAGATATTTCTGGAGCAAATGCTTGCGGTTTGGATACTGCACTTGTACTCACGACCGGGGTTTCCAATGAATTTATATCGAGAATGGACGACTCGCTCCCTGTGCAGGAAAAATATCGTTTATTGTTTGAGCAAATAGCCCCCAAAATGGCCAGAATATCCTACAACGTATGGCCAAAATATTGCATAAGCTGTTTTGCGGGCGAGAGTTTGTACTAACCGGTATTTTTTATCACATATATTGGCCGCCATTGACGTTCAGCACAGCTCCGGTAACGAAGGAGGACTTTTCATCGGCCAAGAACATAACGGCATTGGCGATTTCAGCTACGTCGCCAAATCTGCCTACGGGAATTTCTATTCGAATGCGTTCTTTTATGTCATCGTTCATTGCCGCTGTCATATCAGTGGCAATATAGCCAGGAGCGATGGCGTTTACGGTGATTCCTTTGGAAGCGGACTCCAGAGCCAGTGCTTTGGTGAAGCCTAGAACGCCAGCTTTTGCAGCGCAGTAGTTCGTCTGACCAACCTGTCCCTTCAGTCCGTTTATGGAGCTTATATTTATAATTCTACCGTAATTTCTAGCTCGCATGGCCGGCAGAACTAGCCTACACATATTAAATATGGAATTTAGGTTAATCGTTAAGACCTTCGTCCAGTCGTCAGGATTCATCTTGTGCAGCATGCGATCACAGGTAACGCCAGCGTTGTTAACCAGCACGTCAACGGTTCCGCCCAATGTTTCGCAAACCTTCAAAATTCCCTTTTCGCAAGATTCATAATCGGAAACATCCCATGGGAAAACAGCTATTCCCGTTTCCCGATGAAATTTTTCTGCTGTATCGGTATCGCTCCGGTAGTTGGCGGCCACCAGATATCCAGCATTCCGCAGAGCTTTGGATACTTCGGCGCCAATTCCTCGTGTTCCGCCGGTAACTAACGCTATTTTCTTCATAATTCGCTCCATCCGTTCTTTTCTCACCACACACCATCATAACCAACATCCGTCGACCAAGTATACCACCACATTGCTCGATAATAATTAATCAAAATCGGCTTGATTAATGGACTATAACTAAGTAGAACTGTGAAATCGCCATTGGGGAATAGTTTAGCGGTAGAACTTCCGGCTCTGGACCGGGCAACCGTGGTTCGAATCCACGTTCCCCAATTTTGCTGTCATAGCGGAATCGCTTGCTGTTTGAGGGAAAATATGCTGAAATTCAGCGATCAAAGACATCAAGTCGTCGCAGATATTAGGTGAAGCAACAACCGGACATCATTGGCATCTTAATTTTGAACACAGAAAGAACCTGTCGGTGTCGATCATCTGTGCGGCAGAGAGTCTGCAAGCATAAGCTGCTTATTCAAAATGACGTATCCGGTAATGTGATATTAGATCTTCTTCGAAAGTGAAAACAACCGCTCCGGAGGCGCTGATCATCAGGCGTCGAGAACGGCAAAAAAGTACTTTCGCAGGAATTCTACTAAATGCCATTAAATATTGGTCGCATAACGATGTTTAACAGACTTTACATTTTTCTTCGGGTCAAACGGTTGCT
>JAITDT010000039.1 GCA_031282425.1 Holosporaceae bacterium | reverse complement strand
TCTGGAAGAAATTTTTCCGGAGAAGCTTCGAGATTCTATGCAAATTTCCTGTATTTTTATGGGTTTAGTTGGAGTCTCGTTTTCGGGAGTCGGCGGTGCTTCCGAGGCGATCGATTTCTCTTCTGGACTTTGCATGACCGTTGGCTCTGGCATTCTGCTATTTTCAAGAAAATACTGATACCCAACCATAATGAGTATGGAAATTATAAAAAACATCACAATATTGCGCTTATCTTCTTCCATGGAATCTCCAATTCAACTGATATTATTGTATAGTAAACTAAGATTTTTCGGAAGTATTGAAGATCGTCTATTTAGAGCACTATGCAGTTGTCCTACAAGTATATACAGATAGCTATAAGTAAAGTCTCTTGTTTTGCTGTTACATATTGACAAATGAGTTGATATTATGCCGCCATACTTTAAATGTGGTATCCCCGTATGTTCTTGAAGTAATTTCAAAATATTCATTTAAAAATTCTGTTTTTTTAGTGCTTTCTTCCGTTATTACCATGGAGCTTCCTAATATCCATTCAGTTTGGAGTAGATGTTTTAATGTCGCAGAGATGCTTTCCTTGCCATATGGGGGATCCAGAAATGCCAAATCGACCGACGGTAGCGTAGCAAATCTTTTAAGTCTGTATTTCTTCTTCAGAGATCTAGCGTCTGAGCAAATAACGCTGGAAGAGTTTTCAATCTTTAATTTTTTTAGATTTGCATTGATTAGAGCAATTGCTTTTCTATCCGAATCCACAAAATAAGCGTAATCCGCTCCTCGGGAAAGGGCTTCAATTCCAAAAGCTCCAGATCCAGCAAAGCAATCCAATACGGTTTTTCCAACAAAAAAGCCAGTTTTATCGGTGCTCATTAATTCCAGTATATCAAATAATGATTGGCGATATCTGGACAGCGTAGGTCTGATCGAGGCCGGAACTGCCAATGAAAGTCCTTTATATTTTCCGGCAATAATTCGGACGCTCATAGGAGCTTTGCGGCCAATGGTAACAAATCGACATTGCTCATGAGTGCGAGTTCTTTGTAATTATTAACAGGATTACCATTTCTATCGGCTAAAATTCCGCCGGCTTCCTTTATCAGAAGCATACCAGCCGCCATATCCCACTTGTTTAAATTTGTGGAATCCACGTATAAAACATCAAGTCGCCCCGCCGCTAGGTAGGCCATATTTAGAGTAGTGGATCCGGTTTTCCTAACTTTAGATGCAATAGCTTCTTTCAGAGGCACGTTACTTCCGGCTATTTCAAATGAAACTAGCGTGTCAAACATTGAACGTCGCCCCGATACTCGAATTTTCTTATCATTCAAATATGCTCCACAGCCTTTTTCTGCCCAAAACATTTCATTCTTCACCGGATCGTACGTTACTGCCGCAATAATATCGTCGCCTTTTTCCAAAGCTATAGAAATTGCCCAATGTGGAAAACCGTGCATATAATTCATAGTTCCGTCCAACGGATCTATTATCCATTTGTGGAGCTTATCTTCACCGATAATTTCTTCCGATTCTTCCGATAATAGCGAGTATGTAGATCTGGCGCGCAACAACTCATCCTGAAGAATTTCGTTGGCCTTAAGGTCAGCGCTGGTCATAAAGTCCTTGTTGTTTTTTATGGATACCTGAAGATTTTCCAGCTCATAGAAATCACGCAACAGCCACTTTGACGCTTTTATTGCCGCTCGAGTCATCACGGTGATTACGGCTGACTGATAAGGCAACTTAACGCTAATCACTCAACCTCTCCCCACAAGCAATCGTAAAAACCATGCTTTTAATCCAGAGAAAAATCCTATCTTTTGGAAAATTGAAAACTCCGCCGCGCTTTCATAAGACCGTATTTTTTTCTTTCTACGGTGCGGCTGTCTCTAGTGAGCAAGCCGGCAGATTTCAAAAGTGTTCGCAGTTCCGGTTCATAACTCGTCAACGCTTTACTAATTCCATGGCGAACCGCTCCCGCCTGACCGGATAATCCTCCGCCTGTGACGGTGCAAAACACATCGTAGCGACCTATCCTATTAGACGCCGCAAACGGCTGCAGTACGAGAGCCTGTAAAACTGATCTTGCAAAATACTCAACTGCTTTTCGACCATTAACGACGATATCGCCATTTCCCAATTTAACCCATACGCGCGCAACCGCTTCCTTTCGACGGCCAGTTCCGTACGCCCTACCGTGGGAATCGATTTTCGACTCTGCTGCACCGCTATTAACATCATGCCCCATTTGCATATTAATTCCTCTTTGTGTTTTTCGAATTCATGGCCGCTATATCCAGAGATATAGGCTGCTGTCCAGCATGTGGATGAACTTCGCCGGCGTAAACTTTAAGATTTCGCAACATCTGCCGGCCAAGCGAACCTTTGGGTAGCATACGTTCAACTGCTTTAACAATAACCCGCTCCGGAAATTTACTGGCCAAGCGTTCCTTCAGAGTTCTCTGTTTAATTCCTCCTGGATATCCGGTATGCCAGTAGAAAATATGATCATTTAATTTGTTGCCGGTCACTTGAACCTTGTCCGCATTTACTACAACCACATAGTCGCCGCAATCCATACTGGGAGTAAACTCCGGCTTGTGCTTCCCGCGGAGATAACCTGCCACGACAGCAGACAACCTTCCAAGTATCAAATCCTTAGCGTCGACAACAAACCAATTCTTCTTAATCTGATTGGCCTTTAAAGAAAAAGTCCTCATTGCAATTCCTAGTTTCCACGCACTTATATCAGCAATACTCAAATTTTTCAACCTTTCCATGATCACATACGAAATTTTTTATTGCTGAACTCTATCTATCACGTCTGATTTGATCATTTCCAGTATCGAATACTGCTTAGCATTAAAAATAATCTTTTGAGAAAAATGTTCTAGATTTGCTGCATCAATAAACTTATCGGCGCCATGATCTTTGTTTACGCGAGTGATTAAGGCGTAGTGTACAAGATCATTTTTTAGTGCATGCTTGTAAAGCGAAGCTCCACCAATCAGCCAAAAATCAGCGTATTTGTCGACGATTTCTTCCAGTGATCTAAAAACCTTGGCTCCTGGGGTGGATTTCATAGTTTTGGAAACAATAAGATTTACTCGATTTTCCAAAGGACGATAATGAATGGAAGAAAATGTGTTTCTTCCCATTACCACAATGCTATTGATGGTTTTTTCTCGAAAAAAAACTCTATCCTCCTGAAAACTCCATGGAATCTTTTCGTCTCTAGATACCCCCCAACGAGAATCCACTAGAGCGATCAATTTGATCATTTTCCCTGGGCGGTTGTTAGAAATTCCTGCCGCACAGGGCCTTTTAATTCGCCGGAAAAATAGCGAGTGACGAATTGAGCGCCTTGTTTCCTCACACCGCGATGCGATATACAAAAATGTTCCGCTTCGACGTATACACCGACTCCTTTGGGTGACAAAACGAGCTCCAGCGCTTCTCCGATTTCAATGGTCATTCGTTCCTGTAATTGCAGCCGATGCGCAAAACAGTCGACGATGCGCGCCAATTTACTCGCGCCGATGATCTTGCCATTGGGAAGATAACCAACGCTGGCCGTTCCTACAATTGGTGCAAGATGATGCTCGCAATGTGATTCAAAATGGATATCCTTTAAGATTATGAGATCCTCCATACTTGAATCGTAAAGCGCGCCGGCGATTTTCAATATATCTACGTTATAGCCGGAAAAAAACTCCCCAAAGGATTCCGCAACGCGCTTGGCAGTTCTATTTATTTCACCGTTATTTGGATCAATTTTTCGAACAACCGCTTCAAGATGAGTCTCTATTTCCATGATTCTATCTTTTTGTTACCTGAAAAACTATATTATAACATAAAGTCGCAATCGCGGCCAATTTTAAAGTCGATTCCATTATGCTATAAGTCTTTAAAGAGGTTTATATGGCGCAATCTAAGTATTTAAGTACTCTTGAGCCGTGGCAAGATCCAAAGGCGCAGCCCTACGTGTCCATAAAAAATCTAACCAAGACGTTTGGCGGTAGGGTTGCCGTTAACGACGTATCTCTTTCAATATATAGGGGCGAGCTGTTTGCGCTGTTGGGAAGATCCGGATGCGGTAAAACGACGCTGCTGCGGATGTTGGCCGGATTTGAACACCCTACGGCTGGAAAAATATTTATCGACGGCGTAGATATGACTGACACTCCCGCCTATAAGCGCCCCGTTAGTATGGTGTTTCAATCATATGCGTTATTTCCGCACATGACCGTCGAGCAGAATGTTGCTTTTGGATTGATTCAAGAAGGAGCGCCAAGAAATGAGATCCGGGACAGAGTAAACGCATATCTGGAACTGGTGCAAATGTGCGGTTATGAGCGCCGCAAACCAGATCAGCTGTCCGGCGGGGAACGACAGCGGGTCGCTCTTGCGCGCAGCCTTGTTAAACAGCCGAAACTTGTTTTGCTGGACGAGCCGTTGGCAGCGCTGGATAAAAAGCTACGGGAACGCACTCAGTTGGAATTGGTGAATATTCAAGAGAAAGTCGGGGTAACATTCATAATGGTTTCTCATGATCAGGAAGAAGCCATGACTATGTCGTCTCGGATTGGTTTGATGAACGAAGGACGAATTCTCCAGATTGGAGGACCGACGGAAATCTATGAATATCCGAATTCCAAGTATGTTGCTAATTTCATTGGTTCAGTAAATTTGTTTGACGGCATCATTACGGAAGAAAAATCAGATCACGTAATTGTAAAATCTACAACGATGGAAAAAAATCTTTATGTTAGCCATTCGGCTTCTGTTCCGCTGGGCGCGCAAATCAGCGTTGCCATTCGTCCGGAAAAAGTCTTGCTGACAGATACGCAACCAACCGGCGAGTACAACTGGACCAGCGGAGTCGTAAAAGATATAGTATATCTTGGTGACGTTTCTATTTATCATGTAAAACTTAGATCTGGTATCATTGTTTTTGCCACAGTAACGAATTCAGTTCGCGCTGCAGAACGTCCTATTCAATGGGAAGATGAAGTTTTCCTCTATTGGAAACCGGAAAACGGAATTGTACTGACAATATAAATATGCAATCAGCAAGTACTACCGAGCAACCAACTCATTTCTGAAAATTAAATATCATTAACATAATTTTTACCAAGATTGAATAACTTATTAAACAGTCGCATGGGGTTTTGTTTTTGTTGATATGGATTATGTTCGGAATACTATTACTGATAATTAGCATCGGTGATTTCTTATTTTTTAGAATAGAAAATGAATATGTACTGGCGCTAACAATTCTGTATGTTATCTCATGCGCAAGCGGAGTATCGGGAAATAATTTTTGCAATGGATTTGCGGCGGCGATCGCAACATTTGCCGTTACATTCGGTTTAAATCATTTTAATTTAATTGGCGGTGGAGATGTTAAGCTGTTGTTTCCTATGGTTTTATTTGCCGAAAGCAACTTGTTGACGTTTCTGATTGGTGTCTCCATTGGCGGCGTAATTTTAGCAATTGTTTACTTTTTATTTAGTCGGCAAATATTTTTTATGCGAAGGAAAATTATCTGCTCTTTATATATCTTCAGCAGAAAGCAGAACAAATCTTGTTTGTTAAACTTTGCTTTACTTTCATTAAGTAGGATCGACAAAAGAATCGTTGCGTTAAGAAAATATACATTTAATGCAATGAAGCAGGAAATACCCTACGGAATGGCGATATCTTTCGGTGGTTTTTGTGTGATTTACGAAAATTGTGTGGCTAGGTGGTAACATGAACGGTAAAAAGAATGCGCTTCCCATAATAATAGCTGTAGGAGTAGCTCTTGTAATTACTGGAATTGTAAGATTGTTTAGGCAGGGAAATTCTACGACTGATCGGCGAATCAGTGCCAGAAAAGAGCTTGCAGCGCCAGATATTCCGTTGATGATACAAGACACAAAGAAAAAAACTGGAGACCAGATTCTCGTTGTTGCGAACGACATAAAAAAAGGCTCCGAAATAACCCTTAAAAATCTTACTTGGAAAGCGTGGCCGCGCGAAGCGATACAGCCTTATTTTATTGCGAAGGACAGGCGAGGAACGGCGCTGAACAATAAGACTGATTATGATAATGCGCTAAAAATGTGGGCAGCTTCGGATATTTCGGCTGGAATGCCGTTGACCATGAATATGCTTTCCAATGTAGATCCCGAGAGCGTTGAGGAAGAAAGAAAAAGAAATGAAGAGGAAGAGAAAAAGAAATTGCAGCAAGAAAAAGCTACGTTCATTAAAAAGGGAATGAGAGCAGTTACCTTTGTCGTAGACCAGCGTTCTGCGAGCTCCTCTGCTCTGTTGTCTCCGGAAAATTTAGTGGACGTTTTGATAATGGAACGACAGGGAGATAAAACAAAAACCCACAAATATCGGGCATTAAAAATACTTGCTGTAGATGGTTTCACAAAATTTGAAAGTAAAAAAGACGGAATTACCCTATCCAAGGTCACGGATAGCTCTCAACCTCCTAAGAACGTCACTCTTGAAATCAAAGAAGAAAATGTGGAGGAAATGTTGAGGCTTGTGGGAAATAACGGAATTATTTTATCGCTGCGCAATCAGGATGAAATAGTAGAGGAAGAGAAAGTAAAAAATATTGACGATAAAGAAAACAGTGATAAACAACCTAAAAAAGCTAAGGATGCCGACATGAATGAAGCCCTGTTGCAAAGTATTATTGATATGAACCATGCCAATTCCGTAGAAGCTTTAAAAAAAGCTCAAATTCATAAAGAGAATGAAGGAAAAAATCTTTTGGAACTAATAGATAACATGTGCTTATTTGGCGGAGATATCAGTTCCAAGGAAGAATTGCTGGAGGCTCAAAGACGCAGGGAGTCAGAGGAAGTTAAATTGGCCATGCTGGTGGATAATATGAAAGCTATTGATAATGGCGGCGATGGCAAAATCAAATTTATGGAAAACAAAGCTGAAGAAAAAACTAAGCCCGGCAAATACGAAATCGTCAGTGGGAAAATCAGCGGAGAAGACGATCCTGAACACGAGAAAAAATCCGTTACCATCTTTCGCAAATTAAAACCCAACGAAGTGTACTTTGACGCCAACGGGAACAGAACGAACGAGGCCGCCGCAATGAAGTCGCAGGTTCCAAATATTCCTGGAATCCCTAATATTCCTGGAGCTCCTAATATTCCCGGGAATCTTAATATTCCTGGAAATCTTAATTTAAAATTGTAGCAGGTGATATTCTTGTAGTGTGGAGAATGTGGTATGAAAAAAAAAGTGTTCGCTAGCATGGGGCTCATTTTTCTGGCTAGCCTTATTTTTGGTGATATTGTCGGAACAACAAAAAGTAAAAAGGGCGAAAAAATAAGAGCGGATGAAGAGCCTAAAACTTCCATTAGCCATCATGATGGCGAGGAAAAAATAATTGAAGTCAATTCGGTAAATTTTATCAAATTAAGTAAAAAAGCAAATGAGATTTTCATTCCCAATCCAGATATTGCCGATGTTGAAATGCTGAGCGACAGCTCATTGTATTTAACAGGACTAGCTCCAGGAACTACGTCGCTGGTAGCGCACGATAAACAAGGAAATGTCATCGCAGATTATAAGATAAGAGTAACGTATCCAGTCAAACAAATAAAAAATGCCATTAAAGAAATGTATCCGGACACAGATGTAGAAACAATTTCAATCGACGATTCCATAATTCTCAAAGGAAGAGTTCCGTCTCCGGAAATTGCACTAGATGTTCAGGACATTACCGGGCGTTTTATTAATAATGCAAAAATAATAAATAAGTTGTCGATTCAAACGGCGACTCAGGTTATGCTCAAGGTAAAAATAGCTGAAGTTTCAAGAACTATAGCAAAAAATTTAGGGATTAATTGGCGCGCTCTATCGAAAGGAAAAGATGTTACCGGAATGCATTTTGGCTTTACTTCTGGAAATGCAAGTTCTTTTCCTGCGTTTACTTCGAGTACAGCCGAACTAGCCGGGGCGTTATCAGCGCAGAATGGCGTATTGGGCTCGGATCTACCAGGAGGCCGTTGGTTGGCGCATGTCGGGGGAGGTAATGGACTATCGGCTCTGATAGAGGCTCTTGCCAGCGAGTCTTTCGCTTCGGTTTTGGCCGAGCCAACGCTTGTTGCGATCTCCGGTAAAACGGCGACTTTTAAGGCCGGCGGCGAGGTGGGATATAGAGTCAAACAGAGCGGTGGCGACGTAACAACTACAGAGTTTAAGCAGTGGGGCACATCCATTGAATTTACACCTGTCGTTATGTCCGAAGATCGCATCAACATCAAGGTAAGGCCTATCGTTAGTACGGTTAGTCATGAGAATCAGGACGACGTTCCATCCCTGACTACAAAGGAAGCAGAAACAACTGTTGAGCTGGGGAGCGGACAAAGTTTAGCAATCGCCGGATTGTTGCAGACCACCAAAAATTCAAATGCTGCAGAAACGCCATTTTTAGCAGACATACCGATAATAGGATCTTTATTTAGAAGTTCTCAGATTAACTCCACTGAAAAGGAATTGATCATAATCGTTACGCCATATATCGTGAAGCCGTCATCTAAACCACTCAAAGCGCCAACTGATATGGTTCCCAGAATGTATTCTCCATTTGAGTCAGTTTTAACTCGGAAATTTCATAGGGGCATAAAAAAGAGCCATAGCGCTGGGTTTTCAATTTTGTAGCAGGGAGATAGATGATGAAAACAAAATATTTGCTAATTTTCTTCGCTACGAATTTATTTTTTGCGGGGTGCGAAAAGCAATACTTGCCCAACGACGGATATATTCCGGAAGTTATGCGAATTGAGGCTCAAGAAGTGAAAAATTCGTATTTCTTCGGTTGTTTGCCGGATTTTAACGCTGATTCAAACTTTTGGGGAGAAATTGATAAACTTTTGAGAGATGTTCGCCCAGAAGAGGGTAATATTGGATTTATGCTGCTTTCTCCCCAATCAATTCCGGTGGAAGTACAAGAAAAAGTAAAAAATCAGCTCTATACATTAATGTACAAGCACGGATTTATAAGCAGTAGGATCATCGATTCCGGTATCTGCATCTATAAGGACGCAAAAACTGGGATCAGAATTGATGTTCTCAAATACGACGTAAAGAAGCCAAATTGCAACCAATGGGTCGAATACATAGGCGATACGGACACAAACAAAAATCTTCCAAAATACGGAGCTGCCGGCACTTACAACACAATTGAGATGATTGCCAATAAAGCCGATTTTGCAGCGCCGCGAAAATATAAGGGATCGGAAGCAAAATCCGCAATTGCAGCTGTTGGTGCTGTTGGTAGTAGCGGCGGAGGTGGAAGTTAGCGCTCGCTATTGCGCCGCAAAAAGAAGAGAAATTGATGACTGAAATTAGTTCATTTGATTTACCCCGTAATCTTATTGGATTTGTGTGTGATCCCGTATCGGAGCAAGTTATAAATAACGTTATAAAAACAATGGAACTCGACTGCTCGGAGGTGTTCTCTGGAACGTCGACAGATGCGATCGAATTCCTGCAAAATAACAGAACTCCAAAAATTTTAATTGTTGATATTTCCAATACTGAATTGCCATTGGGAGATATTACGAAGATCAAGGAGCGCAGTGCTCCAGATATAAACATAATAGCAATTGGAAGTAGAAACGATGTGGGGTTGTTCCGGGATTTCATGACGATGGGTGTTTCCGATTATTTGGTTAAGCCGTTAAACAACAATTTGCTGCTTCATTCTTTGAAAATTGCTTCCGGCGCTATCGGTGAATACGAAAAGACAGGGAAAATAATACAGATTGTTAGTTCCGTAGGCGGCGCTGGAGCAACAACCATAACTGCCAATATCGGCTGGATTTTAGCCAACAGACATTTCAAGCGTACCGCCATGTTGGACATGGATTTTTTATATGGCGCGTTAGGCCTGATATTGGATCTCAAAGAGGAAAATTTCTACATAGATATCTTGAAATCACCGGACAAAATAGATGATTACTCTCTAGAAACAATCCTAAAAAGATGCGACCAGAGATTATACTATCTGGGAGGAGCGACCGGTCTATTTAAAAAGGTTGATATAAATCTCACGGCTTTTGAAGCGTTAATCGACTCTATCAAAAAGCAATTTAACTACCTGTTGATTGATATGCAACGGAATATCGACGAAGTTAATGAAATGATCACGGATAAAGCCGACAGCTTTGTCGTTATGGTGGAAATGAGCGTTGCGTCTGCGCGGAATACCGCGCGCCTACTTGAATTATTAAGTAGAGAACAACCGCAAAAGAAAGTTCTTATCGTGGCCAATAAAGTCGGACTATCCAGCGGAGGCGCTCTTGCCAAAAAAACATTTGAAAGAGTTATCGATAGAAAAATCGATTACCAAATACCGTTGGACGAAAAAGTAGTACTGGCGGCGGCCAACATTGGCCAACCGCTTGTAATTTCCAACAGTTCATTAACCGGTATACTTGAAAATATAGCCAACGATATTACCGGAAAAATCAAGGATCTAGAGCTAGCGCGCGAGAAAAAAAATGATAATGATAACGGGTGGAATATGAATAAAGTTAAAAACTTGATCCCTCATACTTTTAATAAATTTGTATCTCTGTTTGAGTAAATTTACGGATAGGAATAATGGATTTAGGAAACAGTTCAAGTAAAGAATCTCATCAGCTGGCTATCCTCAAAAAGGAGGCCAATGAAGCCATTCTCAGCAGGATTAATTTGGCTTCGGCTCTCAAATTAAATCCGCAAGAACTGCGCGTAAAAATTGAAAATTTTGTGTTCAACTTTGCTCAGGAAAAGCGATCGCAAATTACCAAACAGGAACAGATAGAAATTTCCAGAGAGCTGGTCAACAATATGGTCGGTTTGGGACCGTTAGAAGTATTGCTGGAGGATGACACAATATCTGATATCGTTGTAAACGGCGTATCTCAGGTATATGTGGAGCGAAATGGGCTTATGGAATTAACTTCCATTAAATTTCGAGATGACGCTCACCTGCTGCAGATCGCTCAAAGAATTGCTCACCGAGTCGGTCGCCGCGTCGACACGTCGAATCCTCTTTGCGACGCTCGCCTTCCAGACGGTAGTCGCGTAAATATTGTAGCGCCACCAATAGCTCTTGATGGAACATCTATTTCCATCCGAAAATTTTCCAGAAGTGCAATAACTCTTCAGGAGATGGTTTCCAATGGGAATTTAACTGAGGAAATGTCAAGAGTTTTGCAGATTGCTTCCATTTGCGGTTTGAATGTCATTGTTTCCGGCGGCACGGGATCAGGTAAAACGACGCTGTTAAACGCTATGTCGCAGTTGATAGATTCGCACGAACGTATCGTAACTTGTGAGGACGCTGCGGAGCTAAGGTTACAGCAGCCGCACGTAGTTCGTTTGGAAAGCCGTCCTCCAAACATTGAAGGGAAAGGCGAAATAACAATTCGCGATCTTGTTAAAAATGCGCTTCGTATGCGACCGGACCGCATTATTGTAGGAGAAGTTCGTGGTTCGGAATGTATAGATATGTTACAGGCGATGAACACGGGCCAGGATGGATCTATGTCTACAGTCCATGCGAACAGAGCCCGCGAGGTTTTTATACGTCTAGAAAACATGGTCGCCATGTCAAGATTTAATCTCCCAAGCGACGTGGTAAAAGCGCAAATTGCTGGCGCTGTAAATTTAGTAGTTCATACAGATCGTATGCACGATGGATCGAGAAAAATTACGGAAATTGTAGAAATTACCGGCCTTAATGAACGGGGAGATATAGGGTATCAGCATTTATTTAGATTCGTACCACTTGGGCAAACATCGGATCACAAAATTTTTGGTAAATACGACGCTGGTATGGATCAACCTATGTTTTTGGAAAGAGCTATCGCCTACGGCCTTGATAAAGAATTGCTTTCGGTTATGGAAATAGCAAGAGGACTCAACGGAGATTCCGATGGATTCAGTTATTGATAATATATGCATCTCGATTGTAACTTTTTTGATTGTCCACCAGATATTGGATTGGTTCGAAAAGAGCAATTTGCGAAAGAAAATTGAAGCAAAAGCAAATTCTTTGGCTAAGCAATTGAATAAATCGTTAAAATCACCTGGCGAGAAAGCTACCGATTCCCCTGAAGCCGAACAGGAGGAGTTTTGGGCGCCATCAATCTATCAGCACGGAATAATTGGTAAAATTGGATTAACGCTAGAGCGAGCCGGTGTAACTGGCGTATCAATTTACAGTTTCATTGCGTTGTTTATTTTTGGCGGCGCCTTTTTTTTATCTGTAATTGTTCATTTTAAATGGTTTGACATAATTACCGGAGTTTTAGTTGCGATCGGCGTCTGGACTTTTCTGGCGTATGGAATTTTGACTTATATGATAAATAACAGGAAAATGGAATTTTTAAAATTATTTCCAGATGCAATAGACATGATGATAAGAGGATGCAAGGCTGGTCTAAATATCGTACATATAATGCGAGTGGTGAGCGAAGAATCTCGAGAACCCGTTGCCGGTGAATTTAAAATAATCAGTCAAAGGTTTGATATGGGCGTTGAACACAAAAAGACGTTGCTTGCGGCAGCGGAGAAAATTGATCTCGAAGAATTTCAATTTTTGGTAATTGCCCTCGTGCTGCAAATGGAAAACGGCGGCGCCTTAGCTGAAATCCTACAAAACCTTTCCGGAATTGTTCGACGACGGCTAGAATTCGATCTAAAACTAAAAGCCATGTCTGCGGAAGCGCGCATGTCCGCCGTAATTATCAGCGCATTGCCGTTTGTTTTTATGGGAGTTATGGCCATTATTAATCCAAATCATTTAGAAGAGTTTTGCGCTCCAGGAATTGGCCAGATACTATTGAAACTTGCAGTTACGCTGTTCGCTACTGGAACTTTTGTCATGTGGAAAGTTACAAAAATAAAGGTGTAAATATGGCGCTTGAGATCTTTATTATTTTATTGGCATTTTATTTTGCTATTCCATCTTTGAAACGTCTGATCACAAAAAGTATTAATGATTTTAAAATGGTGAAAAGAGCCGGGAAAGCAACCGATTCTGTTCCGGAATTTGATCTCAATGAGAATAGTCAAAATCTAGGCCTAGACGGTTCAACCTTTGGAACATTTTTTAATTTTATGGCGACCAATAACAAATGGCTAATTGACGATATGCGGCGGCTGTTGCTGACAGCTGGATTCCGGCGGCGGGAATCATTAGAAACGTTTATGATGTCAAAATTTATCGTTGGTGTATCTTTATTTGTTATATTGACGATTTTTTTTGTTAGACGCTCTGTCGAATCTTCTTGGCTGCAGAGTATTCTTTTTTCATTGCCAATTGCCATAATTGGAGGGCATAAACTAACAAATCTGTATCTACAATTAATTGCGAGCGACCGAAAAGCAGCCATCCAGCGGGGAATTCCGGATTTTGTTGATCTACTGGTTATTTGTTTTGAATCCGGATTGAATCTAAATAGATCCATCAAAAGAATAGCGCTGGAATTAAAATCATCCAATCCAATTTTGGCTGATGAACTTTATGTGACAGCCGTGGAATTGGATATGGCGTTAGATCATCGACAGGTTTTCCAAAATTTAGAAAACCGAGCCGAATGTCCGGAGATGAAAACAATCACTAAGACATTTAGTCAGGCAATAGAGTACGGTTCCTCGTTGAATGTAACTTTACGCGATTTATCTGCTTCCGCTCGTCAGAGAAGAATGCTAGCTGCCGAAACAAAAGCGGCGCAGGTGCCTTCCATGCTGACGTTGCCCATGATCTTTTTCACTATGCCATGCTTGTTTATCGTGATGTTAGGGCCTGTTCTGGTTGGAATGGTTCGCTCGCTTAGCGCTCTGCGCTAGTGTGCTTTGCCATCTCCCTTTATTGGACAATTTCTGGATCAATTCCCGCTCGCAAAAATTGCCCATAGATGCCAAAATAATCCGCTATATTGAGTTTTTCGTTAGTATCTGACCTCGGAGTAACCAGTGCAAGTAGTGGATAAAGCATCTTTGCGATAGTGTCTTTTATCTCTTTATCAGAAAATTGAGCATCATGGTTTGGCGTTGACTTTGTTAGAAAATCTCTCATATCCTCCTGCAAGGTATTGTAAGTATCCTCCAAATTAGTATAAATATCCTCGCTTGATCTCGGTATTCCAGCAGCAATTTGATTTGCTTTTTCAATCACTGCTTCCGCCACATTAGATGGTAACTGTCCGCTCCACTGAGGCGTCAGAATTTCCGTTACTGCATCCAGCGTGGCTGAGTATACGCGATCATGGAACAGATCGCTTGTCGTCAATTCTTTCCCATTATATACAGTCCATGCTCGTCTATATGCAGCCTCTGATGCATCGTACGCCAGCCACTGAAGCCATAGACATAAACGCATCTCCATAGGCGTTCTTAGCTTCACGATATGCGGTCGTCAGTGCCTCTCCCTCTGTATTTTCCCATTCTCCCATTGAGTCATGATACGCATAAGCTTTCAATAATTCTTTCCCCTCGTCGGTATTATTCCAAGAGGCAGTTGTGGATTCCCATGATCCCATCATACGTAGCCTGCGCTGTGGTCATAGCTGTGTAAAGTTCGTTTGATGGACTTTTCCACACTGCTTCTGCAGTATTAAATTCCTCCGTTGCATTGGATAGAGCTTGTTCCTTTTCGACCCTAATGCTAGCTTGTGACTCAAGCATAGACTGATAAGCGGTATATGCATTTTGATATTCTGCACTTGCATCGTAGTCCCAAAAAGCTCCCTCTTTAGTCTGTTGCTCTTCGTACAGCAGCGCTATCTCGTCGGTTTTTCTCCATGCGTTTAATTCGTTATTATACTCATCGACTGCAATCTGATGTTCTTCACTCTCGGGATCCGAATTATTAATAGTATCAAGCAATGCGGCAATGTCGCTACTCTCTTTCCACGCTTTCAGTGCATTTTCATATGGAATATTGGCCTCAAGACTTGCATTGCGCAATGTTTCGTGCTTTTTCGCTTCTGCCGTTGTATTCCACGCTTCCTCTGCTTGATGATGATTCTTCTCAGCTATGGCCAGTTCTTCCTGCGCTGACTTTAAATTCACCGCTTCAGTACTGTTTTCACGCCATGTTTCAAATGCTTCATCGTATTCGCCTTGTGTAAATTTTGCACATACTGAATTTTCCTCCAATTCCCGATCTTGAAAGATATTCTTTAAATGTTTTGCGATTACAGATCTGTCTGTGTCATATAGCTTCGCAATCATTTTTTGAGTTAACCAAATTGTTTCATCTTTTACTGTCGCACGTAGCCTAACTTTTCCATCTTCTGTTTCAAAAAATACAACTGGAAGCTGATTGTTATTCAACAACTCCATCACTCCTTCCCGCCACTACGCGTACGCTCCAGGTAAGAGTCTACCTGAGCTTCTCTAGTTCCTCGATGGTGAGACCAGTAAACTCAGATATATCTACTAAATCGACGTTTTTCTTCATCATCTTCAACGCAGCCTCGCGCTTTGCTTTCAATTCGCCCTCGGCTTTCCCTCTCTCTTCACCGATGGCGATTCCCTCCTCTCTAGCGACGGTCATTTCGCTATTGCGATCGTTGATGGTCTTTTGGCGCAGATCGGAGATGGCGCGGATTTCATCGTCTGCGCTGATGTATTTCAGCGTTTCCATCGCTTCATGAACTTCCTCTACTTTTAGAAAAGATTCGTCCATGAAAATCGGATCTTTCAAAAATGATAACCAAGCCGTAAGTAAATCGCGTCGATCCTCCTTCTTCGGGTTGAACTTTGGCAACTCGATAAAAATGATCCTCGCACTGTCGGTCAGTATCTGGTAAGGATCAGGATCATGCGGCTGAA
>JAITDT010000032.1 GCA_031282425.1 Holosporaceae bacterium | reverse complement strand
TCCAATAGAACATTTTTGGGATTGGATGAAAAATAAAGTCAGATATATTGCCCATTTATATGAAACACTAGAACTTGCCATTATGGCTGCGGTGAATTCTAAGTGAAAATGATATAAATGGTGTTTCCCTATTTCTTTTGTTTGGAATTTCAGCTTGAATATTGTTTTCTTTTAAAGCTCTGATTTTGTCGTAAGCTTTATTCGCAATAAATCTTCTGATTTCGTCAAGATTCAGAAAATTCATCATCTCCCCGGTAACTTTGGAATCGTGAGTTTGAACTTCTGTGACAGTGAAATAAATCGCGTCTTCTCTCCTCCGATATGAATTTTCGTTTCCGGCCACATTTTTACCTATATTTTGAGGGCCTCTTTTTTTTGGGAGCTCCAGAACCTATGAAGTTTTAGGGTGGTAGAATTCATAAAAACAATCTAAAATTCCAGCCGTTTTTTTTCTGTTTCAACGTGGTTAAAATTTTCCAAAATAAACTATTTTCACTCCATCTGTGGAAGCGTGTGCATGCCAGGGACCATACTCTCTTGGACAGTCAGTCTCCCCAAGGCATTGAACACGACAACATTTTCAGCATGGCGCAAACACACCGCTATGGGCAATACTTTGTTTTAGAAATCAAAAAACTTCTTCATTAAAACTCGATGGCTTCCGTTTGGAAAACGCGTATCTTTGAGAAAGTTTTTTTCTTCAGAAATTTATTCACGGAATTCAAAATTCTGAGACCTTCATGCTGAATCTGCAATCCGCGTCCTTTGATGGTTTTCAGTACCAATATTTTGTCATTGCCCATGTTAACGACTTTATGCGGTACGCAAATGGACGCGACATGCTCTCCTATAACGTCTCTCCATCGAATAAATATCTCCAGATAATTCGGCGGTGCAGTGCTGACCTTTTTTATTATATTCCGCGCAATATGCGCAACTGCCCGAGAAGATTGTAAATCATTCATTATTTTCACTTTCTCATTTCTCAAACAACCAGATACTTGCATCCTTGCATTTTTTTCAAGACGTTTTTTGTTGGAGCCACCAAAATACATTCGGCGCTCTCTTTCCATACAAAAATGTCGTCGTTGGAATTTCCAGCGTAGTCAAAACCCTTTCTTCCAAACGCCCTCACCAAAGCTTGCGCCTTTGCTTCTGCTCGCAGGTTTTTGCGCTCAGTACTAGCAAAAACACCGTCGAAAATTCCTAAATAATCGGAAATACTGTCAGCGTATATCTGATTACAAGCGGTAGCCAGAAAAATTTTATGCCCTTTATTTTTCTTTTCTCGAATAAAGGTTAAAAGCTTTCTTCGATAACTTAGCGATTTTACATCTAAATCGACGCGCTGAGCAATTCTGTACTTAAGATAAGCTCGTCCACGAATTATCCAAACCAACACCATTATCAGATTAAAAAAACTGCAATTAACATAAATTTTAACGGCTTTCAAAGTCACATCCTCCTCTATGAGAGTACCATCCAGATCTACGCAAAGAGGAGTCAAACAACTCATATTTTCTTGGAAACGCTCACCATAGCTGGGCGTAGTAGTCGATCATTACAGATATAGCCGGTCTGAAATACTTTTATAATCGTGCCTGCTTTATGAGCAGAACTCTCTAACTCGCACATGGCCATGTGAAATTCAGGATCGAACTCATCTCCTTCCTTCACTTCTGTTTTTGAGATCCCATGCTTTTTGAAAGTCGAGAGTATTTCCTTCTCGCACAGCAGTATTCCATCAAAAAATGCCTTAAAATCAACATTCGTTTTGATTTTTTCTTCCAGGGAGACGGAATTTTCCATAGCCCTTTCGAAATTATCTAGCGTTGCCAGCAAATCTTTCGCAAACTTTGCGTTGGAGTATCTAATAGCGTCTTCTTTTTCTTTTTCCAACCTTTTTCTAAGATTTTCGGATTCTGCCGCTTTACGCAAAAGACTGTCCTGAAGCCGGCTAATTTCTTCCTTTAATTTTTGAATTTGTTCTTCGCTTGATGCATCATCGCTAACAGCTGCAGAATTTTCCGCCGCATTCTCATCAATCTGATTGTCTTTTTCATCCATGTTAACCTCGCGCCCGCAGTCGCAATGAAATATTATTAAAAAAAATTCATTAAAGCAACCGCCTTGGGGCTCAACTATACGAATGAAAGAAGGAGGAAAGGATTTTGTGTAGGAAGGCATGACAAATTGCAAGAGGTGTAGTGGCGACGAGTTGAGCAAGAGAGGATTTATTGGAGAGAAGCAGAGGTATTTATGCAAAGTTTGTGGAATGGATTTTAGGGAAGGAGACGGTAGAGAGAGGCATCCGGAAGGCATAAGGAGGCAGCCATTGAGCTATCGAGGGTTGCGGATTTCGAAGGCGAGGCTTCTAAAGAGCTAACGTAGAAGTTTGTTATCAATTGGATAAGAAGGGCTGCCTTACAAATTAAGAATATGATGGTTCCTGCAAGCAAAGGTAAAATTCCTGTGTTGGGACGGGTTGTATATCTACAAAAAAGCAAATAAGATCCAGGCTGTTGATAGAAACCGGCTGTATTTTGCTGGATTTGAAGTCGGAGACGCGAGTATTAAGACCTTAAAAAGTCTTTTGCCGTCATGAGAATGTATCGGGTAGCTATGAAGGCCAGAACTACGACGTTCTTTTTAAGAACATATCCTTTGGCCACATCGGACTTTTACCGCCGAAGTCCGGAAGAATGGGGTCGGAGGTGCGGTTGTACAACAGGAAAATCATGAATGGAGGAAAAGGAGAAGAGCTTTGAGGTGGTTCACAAATTGACGGAGTTCATCAAAAATCCATAATAGTTCGGTGGCATTTAATTCGGAGAAATCGGAATTTATTTCGGATTCCAATTCATCTACGGATTTAGTGGCTATTCTGATTAACATGCACTTCAAATTTTAGATAAAAACGAAAGTCTGATTAGACTGAGAAGTTGTTTGAATCCGTACAAGGCGACTGGTCAGGAATTGAGGGATGTCATCACCTATCGGGGATTAGCCGTCAAAAAGGCAAGGCCACTCCCACCACGACTATGGCGACTAAAGGCCGTCCCAATATGGTGATTCCGGAAAATACAGTTCTAAAAAATAATTCCGGAAGCATTACTTTTTTAACGACGTCTGCGCTCCAATTACCCGACGGACCGGTGGAGTCGTTCGTGGAATCCAGCGTTTTGGCCGCCTGCTCTCAAGTAGGTTCCATCATAGTTTTAGTGAATGAATTAACCCAGATCGATCCGCTTATTCCAGATGTTACAATTGTTGCAAACACGCAAATCACCATAGGCACAGACGAGGAAAGCGATCAGGGCGTCAAAAGCAGACTTTTGCAAAGCGTTGGAAGCGTGGGAATGGGGTTTTTGGATGTGATGGACAGCGCTCTATTGACGAGTGCGAAAGAGAATATCTCGACAATCTCGGAGCTCTCGTTGGAGTATCTCGACCTATTTTATATCTGGGAGAGCGTTTCCTAAAAACCGATGATTTCTCAAATCCTTTCGAAAATACCAACTACTATGTTAGCAACGCTCCCGGCGACGAAAAGTATTCTGCCGTCTCCGACGACTATTATCGGATGGTTATCAAAGCGCAAATTTTCAAAAATAACGTAACCGTTTTTTCTGTGAACATTCTGGAGCAACTGGCAAAAACCCTTTTCTTTCAAGATGATATTTCTATTTTTTATGTGGTTAAAACCCTTGATAATGCTTTAGAGGCGCATATTAATGAAAACGTGTCGGATGAAACGCTTTCTTTTTTGCAAAGTTTCAAAATAGATTCTTTAGGGCGCAAAATATTTGATTTTCCATGGCCTCCTTCCATTAATAAAGTCACAGTAGTGGTGGAGTAATGTATATTTTTGCTAGGTTATGTTGACGCTATTATTTATAAAAAGAGGTAATTGCCTATTTATTGGTGTATGGAGCTAACCTTGGAACAGTAGGGGGAAATAAAGAAATATTTACCGACTCAAAGA